>JAGPIQ010000008.1 GCA_018054895.1 Lutibacter sp. | reverse complement strand
GGATTTATAGAACGCAACGCTCTATACACATTAAATTCATCTCCTGAATATTTTTGTTGAAACTGACGTGATAACACCAATTGAAAAACATCGCCACGCTTACAGTGTGTTTTTGCTTTTGCAACATTGTTTCTAAATTCATCATCTGTAATATTTGAAGATTCTTCACCTTTCATTTCAAATTTATACAAACCGTAGGTTCTTGAATTTATGAGTGTTTGAATTTCATCAATTCTTGACGTTTCACCTTCTTCAATATTTTCAATTAACGTTAACTCGTCTTTAAAATGATTGATAACGATTATAAAACGGAAAAAACTAAATTGTAAATCTGGTATTTCTGAAGGCGCTTGTGGCGCTTTCAACTTAATGGTTTCAAAATATTGCACTGAATTGTAAGAAACATAACCATAAAACCCATTGTATGATTTTATATCGGCAGAGCAATCTACATCAATTGTTTTTGTGTATTCTTCAAAAATTGTATAAAAATTATCGATGTGTCGTGTGTCTACCACTTCATTTCTATACGTATAAGTAAACTCATTTTTATCTGCTTTTAACGTTACAATTGGCTCAATACAAATAAAAGTGAAGCTTTCCTCCTTACTATGATAGTCGGAACCTTCTAACAGTAAACTATTTGCATACTTGTCTCTAATTTTCGAATACATTCCCACTGGCGTAACTGTATCCGACAATTGTTGTTTTGAAATAGTTTTAAATTTTAATTTCCTCATCTTCTTCTCTTTATTTTTTAGTATTTAACCGATAGAAAATGAATAGTTCCACAGTTAATTTGTTCATTTTAATTATTTTTTGAAATAAAAAAAGGACTTATCTTGCGATAAGTCCCTTCAATTATAGTATAAAAATAATATATAGCAGTGATTTCTCGCTTATTGTTTAAGAGAGTTCCACCACCAAATCATATTTTTGTTTATTGTCTTCATTTCTTTCACAAAAGTACTATACATTTTTAAATGAACAAACTAATCCTTTAAAATATTATCAAAAACTTTCAAAAAATTACATATCAGTAAAAAAAATAGTGATATCAAGCGTATTTAATAGTAACTCTATTGTTTTTTTTTGAAAACATTACAAAACACTCAAAATTTGCACTACAATTATTAATAATACCATAGCAATTGGATACACGGTTGCATAAGCAATTGCAGGTGCATCGGCAATACTCATATTATCAACGGCTGCCAAACCTGGTGTACTTGTCATACTTCCAGTTAAGGTTCCTAATAAAGTTAAAATATTCAATTTCAATACGTAATGTGCAATAATAGTTGTTAAAATCATTGGGATCAATGTAATGGCTACACCATACGCAAATAACTCTAATCCATATTCTTGAAAAGTTTCAACTAAACTCGTTCCTGCACTTGTACCAACAGCTGCTAAAAAGAATAATAGTCCAAATTGGCGTAATAATTGATTCGCAGCGCCTGTCATTGTCCACATAAAAGGACCTGTTTTACCAGTTCTTCCTAAAATTAAGGCAGTCATTAAAATACCACCTGTTAACCCCAAGCTAAATGAAAAATCATTAAAGTTAACACTCACTTTCCCTACTAATATTCCTAAAATTATTCCAGTGGCAATTGGTAAAAAATCAGTACTTGATAATTTACTAGTATCATCACCAAAAATATTACAAACATCTTTCATATTGTCTTTATGACAAACAACCAACAATTTATCTCCAAACTGCAACTGAGTAGCAGGTGTTGGGGAAATATTAATACCTGATCTTCTAATGCGAGTAATTGTGGCGTGATAAGTGTCTAAAATATTTAATTGACCTAATGTTTTTTTAACAACATCTTTATTTGTAACTAAAATATATCGAACATCATAATTAGTATCATTTGGTATTTCCTCATTTGTTTCAGACCCAATTAGCAATTTTACTCTTTCCAAAGAATTAAAAGTTCCTACAGCTTTTACAACATCTCCTTTTTGAAAAACAATATCAGTGTTAGGTACTAAAATTATATTATTCTGCATAACTCGAGATATAACTGCTTTCGTCATAAAGCGAACATTTAACTCCCCTAACGTTTTCCCTATAACATTTTCATTTTCAACTACATAATGCTTTTTCAAAATTTCAGGAAAACTCTTTTTTTGTTCTTTTAAGTATTTCGCTTCCTCTGCTTTTACATTCAACCTTAATATTTTTGGTAAAAAACTAACAAAAAGTATGACTCCAATAACTCCAAAAGGATACCCAATACCATAACCAATAGATGCTAAAGGTGAGCCTGTTGCATCAATAGCTGCGGCTAATCCAGGAGTACTTGTTAATGAGCCATTTAGCAAGCCAATTACTAAATTTTTATCCATCCCAAAGAAATAAAATATGACAAATGAAATAAGTCCAGCACTCAAAATAAGAACACTTGCTAATACAGCTAATTCTCTTCCGTTTTTTTTGAAAGATTCAAAAAAGCTTGGACCAGCTTGAATTCCAATAGTAAAAATAAACAACACCAATCCTAAATTCTGAAAATCACTAGGAACAACCATTCCATAATGTCCAAAAACTAAAGCAACAAAAATTACTGCTGATATATCTAAAGAAATTCCCTTAATTTTAATTCTACCAATAATAAAACCTATTACAATAATTAAGAATAGCACAAAATAGCTTGTAGTAAATAATTCCATTTTTCAAATTTTTATACAAAGTTAGCAAGTAATATTTCTATTATCACGCTTAAATATTATTTCTTACGAAAACGATTAACAATTACACAAAAAAAGGCCTAAGATAAAATTCTTAGACCTTTCTTAAACTAGCTTCATTGTATTATTCTAAAGCACCTAAATAGCGTTCTGCATCTAAAGCCGCCATACAACCTGTACCTGCAGCCGTTACTGCCTGTCTGTATTCTTTATCTTGTACATCTCCAGCTGCAAAAACACCTGGTAAATTTGTTTTTGTAGATTTTCCTTTCGTAATTAAATACCCTGTTTCATCCATATCTAATATTCCTTTAAAAATATCAGTATTAGGTTTGTGGCCAATAGCAATAAATACTCCAGTAACATCAATCACCTCTTTTTCTCCCGAAACATTATTAACTACACGAACACCTTCAACAACATTACTTCCTAAAACCTCATCAATTTCAGTATTGTATTTTACTTCTAAATTTTTAGTTTTATCAACGCGGTGTTGCATTGCTTTTGAAGCTCTCATATAATCCTTTCTTACCAAAAGTGTTACTTTATTGCAAATATTTGCCAAATAAGTAGCTTCTTCAGCTGCTGTGTCTCCAGCTCCAACAACCACTACATCTTGCTTTCTGTAAAAGAAACCATCACACGTAGCACACGCTGAAACGCCACCACCAATTAACCGTTGTTCACTTTCTAACCCTAAATATTTCGCAGTTGCCCCAGTTGAAATAATAATTGTATTTGCTTCAATTTCAGTAGTTTCATCAACAATTACTTTATGAATTCCGCCAATTTCTTTACTAAATTCAACTTTAGTAACTAACCCAAAACGCACTTCAGTTCCAAAACGCTCCGCCTGATTTTTTAAATCTTCCATCATTGCCGTTCCATCCGTTCCGTTTGGATATCCCGGAAAATTATCAACTTCAGTAGTAGTAGTTAACTGCCCTCCCATTTGCATTCCAGTATACATAACTGGTTTCAAATCTGCCCTAGCGGCATAAATAGCAGCAGTATATCCTGCAGGTCCAGAACCAATAATTAGGCATTTTATTCTTTCAATAGTATTTGACATAACTCACTTTATTAATTTATAATTCACAAATTTAGGGCAATTAATTAGTTTATGGACTGCATTGTTTATAATTTTTAACAATGAATTTATAAACTTTGTTAATACTAAACTTTTGTTACATACATAAACCTAAATATTCTTAATTTTGAAGAAAACGAACTATTTTGAATCCAAAATTTCACAGTTATACTTTAGAAGACATTCATAAAATGCTATCTATGAATGAAGCCGTAATGCTATATTTTTCAACAACTTCATGCTCAGTTGGTGAAAACTTAGAGCCAAAGGTTCATCAATTATTAAAAAATGAGTTCCCATTCATTCATTATCAACCAATAGACATGAACGAAAACCCTGTAGTTTCTGCTCATTTTAATGCCTTTGCAGAACCCACTCTTATTGTCTTTTTTGAAGGAAAAGAAACCATCAGAAAAAGTAGAAACTTTGGTTTACATGAACTGGAAGATGCTATAAAAAGACCATATCAACTTATTTTTGAATAAAAACTTGTATTGTTTACATTATGTATTATATTTGCAGCCTGAAACCGATTCGGGGTGTAGCGTAGCCCGGTTATCGCGCCGCGTTTGGGACGCGGAGGTCGCAGGTTCGAATCCTGCCACCCCGACTTAAAAAAACCTTTCAATTTAATTGAAAGGTTTTTTTGTTTTTAAAAGTATCTAAAGAACACAATTAATGCTGTTAAAAAAGTCAACAAATCGGATAAAAAATTAAAATCTCAAAAAGTGTTGACCGGATTTATAATCAACGGTTTGTGAATCAATAATTAAATGTTTCTGTACTTATTACTTATAGTTTTTTACCTAAAAATACCATCAATCAAGTTTACAACTGAAAATTCTAACTAAATTTACTTGTTTTAACAATCGAACTCAGGCTATAACTATAGTGCTTTGAAAAAACATAGTGAATAGAATTTAGTTAGCTACAGCAATTGTATAGTGAACTAAAGTAATTTTAAATGAAAAGGTATGCAAAACCGTATCTGGTAACGCAAGAGCAGGTACTATCACAATTAGAAATTTTGAACGGTTAAAAAATTATGGCATTATAGAGTTTATGTTATTAATATCTCGAATTAATTGTAAGTTTGTTTTAAATTATGTCAGATAATAATTAAGAGCAAAGCAGTAAGTGAACATGAACAATACCGAAAAAGCCTTAAAAGAACGTATAAAAGAGCTCACTTGTCTTTATGAAGTCTCGTCAATCCTAGTTAACGCAGATACTGTAGTGATTTCTGAAGCGATTCGTGCCATTGCGTTCACTTTAAAAAAAGGATTTCATTTTCCAAACGATACAGAGATAGCTATTGAAACATCTATTGAAAACTATAAAACAGGGCCAATTAACCTTGAAAATACGGTTACATCAGATATTATTATTTTCAACAAAATTGAAGGAAAAATTATTGCTTCCCACAAAAGTTCTGAATCTTCTTTTCTGAATGAAGAACAACCTTTGTTAGATAACGTTGCTTTAAAATTAGGAAACATACTTGAACGAATTGAAATTCAGAAAAATGAAACCTCATTGAAAAGACAGATGGAGCAGGCAGATCGTTTAAGAATTTTAGGAGAAATTACGGCAGGCATCGCACATGAACTCAATACTCCTTTGGCTAACATTTTAGGTTTTGCAGAATTGCTTAAAAATGATACAGCAGAAAATAGTAAATCATTAAATGATGTTGATAAAATTATTGAAAATGCCATTTTTTCTCGTGAGGTTGTAAAAAAATTAATGTTTTTTGCTTGTGAAATGCCACAAGAAATGAAACGTATTAACCTCGCTCCTCATATAAAAAACACTATTAATTTACTAGATGCTACCTTTAGAAAGGAACAGGTAAAATATATTATTCTGATCGATGATGAAGAGTTATGGTTACGAGCAGATCCTATTCAGCTTACTCAAATTATTTTCAACGTATTAATGAATGCTATTTATTTTTCACCTAAAGATGGACTGGTTACAATTGAAGCTCAAAAAACTAAAAAAGATATTCTTTTAAGAATTTCTGATGAAGGTAAAGGGTTTGCAACAGAAGATTTAGAAAAGGTGTTTCAACCTTTTTTTACTACAAAACCAACAGGAGATGGATCGGGTTTAGGGTTAAGCGTTGTTCATGGCATAATAGCTTCTCATAAAGGAACAATAAAAGCTGAAAATAACATCAAAAAAGGTGCTATATTTACAATAACACTTCCTAAAGACTAATTTTAACTATGCAATTACGCAAAGAAAATATACTTATTGTTGATGATGATGTAAATATTTTAGAACTTTTACAACGTCATTTACAATCGTGGAATTATCATGTTTTTAAAGCAATTTCGGTAAAAGAAGCAGTTGTTATTTTACGTGACACCAACATTGATTTATTAATTACTGATTTAAAAATGCCAGAAATTGATGGGTTTGAACTCATAAAATTTGTGTCAGAGCATTATCCGAAATTACCAAAGTTAGTGGTTACTGGTTATCCTTCTGTTCAAGGTTCTTTAGCTTCGATTAAATCTGGTGTAGTTGATTATTTGACCAAACCATTTACTAAAGATGAGTTAAAATACGCACTAGATAAATCTTTGATTGCTTCCGAAGAAAAAGAACCACAATCTAAAAACTCTTCGAAAGAAATAAATAAATCTTATGGTGAAATCATTGGAAATTCAGAAAAAATAAATGATGTCATACAAGTTATAGAGCGTGTAAAAGATAATAAGGCTACTGTTTTTATAAAAGGAGAAAGTGGAACGGGTAAAGAGTTGGTTGCTCGTGCAATACATTATCAAGGTAAGTTTTCTAGAGCACCGTTTATTGCGGTAAATTGTGGTGGAATTCCAGAAAACTTGTTAGAGGCTGAGTTGTTTGGTTACGTAAAAGGTGCATTTACAGGTGCAGATACGAACAGAGAGGGCTTTTTTCAAGCAGCAAATGGAGGTACTATTTTTTTAGATGAAATAGGAAATGCTTCATTAACTGTGCAATCACGATTATTGCGAGTGCTTCAAGAAAAAGAAGTAGTTCGTGTAGGTTCAACTAAAGCGGAAAAGGTAGACGTTCGGATCGTAGCGGCAACAAATAGCAATTTGCATGATATGATAAAAAAGCAAACCTTTAGGGAGGATTTATTTTATAGATTGACAGTTGTAGAAATTAATGTTGCACCATTACGAGAACGAAAGGATGACATTAAGCCGTTAGTCGATAAATTTCTGTTTAAATATGGAATAGAATACAAAGATCGATATTTAAAAATAACACAGGAAGCTTTGAATGTTCTAAATCGTTATAATTGGCCAGGAAATATTAGAGAATTAGAAAATATAATTCAACGGGCAGTGATTATGTGTGATAAAGTTATAGATGTTGAGCATTTACCAGAGCATTTAAAATATACAATAGCTTTTTCTGAAGAAGCTTTAGTGCCACTTAAGGTTATTGAGAAACGATATATAGAAAAAGTATTGCGAGCTACAGAAAATAATAAAACAAAAGCAGCAGAAATTCTTCAAATAGACCGAAAAACTATTCGGCAAAAGCTTATAGAATAACCATTTTTAACTGATACATTTTTACTCACCTGGGTAAATTTGTACCACTACAATATTTAATCAAAACCTATATAAGAACCTTCAAAACCCTTTGTTTAAAAGGGTTTTGAAGGTTCTTGACCTTTTGTTAAATTCTTTTGGCACAGGCATTGCTTAATGATAAGTGTATAATATTAATGAGTTTTCAATATGAACCATTTTAATATATGTCCAAGTTGCATATATCGCAATTATTATGTGTTAACGGCACAAAAAGATAAAGCTTGATTTTGTAGCGAGTTTGACAAAGAAATGCCAAACAAAAGTAATCTTGAGACATTATAAAAACCTAAACAGCACAAAAAAAAGCAGTACCGCTAGTTTAATTATTTAATACTAAAAATTATGGATTTTAAAACAATTTTAAACGGATTTATAAACTATAGGGCGACCACTCGAAAACCAAGACTTGTCACAATAAGTACCAATCCCTATAGATTTTCAAATAGAAGTAGATTTTTTAGAAACAATTATTAAAATTAAAAAAGAATAAAATGAAATATGGAAGTTTAATATTAGAAAAGAAAGAATATGTGTACTTAAAACGCATACTCAACATCTCAGGCTACACTGGAGACTTTGAAACGCAGAAATCTTTAAAAAGGTTGAGTGAAGAACTAAAAAATGCTCAAATAGTAGATGAAACCGAGATGCCCAAAGAAGTAATTCGTTTTAACAGTAAAATTATTGTGTCTTCTAAAAATGGCTGGAATAAAACGATTCTATTAGTTATACCACCAGAGAAAAATGCCAAGGAAGACAAGGTTTCAATATTGACTCCTATTGGTGCTGCTCTTTTTGGTTATTCAGAGGGAGACACAATTGAATGGGACCTTCCTTCGGGTAAACAACAATTAAAAATTGAGGCTGTATCACAAAATAAAGATTATAAAAAAATAGAAATAAATATATAAAATTATAAAAATGATAACCTTATTACAGACAGAAATGTATCATCACGATACCGATGTTGACGAAACGCTTAAGATGAACACCATTAAACTGGTCAATTGGATAGACCATTTGAAATACATAAAAAAAGAATTGAACAATTTAATCAGCATTTATAGAGAGGACTTAAGTTACAAACTTTACGATGAAAATGTGTTGCAAAAACTTCAAAAAAAAGAGATTGAAAACAACAACTTGCTAAATGCACTTCGTAAATACATGAGTTTAAGAGAGGTTATCGCAGAGTGTGAGGACATTCAATGTGACATGATTTTTATTAAAGAACAAGAAATCTACCGAAGATGTTATTTATACCATTTAGATAAATACAGAAGATTAAAGGTGAATTTTTTAAACAAAGTATAGAGGTATATTGACTTTATTGGATAAGTCTTCGAAAGCATTATGGTTTTGGAATTTGGATTTCAATACAACACAGAAGCTAATTAAAGACTTTAAATGATAAATAAATTCACTATCTTTAGTTAATGGACTGAAAACCAATTAATAAAACAGAGCTAATATCTTAAAAATAGTAAAGAAATGAATAATCAAAAAAACTTAATAGTAATTACAGGAGGAGCTGGAGGTATAGGTCAAGCTTGTGCTAGAGCTTTTAAAAATCAACCTATAATTTTAACGGATTACTCGCAAGAGCAAGTCGAAAAAGCAGTAAATAAATTATCTAAAGAAGGTTTTGATGTTTCAGGAATTGCTTGTGATATTACATCCAAAGAAGATGTTGAAAAACTAACCAAATTTGTAGACGATAAAGGTGCGTTAAAAGCATTAATTCATACTGCTGGAGTTAGCGGTACGGTTAAAGACCTAAAAAAAGTATATACTATAGATTTGGTTGCAACAGAACTTTTAGTAGATGCTTTTCACAAGCTTGCTGTAAAAGACTCAGTAGCTATTTTACTTTCTTCAATGATGGCTCATGCAGTTCCTGCAAATAATGATTATGACAAAGCACTTATAAATCCGCAAGCACCAGATTCTTTTGATATTGTGAGCAAGTTTGTAAATAACGATTCAGATATGATGTACAATTTCGCAAAACGAGGCGTGCAATTGCTGACCCATAAAAATGCTGACAAATGGGGAGAAAAAGGAGCGCGAATTGTATCCGTTTCACCAGGGGTTATTGAAACCCCAATGGCGTTAAAAGCGGCAGAAGAACATCCTGAAAGAATGGAAAGGATACAACAAGCAACACCTTTAAAACGCAACGGACAACCAGAAGATGTTGCAGATGTTATTTACTTTTTAGCAAGTGATGCTGCACGTTTTATAACGAGTACAGATATTTTGGTAGATGGTGGTGTTATTCATAACATAAAGGCAATGTTTTAAACACAGATAAATTAGAAGTAAAAAAAAAATGAAATATTCTAATTTTTAATAGAAAGACTAACTTTAAAAAATAACACTATGGAAACATCATTTTTAAAAACCTTAAAACATACTATTAAACATTGGTACATCCCTTTACTTGTGGGTATCTTCTTTGTAATTGTAAGTATTGTTGCATTTTCCTCGCCAACAGGTTCATTAATGGCTTTGTCTTTATTGTTTGCGTTATCATTTTTGTTAAGTGGGCTTTCAGAAAGTATTTTTGCACTTGCTAACAAAGACCAATTAGATAATTGGGGTTGGTCGTTGGCATTTGGCATTATCACTTTAGTTGTAGGAATATTATTATTACTAAAACCTGTGCTATCGATAACTGCTCTCGCTTTTTATATTGGGTTCGTAATTCTATTTCGTTCCATTTCAACTATTGGTTTTGCCATGGACGTAAAAAAATATGGTAGCAAAAACTGGGTTCAACTTTTAGTTTTGGGTGTTATTGGTATGATCGTATCATTCATACTCATTTGGAATCCACTTTTTGCAGGATTGAGTGTTGTCGTTTTAGTAGCCTTAAACTTCTTGTTTGCAGGACTTCTTAGCATTTTCCTCTCACTTCAATTACGAAAATTGCACAAATCGTCTAAGAAAATATCAGCTGAATTAGTTAAAAAATACGACGATCTTATGATAGAAATCCGTAAAGAATGGGATGATTGATTAAAGGAATTGATGTTAACAAATAAAACAAGCTTAATGTTCTATCTGGTAAATGAAAAAAGAATCAAGTGTAAATTAAAAGCTTAAATAAACCAATATTAAGATTAAGCATTAAAAATAAAAAAAATGAAAAAAATAATACTACCTACTGATTTTTCTGAAAACGCTTATAATGCAATTAAATTTGCGGTACAACTTTTTAAAGATGTGGAAACAACCTTTTATCTACTCCACACCTACACTCCATCAGTTATTCAGGTGGAATATCTATTGCAAAGTCCTAATCAGGTAAGTCTAGGAGATTCTTACAAATTAAAAGCAATGGAGCAACTAGAGGCATTAAAAAAGCGGTTGCAAGAAGAATTCAATAACGCTAAGCACTCGTTCGTTACTTGGGCTAACTTTAACACCTTGGCCGATGATATTCGTATAATAACCAAAAACGAAAAAGCTGATCTAGTAATTATGGGAACTCAGGGTGCTACAAACACTATGGAAATTCTTTTCGGTACTAATACGACACAGGTGATAAGTAAGACCATTTGTCCGATCATTGCCGTACCTTCCAAGTTTGATTATGAGGCTCCAAAGGCTATCTTGTTTCCTACGGATTATGAAATAGATTATAAAGAGGAACAGCTGCAACAGCTTTTGGACATTTCAAAAAACCATGGCTCAAACATTAATGTGGTACATATAACAACGGGCTACGACCTATCCGACGACCAAATTAGGAACAAACAAAAACTGAATTCTATTTTTGCCCAGACAGATCATATTTTTCACGATCTACCCGACCAAGGAGTTATCGAGGGCATCAACCAATTTCAGGCAGAGAAAGAGATGAACCTGTTGGTTATGGTACGCAACAAACATACTTTTTTCGAACGCTTGTTTGTGGAACCGATCATAAAAAAAATCGGTTTTAATGTCGATATTCCGTTTATGGTAATTCCCCATTCGGACTAACCCAGGTCGTGGTTCGGCATTGAAAAATAATCTAACTTATCTCTCATAATTAAGTTGTTATTAATCGCTAATAAATAAAATTATTAATCATAAAATTTAAGAAAAATGACAAAATTAAATTCAATCGGATTAGACGTAGAAAAGTCTAAAGTACTAGCAGAAAAACTCAATGAACTCTTAGCAGATTACTCCGTCTTTTATCAGAATGTAAGAGGATTTCATTGGAACATTAAAGGAAATAAATTCTTTGAGCTTCACGATAAATTCCAAGAACTATATGAAGATTTATTCGTAAAAATAGATGAAGTGGCAGAACGGATTCGGACACTTGGACACATCCCAAACCATAAATTCTCAAAGTATCTAAAAGATGCAGACGTCAAAGAAAGTACCGAAGTAGCAGACGGCGTAAGTGATGTGAAGGACATGCTTGAATCATTAAAAATAATTATCACACTTCAACGTGAATTGTTAGACTTGTCTGCAGATGCAGAAGATGAGGGTACCAATGCCCTGATGAGCGATTACATTCGCGAACAGGAAAAATTAGTTTGGATGTATTCAGCCTATTTAAAATAATACAGGTTTTGCTTTTAGAAATAAAGCCTTACTAGAAAATTAAAATATTCGTTCTTTTTCTTTTAATCCAAAAAGAAAAAATGGCTTCTAAAAGCAATATAGTTTAAAACAATTATTTATAATAAATTAAAAAAAAAAATTATGCAGTACACAGAGAATATTACAGGAATAAAAATAAACGTTCAGGCAGTAGATATCAGCATTGATGATGAAGTGAAAGAAACGATACGTAAATGTATTACCCGCCTTAGTCGGTTCTATGAAAATATAGAATGGGCAGATGTATATTTAGAAGATAAAAAAGAAAAAAAGACCCAACAAAAGCAGGTAAGTATTCGTCTGGGAATTCCGGGCAACGACCCATTTGCTTCAGAATATGGGGATAATTTTCACGCATTATTAACAAGTGTAGAAGAAAAACTACGTAGGCAATTAGAGCGGGTGTAAAATTTTTATCATACTACAACTGCATGTTTTATTAGTAGTCTGTTATTTAGTAATTGGTGTAATGATTAAAAAATGGTTAAAAGAAACCTGAACATAAGTAAAGAAAAACATTATGATACCAATATGATATAATAAAAATATTAAATTATGAAAAATATAATCATACCAATTGACTTTTCGCAACAATCAGAATTTGCACTACAAACAGGTGCTATATTAGCTAAAAAACATAATGCCACCATACATGTATTACACATGTTAGAATTATCTGACGCTTTTATTTCACAATCAGATAACCAAAGTAAAAATGAAATGTTGTTTATGTTGTCTTTAACTAATAAAAAGCTTAAACCATTTTTAGATAAAGATTATTTAGAGGGTATTAACGTTATACCAGTAATTAAACGTCATAAAGTTTACGATGAAGTGAATGCTTTAGCGAAAGAAATAAACGCCGATTTAATAATTATGGGGTCTCAAGGTATAACATTACAAGATGGGATTTTTGCAGGATCTAATGCGGAAAAAATGGTGCGTAATAGTAGTACTCCTGTTTTAATTGTAAAATCTCATCCAAAAGATTTTAATCTCAAAAACGTCATTTTTGCAACAGATATGAGTTTAGAAAGTATTCCGGCTTATAAAAAGGCCATAGAAATCTTTTCAGTATTGAGTAGTAATGTTCTTCCGGTATATGTAAATAGACCATTTAATAATTTCATAAACTCTAAAGAGTTTAATGCCAAGTTAAAGAAATTTTCTGAAGCTGGAGGCTCAGACCAGGTCAAGTTTATTGCAGGATATACTATAGAAGATGGATTGATACAATTTGCCGAAGAAACTAATGCAGGTGCCATTGCAATAAGTACAAATGCTAGAAAAGGATTAAATCGTATTTTAAGAGAAAGTATTTCTGAAAATCTAGCAAACACTTCAAAATTACCTGTTATGACGTTCAAATTATAATAGAATTGTTTAAATCCTAAGTAAACAATTAACAGTAAAATTAATTGAATTTCAAAAAGCTTAAAATGTCAAAGAAATTGACTTAGCAGTCTATACAAATAATACTGTTCATGGTCATTCCTTATTCAAATTGATTAAAATCATAGTAGAGCTATAGATAGCATCATAATTTAATAATAAAGTAAATTGATTATTATGGAAAAAAGAATCTTAATACTTACTGATTTTTCAAAAGAAGCTCTTAATGCGGCACGTTATGCCTTACATCTGTATGCAGACCGTAGATGCGCGTTTTACTTTTTGAACGCATTTCAGGCTGATGGTTATGCAATTGATACTCAAAACTATTCTCATATAGGGACACGTGCTTATGATGTCCAAAAACCAAAAACAGAAGAGCAGTTTAAAAGGTTAAGGCAACAGCTTGGTTTGCAAAGTAACCATCCCAACCATAGTTATGACAGAATTTTCGCAAACGATACCTTGTTTGATAGCGCAAAAAATATGATAGCAAAACACGATATCGATATCATCATTATGGGAGCAAAAGGTATAACCAGTTCAAGACCAGTTGTATTTGGTAGGAATACCATCGATATAATGGAAAATATTAATGCATGCCCTGTTTTGGCAATACCAGAAGACGTAGATTTTAAACCATTGAGAAAAATTCTGTTTCCTACAGATTATAAAACACCTTTTAAACGAAGAGAGCTTAAATACCTAATTAATATTGCTTCAACGCACGATATTGATATACAGGTGCTTCACATAAAAGAATCGGACAATTTAAAAAAGGAACAACAGGATAATAAAAAATTATTGGCAAAACTTTTTAAGGATGTTGGTCATAGTTTCCATGAATTAAATGGCACGACAGTTCTTGAAGGAATTAATACTTTTATAGAAAGATATGAAAGCGACTTGGTTGCTTTTATTAATCAAAAACGTAATTTTTTCAGCAGAATGGTGTCCAAACCATTGGTAAGGGAATTAGGATACCAATCGCAAGTTCCAGTACTGGTATTAAGGCATCGTGTATAAAAAGAACCACTTGTAGAAGATTGATTTTTGCAAGTTAAAATATAATAATAAATCACTCTAAAACCAATCAAAAAATGGAAGAAAAAAAAACCAAAACTTACAAGACAAACTGGGGCGCCAGTTGGAGATAACCAAAACGTACAAACCGCAGGACCAAGAGGACCAATGCTAATGCAAGATGCTTGGTTTCTTGAAAAATTGGCGAATTTTGATAGAGAGGTCATTCCAGAAAGACGAATGCATGCCAAAGGTTCTGGTGCGTTTGGAACATTTACAGTTACTCACGACATTTCAAAATATACAAAAGCCAAAATTTTTAGCGAAGTTGGAAAGAAAACAGAAATGTTCAGCAGGTTTTCTACTGTTGCAGGAGAAAGAGGAGCTGCAGATGCAGAAAGAGATATTAGAGGTTTCGCTCTAAAGTTTTATACCGAAGAAGGTATTTGGGATTTAGCAGGAAATAATACACCTGTATTTTTCTTTCGTGACCCAATGAAGTTTCCAGACTTAAACCGTGCTGTAAAACGAGATCCTAAAACCAATTTAAGAAGTGCTAATAACAACTGGGATTTTTGGACTTTACTTCCTGAATCTCTACATCAAGTAACCATAACTATGAGTGATCGCGGTTTGCCAACAGGTTACAGACACATGCATGGTTTTGGAAGCCACACCTTTAGTTTTATAAATAAAGAGAATGTTAGACATTGGGTAAAGTTTCATTTTATAACCCAACAAGGTATTAAAAACCTGTCTGACGAAGAAGCAGCTAAAATAGTTGGAATGGACAGGGAATCATCACAAAGAGACCTTTTTGATGCTATTGATAAAAAGGATTTTCCAAAATGGAAACTATTTGTTCAAATTATGACAGAAGAAGAAGCAAAAACATATCATTTTCATCCTTTCGATTTAACAAAAATATGGTCTAAAAAAGATTTCCCGCTGATTCCTGTTGGTGAATTTGAGTTGAACAGAAACCCAGAAAACTATTTTCAAGATGTAGAGCAAGCTGCTTTTAACCCATTGAATATTGTTCCTGGAATAGGTTTTTCACCAGATAAAATGTTACAAGGACGATTGTTTTCTTATGGTGACGCACAACGCTATAGGTTAGGTGTAAATCATTATCAAATTCCGGTAAACAAACCAACGTGTCCGTATCATTCCAATCATAGAGATGGCACAATGCGTGTAGATGGAAATCATGGCGGCACATTGCATTACGAGCCAAATAGTTATGGCGAATGGCAAGAACAGCCAGAATTTAAAGAGCCACCTTTAGAATTGGATGGTAGTGCCTATGCACACAATTTTAGGGATGATGATGAAGATTATTTCACACAACCAGGCGATTTGTTCCGCATTATTAAAGCCGATGGCAAAGATCAATTGTTATTTAACAATACAGCAGCTCAAGTAGGTGGAGCAGAAAAATTTATTCAAATTCGACATATCAGAAACTGTTTTAAAGCCGATCCAGAATATGGCCAAGGTGTTGCAAAAGCATTAGGTTTAACAATGGAAGAAGTTAACAGTTTCAATATGACACCTTATAATAAATGGGCACCAAAACCAGATAATAATCCGATATCTAAATGTCCAAGATAAATTGGTTATGAAATTTTAAAACCAAAAAAGAAGTAAAATATCTAATAACGTTAAATAAATCAAACATGAAAAAAAAGTTTTTTAATGCGAAAATTTATCGCAACGATACAGCAACCGAAATGATTGTTGAAAATGGAAAAATCACTCATATAGGAACTAATTTACCTAAATGTGACGAAGAAATTGATCTTAACGGAAAACTCGTTTTACCACCTTATGTGGATCCACATTTACATTTAGATTATGTATATACTTTATCTGAATTAGGACAGGAAGGAGCCGGTTCTGGGACACTTTTTGAAGCTATTGAATTATGGCCACAATTCAAAAAAACGCTCACAGTAGAAAGTGTAAAAAGATTAGCTATGAAGGGAATTAAAGACGAAGTTTCTCAAGGTGTACAACATATTAGAACACATATAGATGTTACAGATCCAAATTTCACAGCGCTAAAGGCAATGTTGGAAATGAAACAAGATTTAAAAGATATTGTTGATATTCAAATTGTTGCGTTTCCACAAGAAGGAATGTACATGTATAAAGGAGGTCTTGAGTTAGTGGAAGAAGCACTTAAAATGGGAGCTGATGTTGTTGGAGGAATTCCACATTATGAACCTGCAAGAGAATTTGGAGAAAAATCGGTTCATGATATCGTTAAGTTGGCGCTAAAATATGACAAAATGATTGATGTTCATTGTGATGAAACCGATGATCCTCATTCACGATTTGTAGAGTTATTAAATGCTCTTGTTTATATGGAAGATTATGGTAGCAGAACTACGGCAAGTCATACTTGTTCATTTGGTTCGGCAGATGATTCTTATGCGTTTAGAATGTTAGACATATTCCAAAAAACTAAGATGAACTTTATTGCTTGTCCTACAGAAAATGCTTATTTACAAGGTCGTCAAGACACCTATCCTAAGCGTCGTGGATTAACCAGAGTAAAAGAGTTTATTGAGTATGGAATTAACGTGGCTTTTGCCCAAGATTCCATCAATGACCCCTGGTATCCAATGGGTAACGGTAATATGATGAATATTTTAGATAACGGAATTCACTTAGCTCAAATAATGTCTTCGGAAGATGTAAAAACAAATTTCGATTTAATTACCTATAATGGGGCACGTTGTTTAAATATTCAAGATAGTTACGGTATAGAGGTAGGTAAAGCAGCAAACTTTATTGTTTTAAACGAAAACACTGTTTATGAAGCAATGCGTAAAAGGGTAGATGTTTTAGCATCTGTACGTAATGGCGAATTTTTATTCCGTAGAAAAGAAATGGCATATGATGTTCCATTGAGTCTTTAATCAAGATTAAGTTACTAATGAGTGCTTCACATTAAATAAATTTTTAAAATTGAAGACCTTGTACTCTTTTAAATAATAAGAGTCATTCGTGTGAAGCATTCATTTTATTTTCAATAATTACAAAAATAAAATTATGAGTAAACAGACTATTACGGAACAAGTTAAAAGAGCTTTTCCGTGGATGATAATGATTTTAATGTCATCTGTAACTTTTGTGGGAATATTGTCTGAGTTAATGCCTTCGGGAGTACTTCCATTAATGATGGATGACTTGAATATTAGCGAAGTGCAAACGGGTAATCTGGTGGGTTACTATGCGATAGCTTCTGCTATTTTTGCCATTCCACTTATTTCGTTAACCATGCAATTCAATCGTAAATATTTGTTGTTGATTTTGCTAGGTGGATTTGCTATTTCCAATATTATCGCAGGACTTGTTCACGATTATACCATAATAATTGCGTTAAGGGTTGTTGGTGGAATTTGTGCGGGTGTTATGTGGCCAATGATTGCTGCTTATGGAATGCGATTAGTAGATGAAAAGGATCACGGAAAAGCCATTGCAGTAATTATGGCAGGAACTACATTAGGAATTAGTATTGGAATGCCTATAATGACCTCTATTGGTAATGATTATGGCTGGAGAACAGAATTTATTGGATTAGGTGCTTTTATTTTTGTTATCGCTTTAGTTAGTTTCTTTGCTTTGCCTTCTGCACCTGGAGAGAAACTGACTAAAAGTTCTTCACCTTTTGCACTATTAAAAATACCTGCAGTTTTACTTATTTTACTGCTTACACTACTTGGTGTGGTTGCTCATTATGGCGTTTATGTATATATCACAAGTCTTGTTGATGAAATTCAATTATCAGGAGGAGTTGAAAGTGCCTTATTATTTTTTGGAATAGGATCTTTGGTTTCGGTATTGTTAGCCATAAAATTCACTGATAAATATTTAAGATTACTAACCATATTAATGTTTGCCTTACTAATTACCTCTATGGTTATTTTTCTAATGTATGGTGGAACAAAAGGTATAGGCCATTTTGCCTTCTTTTTATGGGGACTTTCATTTGGCCCATTGGTAACCTTGCTGCAAGCTGCTGTGAGTCGCCAAGTAGAAACTGCCAAAGATGTAGCTACTTCGGTTCAGTCTTCCGTATTCAATTTATCCATAATGATTGCATCTTCAGCAGCAGGATTGTTACTCGGAATGTATTCACCTATGAGCTTAGTTTATTTTGCGATAGCTTTATCAATACCAGGAATGTTCATTGCCTTTTTCTCTAAAAAAACTCTAGGCTAAAGCACCTGTGTTTCAGCAGTTAAAAAGCCTAAATATTACTTAAAGTTGTAGGTTAATTGCTTACAATTTATTATCTTTAAAATTGAACTGTTGGGTTAAAAATAGCTGCTTTTTAAAAGGTTTTGCATTACAAATAATAACAATTTAAATATAAAAAATCATGCCATTAATAACAAAAAAAGAAATAGCCGAATTGCACGATATAAATCAAAAAAATTGTATTTCAATTTTTATCCCTACACATAGAGCAGGTAAAAAAGTCTTGAAAGGAGAAGATGCATTAGCTCTAAAAAACCAATTGAAAGGAGTTAAAGATAAGTTGAGTAAAAAAGGACTTAGTGAAAATGAAATTAATAAAAAAACACAACCAGTTCAAGAACTGATTGAGAGCAATTCTTTTTGGAGAGAGCAATCTGATGGTCTTGCCATATTTATTGCTGATGGTATTACAAAAACATATACACTTCCTGTGTACTTTAAGGAATTTAGCTATATATCAAATTCTTTTTATTTAAAGCCCTTGATGCCCATGTTTGTTGGTGATGGAAATTTTTACTTATTGATGCTTGAAAGACGTAATGTAAAATTGTATGAATGTACCCAACATAGCTTTACTGAAATTATTATTGATGATTTAATTCCAGAAAGCAAACGAGATCGTGTAGGTTTTGATTATGAAGAAAAAAATCTACAATTCAGATCAGGAGGCACTGGGCAAGCTGGTCAAGCAATGTATCATGGACAAGAAGCAGCTACAGGAAAAAGAAAAAATGAAATAAAGAAGTACTTAAGAGCCATAAATGATGGACTTGCACCACTTATTAGAGAGGAAAGTAAGCCCATGCTAGTTGTAGCACAAGATCCTCTTTTTGATATTTATAAAGAAGTAAATACTTATGCAAATCTAAAAGAAGAAAATATTACAACCGATTTTAGTAATACGGATATTTTCGAGATTCATGAGTTGGCTTGGGAGAAAATGGCTTCTGTATTCGACCAGAAAAGAAAAGATAAAATAGCACAATTCCTAGATGAACAAGGTACAGGCAAAACAGCTATCGGTATTGATAAAATTGTAACAGCAGCTTTTGATGGAAAAGTTGACACTTTATTTTGTGAAAATAAGGCAGATATTTTTGGTAACTATATTGAAGAAAACAATTCCTTAACGGTTACCCAAAGTGAAGAAAACGACAATACAATATCATTGATGAACGTTGCAGCCATAAAAACGTTTTTGAATGGTGGTGATGTATATTTGCTAGATAAGGAAGAAATGCCAAATACTAATTCAAGAATCAATGCTATTTATAGATATTAGCTGGCAGTATCTCATAAACTGTGTAATAAAAGTGGAATAATATTAATCCAACTTTATAGATGTGGCCAGTTTAAGCATTGTATCGCTAATGGAAAAAAGCCATTGCAGTTGTTCCCAAACTAAATGTGCCTCCTGAAGATTGCGTTCGGTCTGTTCGTCCTTGGATGCCATATGCTTACTATCCAAGGAATTGAACTTAGGTAACTGTTCCTTAAAAAAAGAATCGTTTTCAAAAGAAACTCTCGATTCATTACAGCTTTTATCTTTTAAGCATTGGAGTACGCTAACCAAGTTTTTCTCTATTTTTTCTGTTGCAATTTTGAACTGTTCGGATGCCTCAGAAGTTTTATGCTGCTGAATGTAGGTGCTTACTGAAGCTAATGAAACTAAAAACGTGTGATTCAAAACCAGCAGTTCGTAAATTTTATCAATTTTCTTTTGTTTAGATTTCGGTTCTTGTGCCATACGTTGAAAGGCCGAATTTAAATTAGATGTTTCTAAAAACGCCTCCTTACGTGCTATTTTATATGAAGTCGGAATGTTTCCTTTCAGTTTATAATATTCACTAATTTTTTGGAGGAAATCTTTATTGGCTTTCACACTTTTTTCAATACTTTCTATGATATCAACGAACTCCCAGGTGGGCCATAGCCATAAGATGGCCAGATAGGACAGGCCAGCCCCAACGATAGTATCCAGAATGCGGAATTGTATTAAGTTCAATACATCTGGACTAAGCGTTGCATAAATAAATACCACACTCAAAGTAATAAAGGTTGCCG
Organism: Lutibacter sp.; assembly: GCA_018054895.1. Classification (GTDB taxonomy): domain Bacteria; phylum Bacteroidota; class Bacteroidia; order Flavobacteriales; family Flavobacteriaceae; genus Lutibacter. The sequence goes on along the minus strand of JAGPIQ010000008.1, from coordinate 19,334 downwards.
CAGCCCTGTAGTTTTTTTGTACTAACGAAAGTGCAATTACTAAAGAAATTACTCCTAGTGTTCCAAATACATAGGAGTCCTGAATCAAAAAAACCATTCCAAAGGCAATGGCTCCGCCGATCAGCGTACCAATAATACGGTCTTTTGCACGGCTTCTTGTTAGGCCGTAGCTAGGTCGCATAATTATAATAATTACCAAAAAAATCGAATATGGATTCTGAAAAGCGAACAGGGAACCCAGCGCATAACCAATTATAACCGTTACCGCAAGCCGTAACGAATGCCTAAAAATTGTCGACTGAAAACTAAAGTTTCTTAACAACAGCTTAGGATCATAATCTTGTGGTACTATAAAGTGTTTGGCCGTTTTTCTATCAATAAAATCGATTTTAGTAACATTGTACTCGCCTAAAAGCCATTTTATTCTTTTGAGTTTTTCAAACTGTTTTTCCTGATATTCGATTAAATTTTGAAGTATAAAATATTCCTCATATTCTTGATTTTTAAGCAGTAAGGTTAATTCAAGTTTTACTTTCTCAAAACATTGCTTCAAATAATCATTTTTAGGAAGCATTTTTTTATTCCTTCCCTCTATAGAAATCATTCGTAATTGGTAGGACATTTCAAAAATCAGTGACTGAAATTTTTTAACATATTGGGGATGTTCATTAAAGACCGCGTCCAATCGATCATAGTTTACAGGATTGGCGATTGCCGTTTCAAGCATTTCCACCAATTGCACGAATACCAACATGCGTTTATCCTGATAATTTGACCGACCAGAAGTCTTTCTAGAAGAAATCAAAATTTCTCTCAGAGTCTCATGATTCTTGGTAAGCTTGCCCTGCAGGTCAATTAATTTAGATTGTAATTTTTTCTGATCCTCTAGTGGGTCAATCAATTTTCCACGTATTTCCAAAAATTGAGCAGTAAGTATATAAGTTTCAGATAAAAATTCTTCAGTCTCTGCTTTCGGGTTTAATCGATGCCAAACCTTAGACAAGAGTAAATACCAAAGTCCACCTACACCCATCAATAATGCATAATGATAGATTTCTAGTCCTTCAGAATCGTGGGCAGAACTCAACACCAAGGCCATAAGGCCTGAAAAGCTTATGAGTGAGGCACGAAAACCATAAACCGAAATAAAAGCAATAGCAAATGTGAGCAATCCTAATACGGGAAGCAACAGCCAGAGTTCAAAAGGTAAATAGCCCTTTATAAAACTGATAATCATAACCAATGACGTAGAGATAAGAATACCTCTTTTTTTACTTTCGAAACTACCAGTAACATCGCTGAACGAACTCCAAAAGGCACCGTAACTGAGAACTAACCCGATTTCATAATAACCAAGTTGCGTGCCTAATACTGCGGGTAGAGTAACCGCAATACCAACCCGAGCGGCTCTTGAAAAACTGATACTTTTCAAGAACTGTTGTAGTTCCTTAAAATTGTCGGAAATAAAAAGGTTTAAGGTACTCAAAGTAATATGTTTAATATGCTAATATATAATTTATTTTAAAACTTATTTTTTCCCTAAAAAAATAGAATATATGGCTTTTATATGTTTTCAACAAATTTGTTTACCTGCTCAAATTCTTAGCAACTCATTACAATTAAACGGACCTGAGTTATTCACGATTTTCATAGCGAAGTTCTTTAACTGAAATATAGCTTTTTCCGAAATGTAGGTTTTTTCGGAATGTAGGAAATGTACTGCTCGAAATAATTAAGGCAGAAGTATCTTTTAAAATTCAGTTTAGTTACTGTATAAACCTTTTACAATGTTACTTTAAGCCATTGCATATATTTCATCAAACAATATTTTGTTTAATTTTTCCTACTGTTAAAAGTTTTTTTTCATGGTATTCGAATAACAGCTTGTTTTTAGAATTTATAAATAATTGATATATAATATGGTGTGATATAAGTATAATCCTGCCACCCCGACTTAAAATAATTTTATGAAAATTTATTTAAGGGTCAATCCCAAAAGTTATGAGCTAAGCAACTCATTTTGTTTCATCTAAAAGAAAGTTCTCCTTCCTTAGGAAAGAACTATTTAATTAACTGGCTAGGTAAATACCCTAATTTTTTTTTAAAAGCAACCGTAAAATGTTGGGGGTTTTTGTAACCTACTTCGTATGAAGCCTGAGAAATGGTATAATCGTGTTCTAAAATTAATTGTATTGCTTTTTCAATCCTTAAAGAAGTTATGTATTTAAATACGGGGATTCCATAAACTTGCTTAAAAACACTTTTAAATTTAGAGGTGTTGAAACCTGTTAACACAGACAGTTTTTCGATACTCAATTCTTCTTTTAAATGGGTTCGAATATACGCTTCTGTATTTATTAAACTTGTTTTATCAGCCTCCCTTAATTTCTTAATTTCATCTTCTGAACCATCTGATATTAAAGCGATTAATATTAACTCCGTTAATTTTGATTCTAGATATGATTTCTTTGTAATACCATCAAAAGAACAATTTAAAAATTCATTTACAATAGCTGTCAATTTTCCATTTATCATTAAACCACTCTTAAAAAAGGGGTACGTCTGATTTTCTTTTTTTGCAAGCTGGTATTTTTTCGAATTTAATATAAAGCAAGCTCCCATTCTACTTACCAAAAAAGACTCCGTAAAATATATATTTAAAACCTGTTTTTTTTGATTATGGTGTTTGTATAAGTATTTTGAAGCTGGAAAATAAAATAAATTATACATGTTTTTACTTAAACTAAATGTAGTGTTTATTTTTTCATTTAGGAACAACGTAATCTCTCCATTAATAACGAATTGAAGCAAAAAAACAGGATGATCTTTTGTGATTTGTAACGTGTGATTTTTTGATTTTTCATCAATATAATCTTGAAAAAGTACATACGCATTATTTAAATGTATCTCTTTTACAGTTCCCGTATGATATTCATTAAAATCAGAATACTGTTCCTCTAACAAAGAAGAAGTTTCAAAATCCTTATTAAATTTTTTCACTAATTCAAATTCATCACATTCTGAACATTTAAATCGAATTTCCATTTATTCCTTTTGCGTTATTATAACTTCCTTTTACGTTATTAAGAATGTTTCTAAATAGTATAGTTTTGCCGACAACAAATATATGTTATTTTTATTAAGTCTAAATAAAGTGAATACAAAATTATTTTTATTATCGTTTATAATTACACTATCCGCATTTTCACAAGGAAACCAAAATACTATTTCAGGAATAGTAATGGATAGTTTTGGGCAACCACTATTTGGAGCTACCGTTACTGTTAATAATAATTTAATGGCAACCATTACCAATGACAGCGGAATGTACACCCTTAAAAACATACCTGAAGGGAAACATACAATTAAAACCTCTTACATTGGATTTAATCCGAAATATAAAGAACTAAATTTCAGCCAAAACGCATCGAACACTAAACTTTCATTAAACTTTACGCTAACTGAAAAAGTTGAAAATTTAAATCAAATAAATCTTATAGGTAAAACAGAAAAAAGAAAAATTGAAGAAAAAGGTTTTGCCGTAAATATTATAAAAACTAAGGAAGCTAGTTTAAGAAATATTCAAACGAATGAGTTATTAAACACTACGGTTGGCGTTAAAATTCGTCAAAATGGCGGTTTAGGTTCAGATGTACAATACTCTTTAAACGGATTATCTGGAGGTTCTGTTCGTATTCTTATTGATGGAATTCCTATTTCTATGTATGGTTCTTCCTTTAGTTTAAACAGTATTCCGCCATCAATGATTAAAAGTATTGAAGTTTATAAAGGTGTAATTCCTGGGCATTTGGCAGATGATGCTTTAGGCGGTGCTATCAATATTGTACTACACCAAGATACTAAAACCAATTTTAACGCTTCGGTTTCTTACGGATCTTTTAATACCATACAAACAAATTTAAACGGTTTGTATCGTTTTGAAAAATCTGGGCTTACAGTAAAAGCATCTGCGTTTAAAAATTATTCTGATAATGATTACAAAGTTTGGGGTGGACGCGTAAAGGATATTGCTCAAAATGGAAGTCAAACTCCAATTACTGCTAAACGATTTTATGATGGCTATGAATCTACTGGCGGTATTGCGCAAATAGGTTTTACAGATGTAAAGTGGGCAGATCAATTTTTTGTTGGCTTTACGGCTTCTGAAGATTACAAAGAAATTCAACATGGTGCTTTTATGACCCTTCATCCGTATAAAGGAAGATTTAGTGAAACAAACGCTAAACTCGCTAATTTAACGTACCTAAAAAAGGATCTTTTTATTGAAGGTTTGGATGCCACTATAACAGGTTTATATGGCAAAAGAAAAACAATAGTTAATGATACTGTAGCTGCGGCTTATACCTGGACTGGAGAAAGATTGATTGGTTTTGATGGAGAATACCTTAACTACAATTGGGGGTCTCAACAAGAAGGCGGACCAACTTTAGCTACCACCAACAGAAATGTCGCTTCTATAAGAACAGGATTGTCTTATGATATTAACAAAAATCATAAAGTTTTAATAAACCATATATATAGCGGTCTTGACAGAGAAGATAGTGATGAAATGAAATCACTTTTAGAAAATACGTTTAAACAATCGAGCGATTTATATAAAAACATTTCTTCTTTAAGTTATGAATTAAACGCTTTTGAAGAGACATTAAAGGTTCATATTTTCGGAAAAAATTACCGCCAAAAAGTATTAAATACAAAACCTGTTTTTAATGCTAACAAAACGGAAGTTATTGATGAGATTTACAAGAGTGAAAAAGAGTATAACGGATATGGTTTTGCAGCTTCCTATGGTATTACTCCAAATATCATTCTATTAACTTCCGCAGAAAAAGCGATACGCTTACCGAATGAAACCGAAGTTTTTGGAGATGTTGCAGGTAATATTGAAGCCAACTTAAATGTGCAGCCTGAAATCAGTAAAAATTACAATGTTGGATTCCGATTGGGGAAATTTAATATTCAAAAACACGCATTCTCAGTGACTAGCAATTTTTTTATACGAAACATTCAAGATTTGATTGGTTTTGCTTCAAATGCTGATAGAATTGTAGAAAGCAGTGATGAACTTATTAGTTATGACAATTTTGATGAAAGTACTACATCGAAAGGAATTGAAGCCGAAATAACTTATAGTTACAAGAACAATTTGGAGTTTAATTTTAACTTTTCTCGTTTAACTTTAGAATCTAAAAACAGAGCTGGAAATAGTGTGGATATCCCAAACACACCTTTATTTACTATAAATTCTGGGTTGCGTTATTCTATTAAAAACTTTCTTCAAAAAAAATCACAGCTAAACTTATTTTACAACACTTCTTTTACTGATGAATTTTCTTATATAATGAATCAAGGAACCAACGTTGCTGGTCTTGATGCTTTTCTAGTTCCGAAACAATTTGTACAAGATTTAGGACTTAGTTACACGTTTCCTCAACAAAATTTAGCCTTGAGTTTTGATGCTAAAAATATATTTAACAAAGCTGTATACGACAATCGATCAGTACAAAAACCAGGTAGAGCATTTTACTTAAAATTAAATTACACACTAAATAAACTTTAATATAAATCTAATAAACACCATTTAATATGAAACGAAAATTTATAAATTTTAAAACAATAGCACTCTTTACAACCATCAGTTTAATGACCGCTTGTACGAGCGACGACAACGATATTGAAACACCAACACTGCCAGAACAATCTGAAAGATGGATAACAATTACTGGTGCTAGAATGGGAACAAACCCTGGAGATGGCAATGGCGGAACCCTTATATACGCTGTTAGTACGGATGATGCTAAAAACCCAGAAACAGTAATAGATGTTTTTAACAATGGTTTTGTAGCTCCTTCAAACAGAACCGCAAGATTACAAGCTTCAGAAGATGGTAATACCATATTTAACATTAGTTATGCAGGAGATACCGGTGGTAATTATACTAAATATTCTGTAACAGGTGGACAAAACTTTGTACAAACAGGCTCAGAAGTAAGTATAGCTCCTTATGTTGGAACTGCGCCAAGATGGATAAAATTATTTGATGGAGATAAAACAGGATCTGCCGTATATGTGTCAACAGAACACCAAGTTAATAATAATGGCACTCCAAATGATGTAACAGATGATACGTATATCCGTACTGAAGCTAAACTAGGTGTAGTTACTTTAGACTTAGTAAATTCTTCCATTAAAAACTTTAAAGAACTTAGCATTCCTTTAAGTGCGGCAGAAGAAGCTGCTGGTTACTATTTTTCTAGAGTTGACATGCCAACTTTAAATGCCGCTGGAGATAAATTATATATTAGTGGTCGTTTAAGTAAGGTAAACCCTAGTACTGTGCAAAGTGAAAGTGGTTATGAAATTTTAGGCTCTAAAACTATTGTATTAGATTACCCAACATTATTTAACCCTAAAGTAATTACATCTACAGTAGGTTACGGAAATACAAATGGATACCGTAGTATTAATTCTTTTGAATATAATGGGAGCGTTTATCAAGCAAATCAAGATGATCCAAATGGTTCTCATATCTTAAAAATTGGTGCAAACAATGAATATGATAACTCTTATGTGTTTAGCTTAGACGCAGCTTTAGGAGTAACCGATGCTTACATTGTTGCATGGAGACCAGCTGCAAATGGTAAAGCTGTTGTAGCTTACGAACATGCAGGTTCTGCCACAGGACCTGCAGGTCAAACACAAGGATTTTTTGCTTTAGTAGATTTAAATACTAAAACGGCAGTAAAACTAGCTACAATCCCTACAAGTGAAGATTTATATTTATACCAATACCAAGGTTTTGCAATTCATAAAAACGAAGTGTATTTAACAGTAGCTCCTATTGGTCAAAACGGAAATGTTTACGTTGTTAACACTGATACTGGTGTTGTTACTAAAGGTGCTCAATTAAAAAATGCAACAGGAAGTCACTTTATTGGAACTTTCTAGCCTAATATAAACAACTAATTTTTAACTCCCTTTCTGAATATGTGTTCAGAAAGGGTCTTTCTTAATAAAAATCGATATGAATAAATCACTTATTTTACTGCTGCTAGCTCCAATTTTTCTTTTTGCTCAAAGACCGCAAAGTACTAACGAACTTCACAACAGAACGTTTTGGCAAACCCAACCCAATGTTGCTACCGTACAACAAAAAATAAAAGAAGGACATGATGCTGTAACACCTAATGCAACTGCATTTGATGCCGTTTGCTTTGCTATTATGGCGAAAGCACCCTTAGAAACCGTGGAATATTTATTGTCTTTACCAGGAAACGACATCAATAAACCGACTCATGATGGAAGAAGTTATTTAATGTGGGCAGGTTCTGCTGGAGATTTGGACACTATGAAATTATTAATAAGTAAAGGTGCCGACACAAAAATAATAGGTAGCCACGGTTTTAACTGGTTTACGTTTACCGTAAATGCTGGTCATGACAATACCGTTATTTATGAATTAATGATTGCCAATGGTGTTGATTTAAAAGAAACTAACCGTGCAGGTGCCAATGCTATTTTATTATTAGCTCCGCACAGTAAAGACGGTAACATTATAGCCTATTTTCAGAAAAAAGGATTAGATATCAACGCTATTGACAACCAAGGAAATAATATTTTGTTCTATGCGGCTAAAGGTGGAAATATTGATTTGATAAAAAAATACATTGCTGAAGGTTTTGAATACAAAAAAACAAATGCTAATGGAGAAAACATAGTGCTTTTTGCAAGTATTGGAGGAAGAGGCTCTAGCAATCCGTTAGAAGTGTATCAATATTTTGATAGTTTAGGTTTGGATATGACTTTAACAAACAATAATGATGAAAACGCTTTACACAACATAGCATCTAATACGAAAGATATAAACATTGTAGATTTTTTCATAAAAAAAGGAATCGATATCAATCAGAAAGATAAAGGTGGAAACACTCCATTTTTAAATGCTACGAAAGGCAATAATTTGTTGGTTTTAGAAAAATTACTACCGTTAACTAAAAATATAAATCAACAAAACATAGAAGGATTTTCAGCCATAACGTACGCAACACAAAGCATGAATTTAGATGTCTTTAAATTATTACAAGAAAAAGGAGCGAATGCACATATAGTTGATGTAGAAGGAAACAACTTATTTTATCATTTATTTAATGCGTACAGCAAAAGAAACAGCGAGCATTTTGAGGCTTTTGAAAAGGCCTTAACCACAGCAGGTGTTTCATTTAAAAACGCTTCAAAAACAGAAAATCTATTACACATTGCTATTGCTAAAGGTGAAAATGAATTGATTCAAAAAGCCTTAGAATTAGGAGCAGATATCAATCAAAAAAATAGTGATGGATTAACGCCTTTACATTTAGCTGCCATGAAAGCTACGGATGTAAAGCTATTACAATTGTTAATTAGCAAAGGTGCAGACAAAAAAATACGCACCAATTTTGATGAAAGCGCCTATGAATTAGCGCAAGAAAACGAGCTATTAAATAATACAACTATTACTTTTTTAAAACAATCTTAAATTAAATTTACATGAAATTTTCTAAATACATTCTTTTAGTAATATGCTTATCATTTATGGCTTTTACTACTTTAAAAAATGCCGAACCAACACCAAAATACAAGTGTATGGTTCAATTAAAAAACTACGAAGGCGAAGGCGCATATGTAATTGTATCTGTAATAGATAAAAATAATAAATATGTAAAAACCATTCAAATTTTAGGCGATGATAAAAAATGGTATCCAGACATGCGTACTTGGTGGTCGTTTTTTGAAAAGGCTAAAGAACCAAATGTAGATGCCATAACAGGAGCAACCATTGCAGGTGGAGAACGCGCTATTTTTACGTTTCAATTAAATGAAAAAGATTTGAAAGCTGGTCATAAATTAAGATTTGAAACTGCTGTAGAGCACCAAAAATATTATGAAAAGGATTTAGAAATTTTGTTAGAAAGCAAAAATCTTCAAAATAAATTTGAAGGAACAGGATACATACGTTACGTTAGAATTATACCAAACTAATTAAATTATGCTTCACAAAATATGGAGATACAGTCATTTATATTTGACTGTATCTTCTTTCTTATTTCTGTTTTTAGCCACTGTTACTGGAGCTTTTTTAGCTTTTGAACCTATTCAAGAAAAGCTACAACCTTTTCATATACAAAATGCAGAGGATATTTCTGTGGCGCAATTAATAAACACCTTAAATAATAAATATGATGAGGTTTTAGACGTTGAAGTAGACAAAAACCATTTTGTAAAAGCAAGTGTTTTTAGTATGGAGGATGCTATGGACGGTCAATTTTACATCAATCCTTTTGATGGAAATAAAATTGCTGATATTCCTCATAAAACTGCTTTTTTTGAATTTTTAACCAATTTTCATCGTTCCTTATTTTTAAAAACACCTGGACGCATTTTTGTTGGCATCACCTCTTTTTTATTGTTTTTAATAGCCATTACAGGATTGTTATTAGCCATTAAACGACAAGGTGGATTTTTAAAGTTTTTCTCAAAAATAATTAACGATAAATCTATACAGTACAACCACGTAGCTTTAGGACGATTATTGTTAATTCCTATTATTATTTTAGCTTTATCAGGAACCTACTTGTCTATGGACAGGTTTTCATTAATTCCAGAAACAAAAGCTGTTGTTAATGAACAAAAATCAGTTTCAAAAAACAATATTTCTTTTTCTGAATTCCCTATTTTTAAAAACACCACATTAAAAGATATTAAAAAAATAGAATTTCCTTTTTCTACGGATGAAGAAGATTTTTTTGTTTTAAACTTAAAAGATAAAGAACTAAAAATCCATCAAAAAACAGGAGAAATTGTACAAACAACCCATTACCCTTTTACCAAAAAATTAGCTGTTTTAAGTTTTAATCTCCACACAGGAGTAGGCAGTATTATATGGTCATTAGTTCTATTTATTAGCTCGCTCTCTATTTTTTATTTTATGTATTCAGGAAGTGTTATTGCTATTAAAAGATTGCGTTCTAAAACCAAAAATAAGCACAAAGCCCAGGAAGCTCATTTTATTATTTTAATTGGCTCTGAAAATGGCGGCACAAAAAGACTAGGGAAAATAGTACAACAATCACTTTTAAAAGCTGGTAAAAAAGTATTTTTAGATGATTTAAACAACTACACCAATTATACAAATATTGAACAATTAATTATTATAACTTCAACCTATGGAGAAGGAGAACCACCTAGTAATGCCAATTTATTTTTAAATAAGTTAGCTCAAACTAAAATCAACAAACCTTTTACTTGTCACGTAATTGGTTTAGGATCTTTTTCGTATCCAAAATTTTGTGAATTCGCTAAAAATATTCACTTTCAAGCTTCATTAAATAATAACATAAATGTTCCTGCGGAAAATCCGTTGCTAATTCACAATCAGAATTTTGAACAATTTCGGAATTGGGTTTTAGAATGGTCAACTTCTATAAATATAAAATTAGAAATTCCAACAGAATTAACTTCAAAAAAACAAAAACAAACAGTTTTTAAAGTTATTGAAAAACAAAATAGCATTGATGATTATGCCGAAACGTTCAAACTAACATTGAAAAAACAAAAACGAAGCAGAAAATTTGTAGCTGGCGATTTGTTAGGAATTACACCTCCCTATGAAACCTCAGAGCGATTGTATTCTATTGGTAAAAATAGCAACGGAGATTTGTTGTTGAGTATAAAAAGACATTCTCATGGAATTTGCTCTAATTTTTTGAACGAATTAAATCTAAATCAAGAGCTAAAAGCAACCATCATTAAAAACAAAAAGTTTCATTTCCCTAAAAAAAGTAAAGAAGTACTATTAATAGCCAACGGAACGGGAATTGCACCATTTTTAGGGATGATGCATCAAAAAACAACGGCTTCTATCTATTTATATTGGGGAACTCGGACTAAAACTTCTGAAGAATTATACAAACCACAAATTTTAGAAGCGCTACAAAAGAAGACATTACAACAGTACGATGTGGCTTTCTCTAAAGAAGAAAACACCTATAATTATGTACAGGATTTAATAGAAAGAGACGAAAAAAACATAGCGAATGTACTTGCCAATGGCGGAAGTATTATGATATGTGGCTCAATTGCTATGCGTAATGACATTTTTATACTCTTAGAGAAAATTTGTAAAAGCAACAACCTACAGCCTTTTGAAACCTACAATAATAAAGGACAAATTTTAACCGATTGTTATTAGAAATCAATTTAAAAACGCTTTAGATAATTATATCCAAAGCTTTTTTAAATTGATTTTTTTTGTGCTATTTTTAATTCACAATTTTTATATCTACAGAAGTTCTGGATTGCCAACCTGTTTCATCCGTAACAGAATAAGAACAGTGGTAATCTCCAGTATCAATATCATTAGGAGTAGTTACACTAATATTTATTTCATAACTAGTTAATCCACCTTCGATGGTATAATTTTCCATAAATATTAATGGATTGACAGCGTTTTTTTTCGACTCCAAATCACATTTTACACCTTGATCATCATGCGTGTGATGATCAAAATTATGATGAATATCTAAACTGTAGGAAGCTAATGCTTTATTATCCATCACCATAGCTTTAAAATTATATGTTTTTCCTCTTTCTAATTGTGCACAAGCTTGCGGAAACCCTTCATTATAATTAATACTTATAGTTGGTTTTTGTTCATCTTTATCAATATTATCGTCATCTGAACATGATGATAACAACCCGATTAAGATTAAAAAATAAAAATATTTTGATATAATTTTCATATTAAATGAATTAAAACCGCATAGCATTATTAAGTCCTATGCGGTGTTATTAATAATATTATGCTGTAATATTTATATGAGTTTCATATTTTTTCGTATTTCCATCTTCATCTTTTACGGTAAATATGATATGGTACTCTCCTACTGCAGCTGTTGTAGGAATATCTATATGCTCATGAAATTCTATGGAAGTTTGTTCGTGATATTTCCCTAAAAATTCTTCTTCAAAATCCCATTCTACTTCACCCGCACCTACAGTAAGTCCATGTGCATGTACATCAACTGTTATACTATGAATACCATTTACTGCATTTATCATAAATTCTGCATGAAAATCATTTCCTCTAGAAGCTGTGGTATCTATAGAAAAATCACTGAACGTAATAGCATCTAAAATTTGAAGATGCCCTTCAACCTCTGTGCTATTTCCTAATTCGTCGGTTACTATTAACTCTATGTGATATTCCCCAGCAGGTATATTATTAGGAACATCTACATGCTCGTGAAATGTAGGATTTATAACTAAATATTTTGCATCAGTATATACTTTTTCAAATTCCCAATCTACTTCGTTTTCACCTAAAGTTAAATCATGAGCATGTATAGCAAGTGTAATACTTACTACTTTTGCTTCTGCCTTAATTTCGGCTTCTAAATGTATATCAGAATCTTTATAGGCTACCTGTTCTGTTGAATGGGCACTGCCTTCTCCATATTCAAAATTAGATATTTGTGGTGCATTTAATACCGGGCTATCATCATCACTACAAGAGTATAAAAAGGTTCCAAGGAAAGCGATGATTGCTAAAAATTTAAAATTTGTTTTCATAATGTTTGTTTTCATTTGTTGTTGTTTTTGATTCTTATTAATTGTTATTTATTAAATGGTATTGTTACTGATATTGATAAATTTCTACCTGCTTCTGGAACATCTATTAATCTGTAAAAGCTGGTATGATCGAAATACTTGGTATCAAACACATTGTTGAGTTTTACTCGTAATTGAACAGGTGGATTATTTTTAAACAATTCCATTTCTGTTAAAAGCGACATATTTAACACTTGATAGCCATCTGTTTGTTGTTCTGGCGGCACAATTTCATCTTGCATTGCTGTAATTCTGAAATCAGCAATAAGTTTGGTTTTACTTAAAAAGTGAAAGTCTTTAAATTGATAATTAACAGAGAATAATCCTGATAATGGTGGCGAAAAAGGAAGTGTAAAATCTTTTTTCACACCACTGGTTTGTCTAGAAAATACGTATTCCGCAGACGCATCTAATTGCAAATTTTTAAAAACAGTCGTACTTAATCTTAGCTCTCCTCCAATTCTAAAAACTTTTGCTTGTGTATATTCATAAATTTGTAACGTTTCATAATATTTTGAAGTTGGATTCAAATAAATATAATTATCGAAAAAATTAACAAAAGGACTAACACCAACACTAAATAACTTGGTGGTATGATCAATATCAACATCTAATTGATACGATTCTTCGGGATTTAAATCCAGATTTCCTTTTTCATAACGGTACATATGATAATTAACTCCGTCTGAAGCCAACTCATTGGATAAAGGCATTCTGAAACTCTTTCCTATATTTACTTTGTAAGTGGTGCTTTTATTTAAATAGCTAAAACCTGCAGAAGCACTTATATTTCCAAAATTCAACGATTTATTTTGCGCTCTTTGCAAATGCACATATGATGTTGAGCCATCATTATTATTTACGGTGGAAGGATACCAATCGAAATATGATTTAGTATCTAAAAGTCCAAAATCATACCGTACACCTGCCAAAAAATGCAAATTTGGGTTAATTTCAAATTGATCATATGCAAATGCTCCAATCGTAAAACGATTGTATTTAGGGATTAAAAATCCCCATCCACCAATATTATTATCCTGATATTCTGTATTTAAGCCTATAACAATATCGTGTTGATTATTCGGTTTAAAGGCATCTCTTACATTTAGAGCGTAGGTGTTTTTCGTAAATTCTCGTTCTTTACTATCTGATGGTTTTGGCATATACCCGTGCGGAACAGCTTCGGAATGTTCTTCTCTGTGATTATTTTGGTAACCCAAATCAAAATGAATTGTGTGATTTCCTAAAGTTACAGCCGTATTGTTGGTTATTTTAAAATGATTTACCTTATGAAAAGGAAGGTCAATATCTCTATTAGAACTATCATAATCGATACTCGATGTTCTAACTTCTAACCCGTGAGCATTGGCAAAAAAACCGTTTTTTGCATTTACATTACTAATAAACGTTTCGGTTTTAATAGCATCCGAAACATATCCAACACTAAAACTGGCATTCGCTTCTTTTCCCGCCGTGTTTCTTAAATTATTGTCATATAATTCAAAAATATAATTCTCATAACTAATTTTATCTGTTGGAACTTTGTAATCTCCATAATCTCTATAAGTTAAGCGTCCTCTATAAAACCATTTTTCTTTTCTAGCTTGCACACCTGCGGAAACCCCTAAAAGATCATTATTACTTTCTGCTAATAAATTTACTTCACCATTAAAAGAATTCTGCAATGGTATTTTAGAAAGTTGAATGTCCACAACACCTGCAATAGCATCAGAACCATACAATAATGAAATAGGCCCTTTTATAATTTTAATATCCTCAATACCGTATTGATCAATTTCCAAACCATGGTCATTACCCCATTGTTGCGCCTCGTGCTTTATTCCATTTTGAACAACTGCAACTCTATTAAAACCCAAACCTCTAATTACTGGTTTTGATTGTCCAGAGCCAATAGCAATAGTGCTTACTCCTGGTATTTTACTTAAAGTTTGCATCAAACTATTTCCTCTATTTTCATCAAAAAACTCCTTAGAAACTGAATACGTTACTGTTGGCGTCTCTTTTATTTTTCTACTTTTTGATTTTCCATAAACTTCTATCTCATTAAGGTTCGTAGCAGATTCCTTTAAATAAACCTTAAATTCTTTCACTTTCTTGGTTACTTTAACAACCATTGTTTTTGAAGCATATCCAACATGAGATAGTGTAATTGTTAAATCTCCTTCATTTACATTATTTATACTAAATTCTCCCGTAGAAGATGAAATTGAAAATAGACCTTCACCAATAATATTGGCTCCATTTATAGGTTGCAAGGTGCTGGCATTCATTATAAATCCTTTTATTTGAAAAGATTCTTGCGCAACGGCAATAGAACATAGACTAAAACATAGCCATGTGCTCAGTATTTTATAAAACATAATGAGATAGTGTACTATTTAAAAAAATTACTCTTAAAGAAAAGAGGTCGTTATAAAATCTATATTGTTTTTTTTTAAATTGAATTTAACAATCTGCACATAGTAGCTTAATTACTAACAGATGATAGATAGTTAAGGATCTAAATCCGCAGCTTTAAAATATTTACATACACTTATATAGTTTCATAAAAACTTTATAATGAAATAATTAAGTTAAACAAATCTAATTCTTAAATAAAAAACAAATAGGGATATTTATACTAAAAAAGGTGGTGGTCTCGAAAAGAGTTGACTTACAGAAGTCGTATTAAAAATAATAAAACGATAGTTTGAAGTCACTTCTCTATGAACAATAAATTCAATAGTTTCAATAGTGAAACATTGAAGATCAGAAGTCAATATTGGTGTTAAATTATTTACAATAGCATGGTCGCAAATAGCACAATGTTCTGCATGTTCTTTATCATCTGCATGCGAAAGCGCATGAAGTCCTGCCATTTTCATTGAAAGAAAAAGGACAATAAGTAAATATGTAATGCTATTTTTTATGCGCCTAATTTTCATTAAGATAAATAATCCATTATAATTAAAAATTACTATTGAAGTTAATGTTAAACTCCATTTTCATTCGCTATAGTTCCCTTTTTTTATTTCTTAAAACACATCTCTAAACCAGAATACCTAAATAAGGTATTACAAATTACAGCTTGCTCTATTACGACTATGTCGCGTTTGCTTGTTTTGCAAATATATTATTAATTTCGTATATTGCAACACAATCGCAATAATTATTGCAATACAATCGCATTAGCGTAATGAAAAGAAGAAACACCCCTACAAAAGAAGCTGTTTTAGCTATTATTTTAAAAGCAGGAAAGGCTATGAGTCAAGATGCTATTATGCAAAAAATAGCTATTGATATTAATCGAGCAACTATTTATCGTGTTTTAAATCGTTTTTGTGATGATGGAATTTTACATAAAGTTATTGCTGAAGACGGTAAACAGTACTTTGCTTTATGTGCAAAACCTACTGAAACTAAAAAACCAACATATCATTTTCACTTTAGATGTACTAAATGTGACACTATTGAGTGCTTACCTATTGAAGTTAAATTTTCAATTTCAGATGAGTATTTAGTTGAAAATGTAAATTGTGTGTTAACAGGAATATGCAAAAAATGCATAGAACTCTATTAAAAAAATAAAGTTCAATATATTATGTTCGAGGTTTAAAAGAAAAACAGAAAATATACTCACCTATAATTGCAATTGTGACAATAGAACCAACAAAAGCAGCTACCGAATTTTCATTCATCTTTATAAATATTTAATTCTTATTTTCAGGAATAAAACAAAAATAGACTGCTTTTACCCCGAATAGATTCCCTTAAAATTTGGTTAAAATACAAAAAACACGTACCTTTAAGTAACAAATTATCTTGTGTATTATATTGAATTGAAAAAACAAATCATCTCAAAAAAGTAAAAATATTCAACAAAACACACCCCTATAAGATTCATTATTTTCGTTTGATAACAAGATTTTAATATAAAATAATATCACAATGAAAAATATATTATTACCTACCGATTTTTCTGAGAATTCTTGGAATGCAATTAAATATGCGTTAGAATTTTATAAAAACACACCAGTCAATTTTTATATTCTTAATGTAACATTAATATCAACGTATGTAAGTGGAGAAATACCAATATTGCCTTCATCAAATATTTTGGAAACCACAATTTTAAAACAGGCTAAACTAGAATTAACTAAATTATTAAAGAAGATTAAAGAAGAAGACTCAAAGCCTAATCATCATTTTTTTACAATTTCTAAATATGATTTTTTTATAGATGCTATAAAAGAGCAAGTTGAAGAAAAAAAAATAGACTTAATTATAATGGGAACTAAAGGTGCTTCTGGCTTTAGTGAAGTTGTTATTGGTACAAATACTGGCGATTTAATTACTAAAATTAAATGCCCCGTATTAATAATCCCTGAAAACTCAACATTTATTGCACCAAAAGAAATTGCTTTCCCTACTGATTTTTATAATTTTTATCAACCTGTAATTTTAAATACCATTTCAGATTTTGCTGAAATGTATAATTCATCGGTTAGAATTGTTCACATTGCTAAAAAAGATGAAATAGTAACAGAGCATCAATTGGAAAACAAGCATTATTTACATAATTATTTTACAGAAGAAAAACATAGTTTTCATAAAATTACAAATAATAGTATTGAAGAAGGCATACGCTGTTTTGTAGAAAGCAGAGATATTGATATTATAATTATGGTGGCTAAAAACCTTACTTTTTTTCAACGAATTTTATTTAAGCCAACCGTTGAAGAAATCAGTTTCCACACTAAAGTGCCCTTTTTAGTACTACATGAAGAAGAATAACTAAAAACTTAAATTATGGAAAATACATCAATTTTTTTGGCGAAATTTTGGGGTTGGTATTTGATCATTTTCTTTTTAATTTTAACTTTAAATCCTAAAAGAATCGTTCAAATTATCACAGATTTAAAAGATCAAAAATTTGCAATACTTGCTGCCTTTATTGCAATTATAATTGGTTTAATAAATATTCTATTGCATAATATTTGGGAAAGTAATTGGACACTAGTTATTACGCTAATTGGTTGGGCTGCTCTTTTAAAAGGCTTAGCGTTATTTATATTCCCTAAACAAACAATACACTGGTTTAACTTTGTAAATATAAAATTTGTTCAACTAATTTATACATTACTTTTTTTAGCAGGTGTTTTTTTATTAAGTATGGCTTATGGTTTTATAATAGTTTAAAACCTAATTTCCTGTTCGTATAAACTTATGGTATCAATAATTTTTAAAACAAAAAATAATGACTACAGAAACTAAAAAAGGTTGGAAAAACAACCAAAAAAGCATCGCTGATTTGCATAATGAATCTAACAATTGGGTTTCAGAAGTCGAATTTATTTTAGATGAAATTCGCTTTTTAAATCATTTATTAAGTGTAAAATATATTGATTATTTGGTTGCTGGCTTATCAAAAAGAATTGAAATTTTTACAAAAAAATTGGAAGTAGAACAAAAAACAGGTACTGTTTTAATTGATTCTTTTAAAAAACATGAAATAGTTTTAGCCGATTTAATTGAAAACAATAACTTAATAACTAACATCAACTATATTGAGCAACATAAAACGTTAGAAAACGAAATTGAAATTTATTTAAAAAAGTATAAAAATTTAAAAAAACAAATATTTGAAGTTGTTGAAAAAGTGATGCGAAAAAAAAATATCAAAAAAATAACCTAACATATATTTCTGACCTACAACAGCTTACAAAACTTTAAAATTATTTTTCTAAAACCCCTTTTTAGGAAGAAAAATTAAAAGTGTATTTATTTTTTTTAACAACTTTATTCTCTTTTCGTGAAAAACACCAGTGTTTTCAAGGATTTTTATTTTATTAAAAATTAAATTTTTAACAACTAACATATTCAAAAAAGAAATACATTTGCTTCGTAATAATCATCATTCAAAAACATAAATGAATTTATATCAATCACTTACGCTTATCACTCTTTTTTTTACTTCCTTAATTATTGGACAAAATGAGTTGCCTCTTAAAATTGACGATTCAAAAATAAAAGCAATTCCGAATGTTGTAAATCCTAGACTTCAAAATTCATTGGAGCAGGAATTAAATAAAATTCCAGAATGGAAAAATTTAATTAAACAACACAAAATGGCTGTTGGCGTTATTGACTTAAGCAATCCTGAGGATGCAAAATATGCAGGTGTCAATGGAAATCAAATGATGTACGCTGCAAGTTTACCGAAGATAGCTATTTTGTTATCAGCTATGGACGCTATTGACAAAGGCGAATTAAAAGAAACGCCAGAAGTTACTAAAGATTTAAAATTGATGATTAGTGTTTCTGACAACCAAGCTTCTACAAGAATGATTGACAGATTGGGGTATAAAAAAATTGAAAGCGTAATGAAAGATGAAAAGTACAAATTGTACGATTCAACAAATGGTGGTTTATGGGTTGGTAAAAGGTACGCAAACGGAGGATCCACAAATAGAGAGCCTTTAAAAAATTTAAGTCACGCTGCAACCGTTGCACAGGTTTGTAAATATTATTATATGATGGCCTACGGTAAATTAGTGAACACTGTTCGATCTACACAAATGCTATCTATTATGGAGCATCCAGCACTTCATCATAAATTTGTAAATACTTTAGATAAAATTGCTCCAGACGCCCGTTTATTTAGAAAG
>JAGPIQ010000198.1 GCA_018054895.1 Lutibacter sp. | reverse complement strand
AAAATCACTTCCTGCAGGGGTTACAAAACTTAGTGTTATTAATAATTTCTTTAAAGCTATTGGTGGCGAAGAAAAAATTAAAGCCTTAAAAAGTACGTTTGTAACCTACGAAGCTTCAGCAATGGGAAGTACTATTCAGTCTGCTGAAAAAAGAACTGCAACACATTATGCAAATACCATGAGTATGGGTGGAAATATTTTAGCGAAAGTTATTATGACAAAAGATGGTGTTACTATGAACAAACAACCATTACCAGCGCCAATGGCAAGTGAAATGACAAATACTTTAGGTACATTTTTAGAAATGGGCTTATTAAATGATGAAAAAGCTATTTTAACAGGAATTGAACCTATTGAGGGTAACGATGCGTATGTAATTTCAACCAAAGGTGAAGTTGTTTCATCATCCATTTATTTTGATGTTGCTTCAGGATTAAAAGTAAAAGAATCTCAAACAGTGTCCATGGGTGGGCAAACTCAAAGTCAAGATGCTACTTTTTCTGATTATAAAGCATTTAATGGTGTTAAATTTCCGGGAACAAAAACAGGGAATTTAGGACCTCAAACAGTAGAATTTAAATTAATTGATGCAAAAATAAACGAAGGAGTCACAGAAGCTGATTTCAATTAAAACACATTGCGTACAATTTTTAAAAGGCTATCTGGAAATTTAATTTTCCAGATAGCCTTTTTCTATTTGGCATATCTTTTGTTCGTGTTTAATTAGTTACCATTAATTTGTAAAAGGAGTAATATATGTATAAGAAAATGTGTTTAATTATCGTTCTGTTAGGTTTTAGTATCTCTAATCTATTTAGTCAAGAAATTACCGAGAGCTATGAAATTGTGTATAAAAATAGTACGCCAACGCATGTAGAGTTTTCAAATAATGGAAAATACATTGTTGCTGGAATTTATGGTAAGGTGAGGGTTTGGGAAACTGAAACGAAAGTTTATAAAGATTATAGTTTAGACAGAGTAAATATAACTCCAGATTTTGTATGTTTTTCTCCTGATGATAATTTTATTGCTACTGGAATTTATGGAGCAATAAGAGTTTGGAAGCTTAATACCGATGATTTTACAGATTATAAAATGAAGTATAAAAATAATACTCCTAGTTACTTTAGTTTTTCTCCTGATGGAAAACGTATTGCTGCTGGAGTGTACGGAGCTGTGCGAGTTTGGAACTTAAAGTCTGGAGAATTTATTGATTATCCTGGAAAATATCAAAATGATACACCAAAATTTGTTGAATTTTCTCCCGACAGTCATTTTATTGTAGCAGGACAATATGGTGAAGTTACAACCTGGAAATTAACAGAATAAAGTACTGACAATTTAAAAAGATATTATTCAGTAAAGTATCAAATAGCTACGAATTTTGATTACTTTGATCTTAAAAATTAACCGTTATTGCCTGTGATAAAATTTTTATAAGTATGGTATTTAGAGTATCTAAAAAGACTTTTTATTTTTGCTAAAAAATTTACTTTCAAGTAATTAAAATCATTTTTCTATATTTGTTAAAACTGGTTTTTATGAAGAATATAGTTATTTGTAGTATTTTGGCAATTTTTACTCAAGTTAGTATATCACAATCCGTTAAAATGGATACTGTTAGACGTACTGCGACAATTAATTATAAAATTCAAAAAAATAGTGTGGAATTTAATGCAGAAACTCCTGTGTTGAATCAAATTGCAGGAGCACCGAAAGCGTTCTATACGTATTTTTGGGAATTTGGCGATGGTAATTATAGTAAACAAGAAAAACCGAAACATACCTACAAAAATAAAGGAACTTATAAAACCAGAGTTTCAGTAACTAATAATTATGATGATGGAAAGGCGCCTTCTACACGACCTAAGGAACTTTCCGTTTTAGATGATGGTGAGGAAACTTCCTTTAATGAAAATCATCAGTTAATGGCTTCTTACGATGGTTTTAGAATTCAAACTGATAGAGATCCTGTGCCTGAGGAGGAAATACAAGTGGCAATTAGCTATGGAAATGAGCAGGAATATCCTACCAATGGGAAATTGTATGTGTTTTTTAATGAAAAAAAATTCAAAGACAAAAATTTTGAATTAACAGATACCAGATTGCATTTTAATGAGCAAGAAGTTTTAGGAGAGGTGATTGCGGATAACGGTTCGTTTATGAGTAAATCAGCTTTCATTCAAACCACTGGTATTTCTACTTTTTTAGATAAAAAATTGATTTTATCGGATACTTTACATCAAAATTTACCTGAAACTATTAAAAAAGCAAAAAACTATTATCACGATTTTAAACTATTTAATTTCGAAAATTTACAACCAAAAGAAGAACGGACTATGTTTTTTACCTTTAAAACTACTCCTGAAATGATGAAAGATACTTCTGCAGTTATTACGATTAGAAGTGTGTATGTGCCAGATAGAGGAGTCGATGCTCACAAAATTAGAACGAAGGAAATGGAAATTGTAACATCGCACGATCCTAATAAAATGGCAGTGTATGATACGCGTTTGAATTATAGATTGGTTCGGTTTAAAAGGTTAAAATACAAAGTTCAGTTTCAAAATGACGGTGAAGGTCCTGCGCGTTTAATAAAATTGAATGTTGATATTCCAAAAATGTTGGATAAATCCACCTTGGAAGTAGTAGATATGTATCCGAAATGTCCGATTTGTCCAGAGGAAGAAGTCCGTTATAGTTGTTTGGATACAATTATTTCAAAAGATCAAATATCATTTCAGTTTAAAAATATTTATTTGCCAGGAACTGCCCAAAAAGGAGTTTTTGATAAAGATTCTACACAAGGTTTCGTAAAATATTCCATGAAATTTGGCAAGGATTTCCATAAAGAAAAATCAAAAAGTCAGACAGAAATTATTTTTGATAAAAATGAGCCTATTGTGACAAATACGTCTACGTCTCGGTTTTCACCAGGAATTTCTATAGGAGCAAAAGCTGGTTATAACAGTTTCCCAGACCTTCAAAAGTCGAAAGGGTATTTTGTAGGTGCCACTATTTCACCGTATAAATCGTACAAAAAGTATTTGCAAGCAGAATTAATGATTGCCTCCCACGATTTTTCCAAGTTTAAAAGTTCTATTTCAGAAACAGGACCCATTGCTGTGAGCGCTGCAGGGATTAAATATGATAATGCGTTGTTGGAAAGTGATGTTAATTTAGAGTATTCGAAAATAAATATTGATGTTGTTCCAATTTCATTTCGTTATAATTTAAATGGTGTTATAGGTGTTGGAGTAGGGCCGCAACTGTCTTTTGATATTTCAAATAAAGAGGTTGGAACTAAAACTTCAACATATTATACATACGATAAAGGTCGTCAAGGAGATCCAATTCAAGAGTTGTCTTCCGCAGAGGATATAGATAATACAACTTCTTTTGGAGAAATAAAATATGGAATTTTTGGTGATATTACTATTGGGGCTTCTCGAATTGGACCAAGCGTAGGTATGCGATATATCTATAATTTCAACAGTCCAAACACACAATTGCATTTTTATGCAATTTGGAAAATTTAAAAAATGAATTTTCGAATCTTCTTTTTAGTTGTATTTATTGGCTTTTCTGTTGGTGCTCAAAACAACCTGGTTTCTTTTTCTGAAAAAATAAAAGCATTAAAAGTTGAAGATAATTTAGAAGAGTTTGTGTATGTCCATTTAGATGAATATGCCAAAAAACCTACGATCGAAAACTTACAACTTTTTAAAAATTTAGAAAAATCTATTTGGCGAAAGCCAAAAAACACGAAAGAAGCACTTTCATTTATTTATTTTCATGTTAATTACGGGTATTATTTAAAGGAATTTGGAC
>JAGPIQ010000197.1 GCA_018054895.1 Lutibacter sp. | reverse complement strand
ACAGGGAGCACAACAACTCCCACAAACAAAACGATTCATTTTCACTATAGTTTCAGCACCGCACTTACAAGATATTATAACTGGAAGCGTATCTACAACCAGCTTCGTATTGTAATATTGCGGAAACTCCATTACAAATGCTTTAAAAGCATTTGTAATAAGAATTGGCTGAACATTGCTCAATAAGCCAACCTTTAAATGTATTTCAGACACTCTATCTGATTTTTCAGGAAACTCTTCCTCGATTCTTTCAAAAGTGTTTCGTATTAAATATATTTCGTGCATTAATTTAGAATAGGTACATTAAAAAATGATCATTACTTCAACTGTCAATAATTATATTCCGGAACAAATTTAACTCAATTAAATTAAATAAAACATGATAATTATCATGTTTTATTTAATTTACAGAGAATCCATCAAACAAGCATGTAAAAACAGCTTTGCTCTTTAGGAATATGATAAAATTGAGAAAGGATTTTAATAACAGAATAAAGTATAAATAACATGAGTTTTGATTTAATATTGGCTCCATTACTTAAAGACATTAAATAAGTCAAATCCATCGTAGAATTTTCACACAGTATGTCTTTTAATTTTAGAGAAATCATAATTGGCAACTTTATTTAAAATATCAAAAAGCGCTTCTATTTACACGGAAACCCAGTCACTCTTAACGACGTCAAAAGTGTCTTGTAAAAAAAAACATCACTAACACTGCCTCAACATTATATTTACACTTATCATTAAAGATAAAATGACAGGCTGCAAATAATAACTCGAAAGACGTTCTGTGTAATTTTTAGAAAATTTTTATACTTTTTACATCTGGATTACAGCACTAATTGGCTCAAACTTGCAAACACTAATCTCTAGCATTGGCTATAGCTAATTAACGTCTACTATTTGGATTAATTTAACCAGAAGTAACAAACGATGAGATTTAGCCCAAAAACGAGAAGAAACAAGCTGCCGAAAAAAAAAACGAACAACTGGTTGCAAAAAAAAGCATAGCTGAACTAGACTTCAAGAGTATACAACTTATCAATGTACACAAACTATTTATCAATACAATTGGAGATTTTTATAACAATAAAATTCGCTTTAAATTGTATCAGGAAGGCAAGAGCCGCATAGCAAACACAGCTGCAGTTTATAAAGCTCAAGTACTTGTCCCGACAAATGCTTCATTTGATTTACTGCTTCAATAATCGCAAATAATTAGACCAGCATACTTTTGCAGATTATCGCTATTAGAATACACGAAAAAACGGCCTTAAAACCCTTATTCAAAAGAGGTCTTAAAACCGTTTGCGTTAAACAAAAATAAAACTAAAAGGATAGTTTATTTTAATCGTAAAAACTTCAAAAAATCCGCATATTTACGTTGAGAAATAGCCAATAAATCCCCAGTTTCCATCTCGCAATACCAACATCCCATTTCTTTATGAATTTTATGGAGGAAATCAACGTTTACATAATACTTAGCATGAATTCTAAAAAAATTTCCGGATATTAAACTTTCATACTTCCCGAGGTTCTTAGAAGATATTAAATGTTTACCGTCTTTCAAATAAAAATGAGTGTATCGACTATCAGACGACAAATAAACAATATTCTGCACCTTTATTAATTCTATATCTTTTATTGTAGTAACGGCAATAATCTGACGATTATCATAATAAATACCCTCACGTAGACTCCTTAATTGAGCATCTTTAGTATACATCTTATCTTCTAGCTCCTGAATAGCCTTATTAACAGCCACGACCAGATCCTTTTTTATCACAGGCTTTACAATATAAGCAATTGTATTATAATCAAATGCTTTTATGGCAAATTCATCGTGCGACGTTACAAAAATTACTTTAGCATCCAGCGGCTCGATCTCCTCCAATACATCAAACCCGGTATTTGAAGCATCTAAACTGACGTCCATAAAAATGAGATCAGGATGTACTTTGTTAATCAACTCGACCGCTCCCGCTTTGGTACTAGAAGCACCAAGAATGTTAATTGTCGCACATTCTTTTTTTATCAACCGTTCAATCAATTTAATGTTTACATCTTCATCATCAATAATTACTGCTCCTATCATTTTCATAATTTTTAAAAAACCTAATCCATCAATTAAAACAAACCTATACTTTATGTAGTTATTGATAATTTAAAACTCAACCCAAAAGGCATTTGAAACCTAAAAAACATCTGTTACTAATCTATCAAATCCCAAAGTAGCAAATGTAAAAAAAAAAGCGACATTGAGGCGTAAAAATAATAAATGTTACTTTATCGGACATAACTGCAGTGAAATGATTCATGATATTTCATAATTCCAATCACACGACCTTAGCATTAAGGCTATAGTTTTTTATAAAAAAGTTAATTTTTTAAAAAACAGTTTACTATCTTGCCACTATAAATACCACTATTTTAATTTTTCATGGGAAATAACACACAGGAAATTGACGCTATTACGTTTGCGAAAAAAAGTCATACAAAACGTGTTTTTATGAAAAAAAGAAAAATTGCTTTTTATAAAGATAAATACTTAGTATTAATTATTAAGATTATAAGCTTAGCGATAATATTATTTGTAATTATGTCGTTTTTCTACAAACTCTACAAGGGACAAAATAGCTATTCTCAAATTATCGATGATAAATTTAAATCTGAAGAAATAATAAACGAAATTCGTCAGAATTCAGAAGACCTTACTAGATTGACCAGATTGTACACCAACACAAAAGATACGCTTTACAAAAACCAATATTTTGAAATCTTAAACATAAGTAAAGGAATATCTCCCAGACCTGAGCACTACAACAGAGTTTACTGGGGTGTTTTAACCACAAAAGACAAACAAGAACCTCCATTTATAAAAACGATAAAAAAATCAGGTTATAAACTTATCGCCTCTGCGGATTTCGACAAGCTTGAAAAGGAAAAAATCACCAACGCTCTAAACTATTCGCTTTTATTAACACAACTAGAAATAAAAGCAATCTATGTTTTAGAAGGCATAGGCAAATACAAAAATAAAACTACTCCAGATCAAGAAAAAGCAATAGCACTGGTAAATTCAGTTGATTATCACAAACGCGCTGTTTTAATAATGGAAGAATTAAACAAGGCTTACGAATTGCTAGAAAAACGCACCAATAAAGAGTTATCCAACTTAGAAAGCGAAATTAAAAAAAGTATAATCGTAATTTCTTTTCTTTTCATTGTTTTTATATTAACCATACTACTTACAATTCAATCTGCTTTAAAACTAAAAAAAGAAACAATTAATCAATTGAAAATATCCGTTAAGAACAAAACTAAAAAACTCAATGAAAGTCTTATTTTTAACAAAAAAATCACAGAAGAACTGCATGAGTTGAACATCTCAAAGGATCTGTTTTTCTCTATTATAGCGCATGATTTAAAAGGCCCTTTTAATTCACTTATTGGTTTTAGCACCCTATTATTAGAAGATCCTGTCGTTAATGAAAATGAAGAACTAAAAGAATCTGTCCAAATTATAAAAAACAGCTCTCAAAACACGTTCGAATTGTTGCAGAATCTTTTAAAATGGGCGCAAATACAAAAAGGAGGTTTGCCATTTAATCGGGAGAAAATAAAAATTAGTGATACCATATATAATGTACTAAAAGTGTTGAGCTACCAATCAATCCATAAGAAAATTGAAATTAAAACCACACTTTTAGATCCTGATTTAATTGTCTATGCTGATAAAGACATGCTAAACACAATCCTAAGGAACTTGATTTCGAATGCCATTAAATACAGTCATGAAAATGGAACTATCGAAATACTATGCGAAAAAA
>JAGPIQ010000007.1 GCA_018054895.1 Lutibacter sp. | reverse complement strand
GCGCTTCTTTTACGAATAAAAATCATAAAGATTACGAAGATGGAAACGGAAACCAAGTAGTAAATACCCGATTTAAGGAGCTAAATTTAAGTTCAAATGTAGGGTATAGAAGTGAACTGGGTAATTTTGCTTTGTATTTTGATTATAATTCGCCAACCTATGGTTTAACCAATCAAAAATCAATTACGGTAGTTCAGAATGATGATAGAAAAATAGATTTTTGGAATGTAGATTTAGTTAACAAGTTATTGGCTTCAAAAAATAAATTTTTTATTGGTGAAGGTATTTTAGATGTTAATGTATCGTATCAACAAAATATAAGAAAAGGAATTGCAGATAATTCAAGTTTATACCCTAATATGATTTTTGCTTCTATGGATTTATCAACCATATCCTATAATACAAAGTATAGTTTGAAACAAAACAAAAGTAAATATACGTTAGGATTTAATGGTGCTTTTATAGAAAATGAGGCGGATGATTATTATGGTAATAGTAACCCAATGCCTGATGCAACCATTAATGATTTTGGTGTTTTTGTAGTGGATGAAATTGATTTGTCCGATGCTTTAACGCTTAATGCAGGTTTGCGATACGATATGAGAACTATGAAATCCTATCCTTTTATATCTACAGGTGTAAATAAATACGAAATTAATAATGATTATAGTAGTTTAAGTGGTTCTGTGGGTTCTACCTATAAGGTTAATAATCATTTGTTTAAATTAAATGTTGCTTCGGGTTTTAGAAGTCCAAATATCTCTGAGCTTACGCAAAATGGTATTCATCAATCGCGTTTTGAAAGAGGTGATATCAATTTAAAAGCACAACGAAATTACCAAATAGATTTGAATTATCATTTTCATATAGATAAATTAGTTTTTGATGTGAGTCCGTTTTACAACAACGTTAATAATTTTATTTACATTGTTCAAACTACAGAAAATGCACCATCAGGAGGTGGACAAATATGGCAATATGTACAAAATAATGCTGTTTTGTATGGAGGTGAAACGGCTTTAGATTATCATCCTTTTAATTGGTTAGGGGTACATACCAATTATACGTTTACTAGAGGAGAACTTACAAAAGGAGGAAATTTAACACAAATACCACAAAACAGGTATGTAGCCGAAGTTAAGTTACAACAAAATAAAATAGGAGTGTTTAAAAACCCATATTTGGTATTTAATTTTACCTCTTATCAAAGTCAGGATAATTTAGGACAATTAGAAACTTTTACACCTAGTTACGAACTTTTTAATATCAATGTTGGTTCAAAAATAATGGTGAATAAACAACCATTTAATTGGTATGTATCGGCTAATAACTTATTTAACAAGGCGTATATTGATCATTTGTCTGGGTTAAAACCGCTAAATCTTAATAATATTGGTAGAAATATTGTAGTTGGTTTGAATATTCCTTTTAATGCGAAGTTATAGTTTAAGTGGATTGAATATGAATTTTCAATCAAAAAAATCCAAATCCAATTCTTTAACTTCGTAAGTGGATTTTATCTGAACACCAACATTAAACTCATGAAGTAAATCAACTAATTTTTCTCCATCAATTAAAATTATAGTATGGCGAGCATCATTTGCTTTTTTTATAGCTCCTTCATGAAAGGTCGAGGTGGTTACGAATATGCCTTTATTCGTATCTCCACTCATTGCTCCAATGAAATTTCTTATTTCTGTTTCCCTAACTTTACTTCCTCCATATCTCTTTGCTTGAATATAAATTTTATCTAGCCCTAATTTATCTTCATTAATGATACCATCAATTCCACCATCACCAGATTTTGAAGTTTCAATAAAATCACCATACCCCATTTTGTTCAATAATATTAGAATAACTTTTTCAAAATAATAAGGGTCTATTCCTTTTAGCTTTTCTAATAATTCTGTTTTTACTTCATTTTCAATTAATGAAAAACCTTCATCTATTAAATCTTGTGGTGTCGAGTTTTCAATATTTTCTATTAAGGAAGTGTTTTTATCTTTTTCATGAGTATAGAAATTTAGGTAATTATCTGCATTTTCAACATCTTTTAAATTGAGTTTAGCTTTTACAGATTTCAATCCTTTTTCCGTAATTTTCACCATTCCTCTTTTTGGGAATTCAATAAACCCACCTTTTTTTAGATAAGATTTCCCCCATGCAATTCTATTAGATATTAGAATGTCTCCACTTTTGGTTTTTTGCTCAAGCAATTTGTTATCCAAGTGAGCATAGAAATTATCAATTACTAATTTTATCATTTCTCGAGAATGCAAAATCTCTCCATCTTTTAGTGTTTCAAGGATTGGATTGAATGTTTCATGAAATTTTGGTATTTCGTTATTTGTCATTTTTTTTATGTTCTCGTTGAGTCTCATTATTTTTCGCACACCAAAACAACAACAACCTCACATCAGTCATTATAGTCCAGATATACGCAATTTTTTGGTTCGCAATTTTTTTAATAGCTGATAAAAAGCTATTCACCAAATATAAATAAAAACGTATGATAACTTTTTAAAAAGAACTATTAATTATGAGGATGCGGTAATTTTATTAAAAAAGTTTCAAAGTTTATAGATGAAACATTGACTAAGCTTTATTCAACCTACAATTAATAAATAAAAATGAATAATAATGTCAAACTGAGCGCAACCAAAAACTAAAAACCAAAAAGAAAATAGTTCGTTGGAAATTATATTTCTGCTATCTTTGTTTTTATGAATGAAAACTTGAATCCTGATAAAGAACATTACTCTTCGGAGGAAATGGATGTTGAAAAAAAATTACGTCCGCTTTCCTTTAGCGACTTTACGGGTCAGGAGCAAGTATTGGAAAACTTAAAAATATTTGTTGAAGCCGCCAACCAACGTGGCGAAGCTTTAGATCATACGTTATTTCACGGGCCTCCAGGATTGGGAAAAACAACTTTGGCGCATATTCTAGCTAACGAGTTGGAAGTGGGGTTAAAAATTACCTCAGGTCCTGTGTTGGATAAACCAGGTGATTTAGCAGGTTTATTAACCAATTTAAGTGAGCGTGATGTGCTTTTTATTGATGAAATTCATCGATTAAGCCCTATTGTGGAGGAGTATTTATATTCTGCCATGGAAGATTACCGAATTGATATTATGATTGAGTCGGGTCCAAATGCACGAACCGTTCAAATAGATTTAGAGCCTTTCACCTTAATTGGTGCCACCACTCGTTCAGGATTACTAACTGCTCCAATGCGTGCGCGTTTTGGAATTAGTTGCCGATTACAATATTACAATACCGAGTTATTAACCACTATTGTTCAGCGTAGTGCCGTTATTTTAAGAGTTGCCATTTCTATGGAAGCTGCTATTGAAATTGCAGGTAGAAGTAGGGGAACACCTCGTATTGCCAATGCTTTGTTACGTAGAGTGCGAGATTTTGCTCAAATAAAAGGAAATGGAAATATAACCATTGAAATTGCCAAATATGCCTTGGAGGCGTTACATGTAGATGCCCATGGTTTGGATGAAATGGATAATAAAATTTTGACAACCATTATCGATAAGTTTAAAGGTGGCCCTGTAGGTATTAGTACCTTAGCAACGGCTGTTGGTGAAAATTCGGAAACTATTGAAGAAGTGTATGAACCCTTTTTAATTCAAGAAGGATTTATTATGCGTACACCTCGTGGAAGAGAAGTTACAGAACGAGCCTATAAACATTTGGGTAGAGTTAAAGGTTTAAGCCAAGGCGAGTTATTTTAATATTCGTAACATTCATTACGTTGCTGGAAATTTAAGGTGGTACATTTGTTACTACGCTAATTAGTTAACTCAAATTAAATATGAGTTTAAAAAAAATATTTCCTTTTTTAGTCTGGTTGCCCTTAGTTAAAAATTCGTGGAAAGACGATTTGTTGGCTGGGCTAACAGGCACTATTATTATGATTCCACAGGCTGTTGCCTTTGCTATGATTGCTGGTTTACCACCTATTTATGGGTTTTATACGGCTATGATAACGCCTATTATTGCGGCTTTATTCGGGTCATCTTATCACTTAATGACAGGGCCAACGACTACAAGTTCTATTGTAATTTATGCCGTTATTAGCAAATTTGCCAACCCTGAAACCGAATTAGAAGCCTTTATTTCTTTAGCTATTTTAGTGTCATTTATGGCAGGTGTATTTAAATTAGTGATGGGTTTAATTAAAATGGGAAAGTTAGTCAACTTTGTATCTCATTCAGTCGTTATTGGTTTTGCCGCAGGAGCAGGCGTACTCATTGCTTTTAAACAAGTGAAATACGTTTTAGGAATTGATATTCCGCAAGGAAGCTCATTTTTAGAAATTATTATATATTCAATTCAACATATTCTAGAGACCAATGTATATGTTTTAGGGGTGGCGCTATTTACGTTATTAGCAGCTGCGCTATTTAAAAATATTCGATTTTTTTCAAAATTGTATATGATTTTAGCTTTGTTGTTAGGAACAATATTAACACTTATTTTACAGGGTTCTTTGCATGGTATAGAAACCGTGGGGCATGTACCTTCTAATTTACCACCGTTTAAAATTCCAGATTTCGACTTTAATACTATGGGTAGTTTAACTGCTGGTGCTGCAACAATTGCATTGTTAGGTTTGGTGGAAGCTGTTTCCATTTCGCGTGTTATTGCTATGAAAACGAATCAAAAATTAGATAGCAATCAAGAATTTATAGGCCAAGGTTTGGCAAATGTTATTTCTAGTTTCTTTTCATCATATACAAGTTCAGGGTCATTTTCTCGTTCTGCTATCAACTATCAAATAGGAGCTAAAACACCTTTGTCAGCAATTATATCAGGACTTGGGTTAATGTTGGTAGTATTGTTTTTTGCGCAGTACGCTTCGTTTTTGCCGAAACCAGTAATGGGTGGAATTATTGTATTGGTAGGGTATAATTTAATTGATTTTCAACAAATTAAACGCATCGTAAAAAGTAGTAAAAAGGAATTTATAGTGCTGTTTGTTACCATAATAGGTACATTATTTTTGACGTTAGAATTGGCATTGTTTGCAGGTATTTTATTTTCGTTATTTTTCTATTTAGAAAAAACGTCGAAGCCAAATATTGCAGTTCTTGGTAAAAGTGAAGGTGGTTTAATGCTGAATGTAATTAGAGATACTGCCACAAAAGAATGTTCTCAAATAAAAGTCATTCGTATTGATGGTTCTATTTATTTTGGTGCTGTAGAAGGAATTTCTAACTATTTTTCTGAATTATATGAAATTCAAGAACCGAAACATTTGTTAATTATGGCAAATGGTATTAACTTTATTGATCTAGCAGGAGCAGAATGGTTGACAAAAGAAGTTAAAAAATGGCAGAGTAGAGGTGGAGGTATTTATTTTGTCGGCTTGAAAATTATTAGTCAAGATGTGTTAAAGAATGGTGGTTTTATAGAAGAAATTGGGGCTGAACATTTCTTTAAAGAAATGGATATTGCTACAAAAACCATTTGCAAAAAATTAGATATATCTATTTGTGAATCATGTAAAGCCTGCATTTTTAACGAATTTTAGTGTTTTTTAAAACTGAAAAACAGTAACATTAGTTACGTTTAATCAGGCATTTAGCTGTAGCTTTGAGTATCTTAGTCAATTTTTCAATAAGAAAAGTCATAGAATAAACATTGTTGAGTATTGGTTGAAAATACCAATTTTAAAATGTAAATTACGTATGATTCATAAAAAACAATAAACTTCAACATATGAAAGTAGAGCAATTATTTACAAGCTGTTTGGCGGAAATGGCCTATTATATAGAATCCAATGGAGAAGCTGCCATTATTGATCCATTGCGTGAAACGGAACCTTATATTCAAATGGCAAAAGCGGATGGAGCAACCATTAAATATGTGTTTTTAACACATTTTCATGCGGATTTTGTGTCTGGTCAAGTAGACTTAGCTAAAAAAACAGGTGCAACCATTGTATTTGGTCCTAATGCGGATCCTAATTATGAGATTCACCAAGCAACAGATGGCGAAGAATTTAAAATTGGAAATGTAACCTTGCAATTAATTCATACGCCAGGGCATACTATGGAATCTTCATCGTATGTGTTGATTGATGAAAATGGAAAAAAACCATACGTATTTACAGGTGATTGTTTGTTTATTGGTGATGTTGGAAGACCTGATTTAGCAGTAAAATCTGATGTAACAGAAGCCGATTTAGCAGCTCATTTATACGATTCACTTCGAACTAAAATAATGACATTGCCGGATGATATTATTGTATATCCAAATCATGGAGCAGGTTCAGCTTGTGGTAAAAAAATGAGTAAGGAAACTTTTGACACCCTTGGAAATCAAAAGAAAACAAATTATGCCTTACGTGCTGATATGAGCAAAGAGGAATTTATAAAAGAAGTGTTGACAGGTTTAATGCCAGCGCCGCAATATTTTCCGAATAATGTAAGAATGAATAAAGGAATTAATACGCCTATTGATACCATTTTAGAAAAAGGAACAACACCTTTAGATGCTGCAACATTTCATGAAATGGCAGCGCAAAAGGATGTATTAGTAATAGATACACGCACGGTGACTGCCGTTTTACAAGAAGGAACTGTGCCAAATGCTTGGTATATTGGTGCGGATGGTGAGTTTGCACCATGGGTAGGAACTTTGGTGAAAGATATTCAGCAAAAAATAATTTTTATTGCTGAAGGCGGAAGAGAGCACGAAATTGTTACACGATTTTCACGAGTTGGATATGATAACGTGGTCGGGTTTTTACGTGGAGGAATGCACGCATGGGTAGCCGCTGGGTTTCAGGTAGAGCGGGTAAATTCAGTTTCAGCACCACAATTTGCAAAACAGTTTTTAAAAGGTGAATTAAGCAATGTGTTGGATGTTCGGAAAGAATCGGAATATTTATCGGAACACGTTGTTGGAGTTGAGAATTATCCTTTAGATACCATACATGCAAATATTGCAGCTTTAGATAGTAATAAAAAGTATTATGTGCATTGCGCTGGAGGGTATCGTTCCTTAATGGCTGCCACTATTTTAAAAAGTTACGGTATTGAAAATGTTACGAATATTGAAGGTGGTTTTAATGATATAAAAGACACAGGTGTTTCTTTAACGGATTATGTATGTCCAACTACGTTTTTGTAGAAGTTAAGCTTTGGAGGCTGGAATAATATAAATTTGGTCACTGAGCGGAGTTAAAGTGTACTTTACAGTACTAATTTTAAAACTAAATAGTTGGTTTTGATTCCGCTTAATTACCATTAGGACTCATTAAAATATCATTATTTTTCAACGTTGTATCTAACCAAAATATTTCGTAACTTTAGTTACTTCTAGCCAAGGGTTGGTTGAATATCTTTGGTGAAAATCAAAAACATATGAATTTAAAAATTGAAATGAGTTTTGTTGCATTGTTGCTATTTTTTAGTGTAGCTTGTAATCAAAAACCACCATTAAATGAACAAGAAAAATCAGCTATTAAAGAAGCAGCTCCAAAGGAATTTTTAGAAATGTCTAAAAATCAAACTATTGTAGATATTCGAACACCTGGTGAATTTCAATCAGGATATATTGAAGGTGCGGTTAATATTAATTATTTCGATAGTGATTTTATGGAAAAAATAGGCACATTAGATAAGTCAAAACCAGTGTATTTATATTGTAGATCAGGTAGTAGGTCATCTTCCGCAAGTGCTAAATTAGCAAAATTGGGGTTTGTTGAAATTATTGATTTACAAGGTGGTATGATAAATTGGACGAGAGGAAATTTTCAAATAAAAAGATAATGATTCAAAAATTAACAATAGTATTGGTTGTGCTTGTGGCGCTTAGCTCATGTTCTTCTGCTATTTCAGAAAAGGATAAGCAAGCCTACACCTTAAAAGGAAAAGAAATTGCGGAGGCTTCTTTTTTGGCTTTAAGTACGCAACTTATGGAACAAATGAAAGCTGGTGGTCCAGCACAAGCAATTCCTTTTTGTAATGAAAAGGCAATGCCAATTTCGGATGAATTATCCGCAAAATATGAGGCTACTATAAAAAGGACTTCAATAAATGTGCGAAATGAACAAAATGCTCCCTCAAAGAGAGAGCTGGAAGTTATGAGTGAATATCAAAAATTGATTTCAGAAAAGAAAGAATTGAAGCCGATTGTAGAATTAGATGCTGATAATAAAAAACATTTTTATGCGCCTATTATTTTGAAAGCAAATTGTTTGGTCTGTCATGGAAAAGTGAATGAAACAGTAAGTGTAAAAACAGATTCCATTATAAAATCATTATACCCGAATGACAAAGCAGTCGGATATTCGGAAGGCGATTTAAGAGGGATTTGGAGTATTAATTTTAAAAATTAATAAAATGGCAAAAGTAGTTGTTTTGGGCGCTGGAATTTCCGGTCATACCGCAGTTTCCTATTTAAGTAGAAGTCTTAAAAAGCCGCATGAAGTGATTATGATTTCACCTAATAGTAATTTTCAGTGGGTGCCTTCAAATATTTGGGTTGGCGTTGGGTTAATGACACCAGATCAAGTAAAATTTGCATTGGCACCAGTTTATAAAAAAATGGGTGTGGATTATAAACAAGCGCTGGCAGTTTCTATAAATCCAGAAGGAGATGCAGCACATGAAAAAGGTTTTGTTTCTATAAAATATGTGTCTGAAGACAATAAAGATGTAGAAGAAAAAGTAACGTATGACTATTTAATAAATGCTACAGGACCAAAATTAAATTTTGAAGCTACGGAAGGTTTAGGTCCTAAAAAATTTACAGAATCTGTTTGTACTTATGATCACGCAGCACATGCGTGGACAAAATTACAAGAGTCGCTTCAAAAAATGGAAAATGGCGAGCGACAAACCTTTTTAATTGGTACAGGGCACGCTATGGCAACATGCCAAGGTGCTGCTTTTGAATATATTTTAAATATTGCTTTTGAAATTAAAAAAAGAAAATTACAGCATTTAGCCGATTTATGGTGGATAACCAATGAATATGAACTAGGTGATTTTGGAATGGGCGGTGCTTATATAAAAAGAAATGGCTATATAACACCAACTAAAATTTTTGCCGAATCTATTTTAAAGGAATATGGAGTGCAATGGATTAAGCAAGCAGGAGTTCAAAAGGTGGAAAAAGGCGTTGTCCATTATGAAAATTTAAATGGGGAATACCATACAGTTAATTTTGATTTCGCTATGTTAATTCCTGGTTTTGCTGGAGCTGGTATGAAAGCTTTCAATAAAAATAATGAAGATATTTCTTCAGAAGTTTTTGCAGCGAATGGAATGATGAAAGTAGATGCTGATTATTCACCAAAACCTTATGAGGAATGGAAGGCTGAAGATTGGCCTTCAACCTATCAAAATGTAAAATACGACAATGTGTATGCGGCTGGAATAGCTTTTGCTCCACCACATTCTATGTCTAAACCAATGCAAAGTCCTAACGGCACAAAAATATTTCCAACACCTCCACGGACAGGAATGCCATCTGGAGTTATTGGTAAAATTGTGGCGCAAAATATTATTCATTCCATAAAAGTGGGTAAAATTGAACATCCACATAAAGCATCTATGGCAACTATGGGTGCAGCTTGTATTGTGTCAGCCGGTTATGGTATTACAAAAGGACAGGCAGCTGTAATGACGGTAAATCCTATTGTACAAGATTGGGAAAAATACCCGCAATGGGGTAGAGATATTAATGATACCGTAGGTGTTGTAGGAACTGCAGGGCATTGGATGAAATTATTTATGCATTATATGTTTTTATACAAAGCAAAAGCAAAACCTTTTTGGTGGTTAATACCTGAATAACTAAAAGTATTATACATGGAAACAAATACAAAAAAAACAGTACCATATAGTGATATATCGTACGGAACAGAACCTACAAGGTGGATTCGGTTTATGAGAGTTTTCTTTTTATATCAGATTTACAATTTTTTTAGATTGAATTTAAAAGTAATGATGATTGTTGTAAGAGGACATTCCTAAGCAATTATTTTGTAATTTTGAAGTCTAAAATAAAATCAATGAAAACACTAGAAATATTAAATTTAAAATGCGGAGGTTGTGCAAATTCTATTAAAAAGGGATTGCTAACCGTAGAAGGAGTTTCAGAAGTAACGGTAGATTTAGAAACTTCAAAAGTAACTATAGATAGCACTGATGAAGCTGTAGTTTCTAAAATAAAAGAAAAATTATCTGCAATGGGGTATCCAGAAGTTGGGGATGCAAATACATTAATACATAAAGCAAAATCTTTTGTGAGCTGTGCTACTGGAAGAATGACGTCAGAGTCTTAATTTAACCTCATGAAAAAAAATATAGGAAGTACTGATAAAATTGTTAGAATGGTTTTAGCCATTGCAATTGGGTATTTTGCGTACTCGGCAGACATAGATTCCAATGTATTACAATATATTTTATTTGCTGTTGCAGCTATTATATTAGTGACACTATTTATTAGTTTTTGTCCATTGTATACGCTTTTTGGTGTAAATACGTGTGATAAAACTTGTGAAGTAAATAAATAATTAACTTCAAATTAAAACAAAAAAACCGAGGTATTTACCTCGGTTTTCTCTTTTTTATAGCAATTCTGTTTTAAAATTTTAAAGTAGCTCCAATTAAAAAGTTTCTGGTAGCTTGTGGGTAATAACCTGCATAATCACCTGTGTAAGTTTGTCCTCCGTCATCATAATCATAGGTTCCATAGTATCCGTTTGAAATGTATTTAGTATTGAATATATTGTTTATCAACGCATTGAAAATAATGGCTTTGAAAACTGATTTCGGATTAATTTCAAAAGAAGCGCTGAAGTCATTTACAAAATAACTTTTCAAAATATCATTTTCAGAAATAACACTACCTAAATTTCCCATTCGTTGCTCATCAACATATTTAGAAAGTAGCGATAATTGCACTTTATTGGTAGGCATAAATACAAAGGCGTTTCCAAAAACCAATTCAGGAGAAAAAGATAAATCTGTTTTTCCTAAATCAGTTACGACTCCATTAATTGGCACAAAAAAATCGACATTTTTATTGTCGCTCCACGAAATATTTGGTTGTACTAAAAATTTATCAGATATTTTAATCAATGCATCCACTTCCAATCCTAATCTGTAGCTTTTTCCGCTTGTAGCTCTTAATGGAGCGCCAACATCATCCACAGCACCGGTTAATACCAATTGGTCTTTATAATGCATATAGTATATATTGGAGTTTATTTGTGTAGAACCATTTTTATACCTCCAACCCAATTCAAAGTCGTTTAATTTTTCAGCAGTGCTTACACCATTTTCAAAATCATTTCTATTAGGTTCTCTATGTGCTTTTGCGTAAGAGGCATACAAACTGTTTTTACTGTTAAGTTTATAAGTAATACCAGCTTTAGGGTTGAAAAATGAAAAGCTTTTATCAATATTCATAGGGTTTTGATCGGAAGTTAATCCGCCTGTTTTATAAGTTATAAAACGACCTTGAAGATCTGTAAATAATGTCCATTTTTCATTTATATTGTAGGTTAACTTTCCAAAAACATTAGCATCATTTTTTTTAGAATCACCTTCATAATAACGATCTCTGATGTTTCCATTTTCTGAAAATCCTCTTGCCCATATAATTTCTCCAAAATGATCACCTGAATAATTGCTGAATGAAGTACCAAAAATGAATTCAAGTCCTTCACTGTTATAGGTGGCATTTGCATTGAATACGTAATAATTATTATCCAACCATCGTCTTCTAATTAAATCCGTAATTGGTATTTCTGCAATCGTACCATTATCGTAAGTTACTTTTTTTATGTCAGTACCAGCAAGAATACCGTTGAAATTATCGGTCTCAGGGATGCCATCTTCATCATAATCGCTTGTAACTTCTATGGCGTTTTTATATTGTTCAAAATAGCCTTTTCCTTTGGTGTAATTTAAACCAATATTTGTAGACCAGTTACTGGTTAATTTTTGATTCCAGTGTAATTGGTAATGATCCTGGTTGTAGTTGTCAATTTCATTTTCGTAGGAATAAGGATTGTAAGTTCTACCAAAAACTTCCATTTCTTCTTTGCTAACTCCAGCCCAAGCTTGGTATGTTTTTTGTTGTCCTCCAAAAGTTAACGCTTTAATTAATGTATTGTCGTCTACATAACTAGCTTGTAAAAAATAGGATTTTAAATCGCTCCAAGCACGGTCAATATATCCGTCGGAATCAATTTTGGAGAACCGTCCAGCAAATTCAATATGGTCATTAATTTTCCCAGTACTAAATTTTACAGTATTTTTAAAAGTATTGTATGAACCTACGGAACTGCTAATTTCTGCATACGATTTTTCGGCAATAGCATCAGTCAACAAGTTTAAACTCGCTCCAAAAGCGCCCGATCCGTTGGTAGATGTTCCCACGCCACGTTGTAATTGTGCACTTTCTGTTGAAGACGTAAAATCGGGCATATTCACCCAAAATGTGCCTTGACTTTCAGCATCGTTATATGGAATTCCGTTGATGGTTACGTTCACACGAGAACCGTCGCTACCACGCACTCTAATTCCTGTATAGCCAACACCAGCACCGGCGTCTGAAGTTGTTACTACGGAAGGTAAATAGTTTAGCATAATTGGAATATCCTGACCTAAATTACGTTTTTCCAAGTCTTTTTTGGTAACGTTGCTGTGTGTTACAGGTGAATTGGCTTGTACACGAACCGCAGATACTAAAACTTCATTCAAATTGATAAAACTATCTGCCATATCAATAGCAATGAAGGTATCTTTATTCAAATTTACAGCAACTTCTTTTGGTTGACTGATGGAGCTTACTACTAAAGTGTACATTCCTTTTTTTAAGGAAATAGAGAATTCTCCATTTAAATTTGTTGAAACTCCATTGGAAGTTCCTTTAATAATAATGGTGGTTCCTGGAAGCGGATTTTTACCGTCAGTTACTTTTCCTGAAAGTTGAAATTGTTGTGCACTTATTGAAAATGCAATAAGTACGAATGTTGCGAATAACGTCGCTTTTTTAATGAATAATGTTTTTTGTTTCATTTTTTTAAAATAAAACGATGTAAAAAGAGGTAATTAATCGATGATTTGAATAATTAACTTGTTTGCCATAGAACACACTTTGTGTTCATTTGTTTCCCTTAACAGCATTACCTGTTCAGGTTCGTTGGGTTTGATCTCAGCCGTTATAGGCACCCCTTTTGAGACGCTGCAAACTTAGTTATTAAATTCTAATATTAAAATAATTTTTTAAAAAGTTTAATTTTTGAAGTGTATTTTGTTGATTTTAAGTAAATTACAAATCTGGTTTTTTACGTAAAGCCTTTTTTAAACCAGTATTTTTCTTTTTGTCAATACGTTTTTGAATACTCGATTTAGTCGGTTTTGTCGCTTTTCTTTTTTTAGGTTTGTAAAGTGCTTTTTCAATAATAGTTAAAAAACGTGTAATTACTAAGTCTTTATTTTTATGTTGACTTCTACTTTCATCACAATTCAACAACAGTACATTTTCTTTGGTTAGTTTGGAACTTAATTTTAGCAATACTAATTCCATTTCTTCCGAAGAAAAAGCGTGAGAATTTCCGACATCAAAAATCAATTCAACTTTTGAAGAAACTTTATTTACATGTTGACCACCAGCACCGCTACTTCTAACAGCTTTAAATTGTAATTCTTTTATGATAATTTCTTTGTCCATAGCTA
The DNA here is from genome assembly GCA_018054895.1 of Lutibacter sp. GTDB lineage: Bacteria > Bacteroidota > Bacteroidia > Flavobacteriales > Flavobacteriaceae > Lutibacter. The sequence goes on along the minus strand of JAGPIQ010000007.1, from coordinate 26,554 downwards.
TTTTTTTGAAAATCGTTGAAGGTTGGGGAAATCTTTTAAAATAACATCTATTTCAAAAATGGCAGTTGCTAATCGTGTTTCTATGTCGCCTTTAATTAACACATAAGGTCTGTTGTATTTTACAAGAGCAGCTTCAAAAGCATTAAACATTTCCAAGCGCTCGTTTGGTCTGTCGCGTAAATCATCGGCTTCCCAAGGCGTATCAATATACGTTAATAAATATAAATGATAGGTGTTTTCTTTGGCTGCTTTTTCCAATAAAGGATCCACAAAACCACCATAAAACTCTTGTGAATACACCATTGTTTCCAATAAATCTGTATCACAAATTAATACCCGATCTGCATTTTTGGCAAATTCATTTTCTAATTTTAATTGACCGAAGGCAATGGGTAATAAGTCGGAATTTTCACAGGTTTTACGTTCGTTATTCCATTTGTTTTGTAAATATTCACGCGCATATTCGGGCACCCAAACCGTTTTATAATGGCGTGCTAATAATTTGGAAAGTGTTGTTTTTCCAGAGCTTTCAGGGCCAAATAGTACAATTTTAATTAGGTTTGCACAGTTTTGTTTAAGAGTTTCTTCCATTCTAAGTATCCAAATATAGCAATAAAGGTAAATATAAAATATTGAAAACTTGTAAAGGTAAATCCTTTGTAAAAATATAAGGGAATAGAAATAATGTCTCCGACAATCCAATATATCCAGTTTTCAATTTTTTTACGTGCCATGAGCCACATTCCAACAAAAAATATAGCTGTTGTTAAGGTGTCTATATAGGCAACCCAGCTTGTCCATTTATCAAATAAATGATATACCAGTGCTACAAATAATAAAGTGGCTATAAATAAAATGACAGAAGTTCTTTTTTCTTTTGAAGTTGTTTTTGTAATGGGAGTATGGTGCGTTTCATCTACTTTACGAGTCCAAATATACCAACCGTACAGGCTCATTACAAAATAGTAAGCATTAATTAATAAATCGCCAATTAATTCCCATTTGTATAATAAATACACAAAAATTAGGGTGCTAATCATTCCTGTTGGGTACACCCAAATATTATTGTTTTTAGAATACCAAACAGATAAAAATCCAAAAATGATGGCAATTATTTCAAGGGAAATATCAATAGTTTCATACCCGTTGTATTGCCCGAAGAGGTAGGTGATTAATTCAGTCATTAATAAAAGATTGTAGTGTTTTTTAAAATAGCAATTGTTTTTTATAAAGTCAAGACGTGTTAAATAGCATTATTTCCTGTGTCTATGGCGTATACCAGTGTGAATCCTTCAAACTGTTCAAAAAATATTTCATACATTTTTTGCCAATCTTCAACATTAATATAACCTGTGGTTTGGCCGCTAGAAATTTTAAAAGAAGCAATATCAATATCGTTTTTAAAAGTTAATCCGCCATAAGGATAAATTTTATATAAACTTTCTTTTGCGCCCCAAATAACCGTTAATTGCTCAATGTAGTTGTCGTTTTTATGAATAAAACCACGTTCAAAATTGACAAACTTATGCTGAATAATTTTTATTTTTTCACGGTTCTTTTCAATGTCAATTCCAACTTCTTCAGTACTAATAATAATGGCGGCAAATGTATATGAATGCGTAATTGAAATGTGTTTTCCATCTATTAAAAATGGCTTTCCGTGGTCATTATAAAACAAATCAGTGTCAGAATACCCAGCTTCTTTCAGTAAATGACGAACGCTTAAAAAACCGCGTTGATGCAGTTCACTTTTCATTGAAAGCAATCTTTTTTCACTTCTTTTAGTTAAGGTAATTCCTTCTAAAAGTGAACTATAGGACTCTTCAATTTCCCATACATATATATGTGTATGATTAAAAGGTTGAATGGTTTTGAATAAAGGCATTTATATTTTCAATTGGATTTCGTACTTTTGCAAAACTTTAAAACAAAATTGTGTTGTTTTAATTAATAAACAAATTTAATAAATATGAGTACAGAAACATCAACTTACGTTAAATATAAAGTAAAAGATATCAATCTTGCAGATTGGGGACGCAAAGAAATTCAATTAGCAGAAGCAGAAATGCCAGGTTTAATGAGTTTAAGAGAAGAGTTTAAAGGACAAAAACCTTTAGCTGGAGCACGTATTGCAGGTTGTTTACATATGACCATTCAAACGGCGGTTTTAATTGAAACGTTGGTAGATTTAGGTGCTGAGGTAACATGGAGTTCTTGTAATATTTTTTCAACACAAGATCAGGCTGCTGCTGCAATTGCTGCTGCCGGAGTTTCAGTATATGCTTGGAAAGGTTTAACAGAAGAAGAATTTGATTGGTGTATTGAGCAAACGTTGTTTTTTGGTGAAGATAAAAAACCGTTGAACTTAATTTTAGATGATGGTGGTGATTTAACAAATATGGTGTTGGATAGATACCCTGAGTTAGCTGCTGGAATTAATGGTTTATCAGAAGAAACTACAACAGGTGTACACCGTTTATACGATAGAGTAAAAGCAGGAACATTGCCTATGCCAGCTATTAACGTAAACGATTCAGTAACAAAATCGAAATTCGATAATAAATACGGATGTAGAGAAAGTGCTGTAGATGCTATTCGTAGAGCTACAGATTTAATGTTAGCTGGAAAAAGAGTGGTAGTTTGTGGATATGGAGATGTTGGTAAAGGTACAGCAGCTTCTTTTAAAGGTGCAGGTTCAATTGTTACTGTTACTGAAATTGACCCAATTTGTGCATTACAAGCTGCAATGGATGGTTTTGAAGTAAAAAGATTAGATACTGTTGTGGGAAATGCAGATATTGTAATTACAACTACAGGAAATAAAGACATTGTGCAAGCGCGTCATTTTGAAGCAATGAAAGACAAAACTATTGTTTGTAACATTGGTCATTTTGATAATGAAATTGACATGGCTTGGTTAAACAAAAACTACGGTGCATCAAAAGTTGAAATTAAACCACAGGTTGATAAATATACGATTGGTGAAAATGAAATTATTTTGTTAGCTGAAGGTCGTTTGGTAAATTTAGGTTGTGCAACAGGTCATCCAAGTTTTGTAATGAGTAATTCATTTACAAACCAAACCTTAGCGCAGTTAGAATTATGGACTAATAGAGATGCTTATCAAAACGAAGTATATATGTTGCCAAAACATTTAGATGAAAAAGTAGCACGTTTACATTTAGCTAAAATTGGCGTTGAATTAGAAACATTGCGTGACGATCAAGCAAAATATATTGGTGTAGAGGTTGAAGGGCCTTATAAACCAGAATATTACAGATATTAATATTTTTGAATAGCATATTAATTGTGTGTTAAATTTTTGTATTTTTAATACTGAATAATTTAGAAAAATATATTGAATAAAAATTTATGGAAAAAATATTAGTACCATTAGGGAATTCTGAAAATTCAGTTGATACATTGCAATATGCAATTGATTTTGCATCGGTTTGTAAAGCTAAAATTTATGTAATCCAAGTTTTTGGATCAGTTAGTTCAACAGGGATTTTAAAAAATGTAGATGAATTAATTGAAGTTGAAGCCAAAGAGGAACTTCAAACAATGCTTGAACAAGTTGATGAAAAAGATGTTGAAGTAATAGCGAAAGTTTTAAAAGGGCAAGTTACGGAAAGTGTTTCAGCTATTGCAGAGGCATTGGATGTAGATATTATTATTTCTTCAGCAAATTATTCAGGTTCAGATCATACTGTATTTATTGGGCCTATTGTTGGTGGTATTGTAAAAAGAACGCAATTACCAATTTTAATTATTCCTAAAGGATATGTTTTTCAGCCAATTCATTCAATATTGTTAGGAGTACGTTCTGGTTTAATGAAAAGACCAGATGTTTTAGTTACTCTAAAAGATTTTGTAAGTGTATTTAACGCTAAAGTTAAATTGTTACATGTTATTACGCCTAAAAATACAGAAGAAGACAATGTGTTACATGCAGATTTTGAAGCAATTGGAGATGATAAAATAACTACTAAAAATGAAACAGTTTATGAAGGTTTGTCTGCACATATAAATACAATACAACCAGATTTATTATGTGTAATTAGACGTAAAAGAGGGTTTTTCTCTAAAATGTGGGAGCAAAATAGTATTAAAAAAGTAGATTTTGAAAGTAAAATTCCTTTGTTAGTTTTAAAAGGTAATTTATAAAAATAATGTTGGGGATGTAGCTCATTTGGTAGAGCGCTTGACTGGCAGTCAAGAGGTAGCCAGTTCGATTCTGGTCTTCTCCACTAGTAAACATGGGGCTTGCGGCTATTTTTAGCTTCAAGCCTTTTTTTATGTGCATATAATTTGCACACTAATTATTCTGATTTGCTTTTTGATATGAATGACGAGGTGGCGAATAAATAATGTTTTATACCAAATATCTACAGTCAATTTTCTTGTATAATGTAAAAATACCTTTAATTTCTTTCCTTTTTAAAAATCATAAAATAAGAAAGTTGTGTGGAACTTCTTTCAGCATGTCATTCCAAAATTTGTATTTTATTGCTGTGATGATGAAAAAAATTATTGATAACCTATTTTTTAAAATCAGTCATTGTTTCTTAGTTGTATCGTAATATTTTTCTTTAAGTGTTCTTAAAATATGCTAGAAAATGAGTTAGTGAACTGAATGTTCATTCAAAAATAAAATAAACGAATACTTCTGTAACAAAAGTTTTTTTAACCTTTATGGAAACCATATGTCGGTTTTATTTGAAGGTGTTTCATGTTTTTTTTAGTCAATATTTTTGTTCCAGAAAATTCAAAGCCTAAATCTAAATAGAGTTTTTCAGCAGCTGGGTTTTCTTCATCAACTAATAAACCGACTGTTTGTAGGTTTTGTTTGGTGTAAGTTTCAATTATAAATTTTAATAATGCTGTCCCTATTCCTTTTCCTTGGTGTTTTGCACTTACACCTATGGAATCAATATAATATTCACCTTGTTGTGTTTCATTTTCAGGATTAAAATTAATACCAAAATGCTTTTTGATATACGTTTCAATAGGCGCTCTCAATATTTCTAATTTTCCACCATCATAAATAGTAACAGTTCCAACAATTTCATCATTAATTTCCACTACAAAACAATTTGTATATGAATATTGGTTATTTTCTTTTTCAACAAAATACTGTAAAAAAGTCATTGCTTTTTCAGCATCCTTTATTCCAATAAATTCATAAATAATTTCATCCATAGCAAGGAGCATATGCTCTGATATTTTTAAGGAATCCTCAATAGTTGCTTTTCGTATAATCATAAGTGTTTTATTGTAATAAGTTCTTTGTTATATTTTAATGCTTAAATTTAATTAAGTGAATTTCTATTAAGGTGTTAAAAGGGTTTTCTGTTTTTCTAATAATTGCTTGTCCCTAGTGTTGTAAATATAAAGATTTTACCTTAGAGATAATATTCCAGTGAGCTGTTAAAAAAACCTAAATAAGTCATACTTTAGAAGTAAAAGAATTATTTTTTTTAAAGTTTTAATTAGTATTTTGATTGGTGAAAATAAATTATTTAATCGATTTTTTTAAAGTGTATATTAAATTTGGTAAAAAAGATATGATAAACTGGATAAATACCATTTTAAATAGATACTTAAAGGTGTTTTCTTTTAGAATTTTCAATAGAACATCGATGTAAATTGATGTATTTTCATTATTAACATACATTCATATTGATATTTTAGGCTATTATGAAAATATATAGTATGTTCACGCCATGAAAACAAAAACTTTAGCTATTGTAGGTTGCGGAGGACTTGCAAGTATAGTCGTACATGCCTCAGATAGGGGTCTGTTACCAGATTTTAAAATTATTGGTACGTATTCTAGGACGTTTGAAAAAGCCCAAGCATTCGCAAACCATATTCAACATTCAGCAGAAGGTAATAGCTGCACACCATGTCATTCGTTGGAACAATTACTTGAATTAAAGCCAGATTACATTGTTGAAACAGCTTCTCCAGACTCTTTAAAAGAGTTGGCATTGCCAGCTTTAAAAAATGGAACTTCAATAGTTACTATTTCAGTTGGTGGTCTTGCTGATCCCGTATTTTATGAATTGGTTAAAAAAACAGCTTTAGAATATGGTACACGAGTTCACATTGCCTCAGGAGCTACTGGTGGTTTTGATATTTTAAGAACGGTATCTTTAATGGAAGAAAGTGTGGCTACTTTTGAGTCCACAAAAAGTCCACGAGCTATGAGGTATTCTCCAGTTTATGACCCTATTATAGAAGATCAGCAACATACAGTTTTTGAAGGAAATGCGCTCGAAGCCATTGCTCTTTTTCCAAGGCAAGTAAATGTTTCTGTTGCATCAGCATTGGCATCAACAGGGCCTGAAAAAATGAAGGTTTCAATCACTACTATTCCTGGTTTTGTTGGAGATACCCATCGTACAGAAATAAAAAGTGAGCAAATTCATGCTGTTATTAGTGTGTATAGTCAAACGGCACAAATTGCTGGTTGGAGTGTGGTAAACACGTTGCGGAATATTACATCTCCTATTGCTTTTTAATATAATTGGTAATGCTTGTTAGTAAAATCTCACTCAAATGATTGAAATATTGGGTAGTTTTACAATAAAAATATTTATACAAATAACCTTAGGATTGGCTACAAATGTTTCGCCTCCTAATACATCTAAAGTAGTACTATACGCAAGATTATCTCCTGCAGTCCACTTTGTAAAAAGTTCGGTATTGCATGCAGGAGATAAACCTGTGTTGAAGTGTTTGCGATTTCTATAGGATGTAAGTGTATAGGTTTTTGTATATAAATAGGTAATGATCACTTCATTTTCAGTCTGTAATTCATTCAAGGGGGTGAATAATGACACCCCCCCCTTTTTTCTTCTATTTTAAGTTTTCTGCATCAAAAAATTCTAGAGTATTTTCAATACTAATTATCTTATAGCTAATGTTTTAATACAATAAATTTTAGTAATTGTTTATGTGCTGAAATTCATTTGTTGTGTTTATTTCGTATTTCATTACAAATACGAAGCCATTTGTGCTTTTAAGTGTGATATTTATCATAGAATAAATCAATTATTTTTATAAATTTGTCTTTTGCTTAGTGTGTGTATTTAAGCTTGTTAACAGTGTATATTTAAAAACACTGCGAATAATATAAGTTCTGAAATGTACATCCATTAGCTATAGTTTTAAGTTTTTTAATACTTAATCTAAGTAACCAGACCAATCAATATGATAATAAAATTACCAAGCCTATCAAAAATAAAAAGAGCAAATTTATTTACACTCTTTTTTTTAAGTTTCTTTTTTTTTTTAAGTTTTCAAAATAATGGGTTTTCGCAATCTCAAATTCAAGTGAAGGCAGGTTCTTCTTTAGAAATTTGTAATGGAGAAAGCACTACTTTAGAAGTGTTAATAAATGCTAGTATAAACCCATATACAGTAATTTATAGTGATGGTTCTACTAATTATACAATAACTAATTATAGAAGTGATGCGGATCCAGAAAGTGAAACATATGGTGGAGATGCTATTACAATTTCACCTAATGCAAAAACTACGTATTCATTAGTAAAAGTAACAGACCAATTTGGTATAGTATTATCACCAGTAATTACTTCAGAAGTAACTGTTACAGTAAACCCATTACCTACTAATATAACAGCTACAATAAATTCAGGAAATCCAGTTTGTTATGGAGTGCTTTTTGAAATAAGTGCATCTGCAACAAATGGAAGTGCGTATGAATTGTGGAATGAGGCTAATACTGTCAAAGTTGATAATATGCCATATTCAGCAACTATTACTGCTAATACAAATTACACAATTAGAGCTATAAGTAAGAATGGTTGTGAATTAACAAAAGCAATCACTGTTCAATTAGAAAATACACCGCCAACTATTTCAGGTGAAGGTAATAAAACTATAAATCCAACTGAAGGAACGTGCAGTGCCATATTACCTGATTATACATCAACAGTTACAGTTACAGATAATTGTACATTAGTTGGGGATATTGTGTTAACACAAAACCCTGTTGCAGGTTCAACTATTAGTAATCATAATACGATTCAACCAGTTGTAATATCAGCTAAAGATAAATCTGGTAATACAAGCACTTATAATTTTAATGTTACTTTAGTTGATACTCAAAATCCAACGATTACTTGTGTTGGAGATCAGTCGGTTGCTGCAAATAGTGGTTGTTCTTATGTTCATAGCGGAACAACTTGGAATGCAGTAGGAGCAGATAATTGTTCAGTAGCTTCAGTAATATATAGTTTAAGTGGAGCAACTTCAGGTACAGGAAATAGTTTAAATGGAGTAATATTTTCAGTAGGTGCAACTACCGTAACATGGACTGTTACAGATGCGGCCGGCTTAACAGCTTCTTGTAAATTTGATGTTGAAATTTCAGATACTATAAAACCAACGGTAACATGTGTTGAAAATCAAATAATAACGACTAACGTAGGTTAATGCACCTATACAAAATCTGATAATTCATGGAATGCAACGGCAATTGATAATTGTGGAGCACCTTCAGTTTCGTATGTTTTAACTGGAGCAACAATAGGAACCATTGCTTCAACTTTAAATGGTGTAGTATTTAATAAAGGAGTAACAAACATTGTAGTTTCAGCAACTGATGGTGCTGGAAATGTGAGTGATCCAACATGTAGTTTTACAGTAACCCTTAATGATAAAGAAAAACCTACAATTGTAGGGCTTCCAACTAATATTTCATTTAATAATGAAGTAAATTCTTGTGGTGCTGTAGTAAGTTGGGCCGAGCCAACGGCATCAGATAATTGCGACAGTGCACCTTCTATTTCCTATGTTTCAAGTCCAACAACAGGTCTAACTTTAGGTAACGCTTTTCCAATAGGAACAACAACAATAACGTATACAGCTACTGATGCTGACGGAAATATAAATACAGGAAGTTTTAGTGTCATTGTAACTGACAATCAATTCCCTGTAATTAATTGTGTTTCGGATATTTCACAAAATATTGATGCAGGAACTTGTGGTGCTGTTATTAATTATACAGCACCTGTAGGAACAGATAATTGTTCAGGTTTAAATACGTTACAAACAGCTGGTTTAGTTTCTGGTTCACTTTTTCCTGTAGGTACAACTATCAATACTTTTGAAGTTACGGATGCTTCAGGTAATACAGCAAGTTGTAGTTTTAATGTAACTATTAAAGATAATGAAAACCCAACCATTGTAAATTTACCAGCAAATATTTCTGTTGATAATGATGCAGGTAGTTGTGGAGCTATCGTAAATTGGACAACGCCAACTGCTGCTGATAATTGTATTGGAAGTACTATTTTGAAAACTGGCGGATTAACTAAGGGCGGTTTATTTCCAGTAGGAGTATCTACAATAACGTATAAGGCAACAGATGCAAGTGGTAATTTTGTTGAAGAAAGTTTTACTGTTACAGTAATTGATTCTCAAATACCAGTAATTGTTGGATGTCCTTCAAATATTACAAAATCTACTGATGCAGGTGTATGCTCTGCAGTAGTTTCATGGACGGAACCTTCAGTTACTGACAATTGTAAGAGTTCAGGGAATATTGTTTGGACAAAATCTCATACTCCCGGAACTGTATTTCCTGTAGGAACCACCGTAGTTACTTATACAGCTAAAGATGTGAATGGAAATAACAGTGCTACTTGTACTTTTAATGTTACGGTGAAGGATATTCAAAAACCCATAATAAGCGGTTGTCCAGCAAACATTATTAAAAATACAGATACAGGTTCTTGTGGAGCTATAGTTACTTGGGTGGAACCAACCGCAACGGATAATTGCACAAGTACAGGAAATTTAGTTTGGACAAAATCTCATACTTCTGGCGCAACATTTCCTGTAGGAACAACTACGGTTACATATACGGCAGCTGATGAAGCTGGAAACGTGAGTAATACTTGTTCATTTAATGTTATAATTTCTGATAAGCAATTTCCAATAGCTAGTTGTTTGTCACCTACAATATATTTAAATACATCAGGTGTAGCAACTTTAACAGTAAGTGATGTAAACAATGGTTCATCAGATAATTGCACACCAACAAATGCTTTAATTATTAAGCTTAGTAAAACGACATTTAACTGTACAAATAAAGGTGTTAATACGGTTGAAATGTCTGTAAAAGATGCTTCAGGGAATATTGCAACTTGCCAATCTACAGTTACAGTAGTAGATAGTAGCACACCTACATTAATAGCTACTTCAGGTACTGTTACTTCGGTTTTAAATACAGATGCTGGCGCGTGTAGTTATAAAGTAAAAGGATCAGAACTGGATCCTATTGGTTCCGATAACTGTACCGGAACTACTTTAACATATTCAGTAACCGGAGCAACAACTATTTCGGGTACTTCTTCACTTGCAGGGGTAACATTATTAAAAGGAGATAATGTTATTTCTTGGACCGTTTCCGATGGAACAAACACTTCAGTTCCATTGGTTTTTACAAAAACAGTAAAAGATAATCAAGCACCATCTGTTACAACAGTAGGTAGTAAATATAGAGGAACAACTGCAGGAGTTTGTGATTATCAAATAATAGGAACCGAATTTGATGCAACCTATTCAGATAATTGTTCAGTAGTATCTGTGTCCTACACTATTAATTCAGAGCCAACTGTAGTTTCTTCAACATTAAGTGGAGTTACACTTTCAAAAGGGATAAATAATATTGTTTGGACAGTAAGTGATGGTGTTAATGAAAAATCAAGTAGTTTTAGAGTAACGGTTACGGATAATAAATTACCTATAATTTCTTTAATTTCAGATATTACAGAAATAATACCACTAAACTGCGTTAAAGTAGTCAATTGGGTAGAGCCAATAGCAAGTGATAATTGTTCTGTGGCTACTTTTACACAAACAAAAGGGTTAAAAAGTGGCTCTGAATTTCCTGTAGGTACTAGTATAATAACGTACACGGCAGTGGATAATTCTGGAAATAGCACAACAATGAGTTTTAATGTTATAGTTAAAGTAGCTCCTCCAGGTTTGGTCTGTCCAACAGAAACATCTTTTAATAAAGTGGCAGATTCGGGTTGTTCTTATATAGTTAAAGGAACTGAATTTGATGCAACTACTGCGGACGGTTGTGCTTTTACCGTAGAAACAAATTCATTTGATGGTACATCTACATTGGCAGGAAAAGAATTGCCAGTAGGAAACCATAACATTATATGGACTGCAGTAGACCAATTTGATAATATAAGTACGTGTACCATAAATATAACTGTTACTGATGATCAAAATCCTACATTTGAGCAACCTAAAGGTAGTTATACTAAAAATGCGGACCCTGCAAAATGTTATTATACAATTGTTGATACATCTTTTGATTTAAAGAATATTAATGATAATTGTAAAGTACAACCAGCATCATTTATTATCGCAAAAAATGGTGTTACAGCATTTACAGGAACAAAAACACTAGCAGGAATTCAGTTACCTTCGGATGAAACGCATCCGTATTCTATAGTTTGGACACTAGCAGATGTTAATGGAAACAGCGTTGTTGCAGATGCTTTTACAATTTCAGTGAAAGATAGTCAAGCACCTACATTTGAGTGTTACGGAAACGAAACTAGAAATATTCCAATTGCAGATTGTAGTTATACCATAAATGGTTCCGAATTTGACCCTAAATTATTATCCGATAATTGTGATGCTTCTGGAGATTTAAAAATTTCATATACACTTGATGGTGTTTCAGGTGGAACGTCTACAACATTGGACGGAATTGTTTTAAATGGAGGAGTTCATCCTGTTGTTTGGACACTAACAGATACAAAAGGAAATTCTGCATCTTGTAATTTTAATATAATTATTACGGATTTAGTAGTACCAACAATTTCCGCAATAGTAAACCAAACCAGAAATGCTCCAATAACAAGTTGTTCTTATACGGCCATAGGAACGGAGTTTGATCCAGCCACAGTTACTGATAATTGCCCATCAGTTACCTTAAAAAATAATTTAAACGGTTTAACCACATTAAACGGTTATGTATTTCCTGTTGGAATTACCGTAGTGGTTTGGACAGCTAAAGATAGTGGTGGAAATATTGCTAGCTCTCAATTTCAGGTAGAAATAAAAGATGTTGCTGCTCCTGAATATAAATTAATAAATACTACAGATGCTGTTGTTTCTATCACAAAATCAAGTTCAACTACCAGTTGTTTTTACACAACAGTAGGTACAGAATTTGATCCACAAGCAATTGAAGATAATTGTACGTCAAATAATTATACAATAATTAATAATAAAAATAACTACCGATCATTAGCATACGTAGAGTTTCCTGTAGGAACTACCGATGTTTCTTGGAGTGTAAAGGATAATTATGGAAATGAAACGATTAAAACATTACAAATAACAGTAGTTGATAACGTAAAACCAGTAATTACATGCCCGTCAAATGCATACACAAGAGTATATGATAAAGGACTAAGTTATTACGCCGTTGGAACTAATGAATTCAAACCAATAGTAAAAGATAATTGTGGCTTAGCTTCCTATAACTATGTGCTTTCTGGCGCTACAACTAGTGCTGGTAGCAGTTTAACAGGAGTACATTTAAATGAAGGTGTAAATACTATTGAATGGACAGCTACAGATACTGCATCACCTGCCAATACAGAAGTATGTTCAATAACGGTAAATGTGGTTTCAGATTTATATCCTTCTATTACCTGTGTTGGAGATCAATCTAAAAGTACAAGTCCAGCAGGAGATTGTTCTTATACGGTATCTGGAACTGAATTTAATGCAACTTCAACATCCGCTGGAGCAACTTTAATAAATGATTTTAATAATTCAGCAACTTTAGCAGGTGCTGTTTTTCCACATGGAACAACCTTTGTAACTTGGACAGCTTCACAAACAGTAGATGGTACATTATATACGAATGACTGTAGTTTTTACGTATTTGTTAATGATAATGAAAAGCCTGTAATTACTCCTCCAGCAGATGTTACTACAACAAACATTAATTATAGATGTACTGCAACAGGTGTAGATTTAGGAACACCTATAACAACTGATAATTGTGGAGTATTGGAAGTTTGGAATAATCAAAATAATAATACTTTTCCTCTTGGAGTAAATACAGTTACATGGTGGGTTCGTGATATTCACGGAAATACAGCATCTGCTACTCAAAAAGTGACAGTTGTTGATGATGATGCCCCAACGTTTAATTGTGTAGCTTCTATATGTAGAGAGGTTGATGAAGGAAAAGACTATTACACAGTGTTTGACCATGAATTTAAACCTTACAATATTTATGACTGTTCGGGTTATACGATCACAAATAATATTAATAATTCAAGCTCTTTAGTTGGTTATCAATTTCCTAAAGGAACAACAGAAATTATTTGGACTATTACAGATAAGGTGCTTCCAACTCCGAATGTTTCAACTTGTACAACTACTATAACTATAAATAATGACGATCCACCATCTGTAACGTGTAGAGGAAACCAAACAAAAAATACAGATACAAATGTTTGTACTTATACTGTTAAGGGTACTGAATTTGATATTTCAACCACTTCAGGAACAACACTTACATACACATTAAGTGGGGCAACAACCGCTACTGGTAATTCTTCTTTAGCTAGTCAGGTTTTTAACAAAGGAACTACAACTGTTAGTTGGACAGCTACTAACGGAGCCAATAACAATGTGTGTTGTACGTATAATGTTTATGTTTATGATAATCAAGATCCAGTAGTAACTTGGCCGGCCAATGTTATAGTTGATGTAGATACTGAAAGTTGTACTGCTACAAATGTTGTTGTTGGAACACCTACAGCCACTGATAATTGCGATGCTCCAGCACAAATTAATTATACAAAGTCAACAAATTCAACCTCATTTAATGTAGGTGTTACAAATATTTATTGGACAGCAACTGATACAAGAGGTAATGATTTATATCATACTCAAACTGTAACTGTTACTGATAGTGAAGCTCCAGTTATTACATGTCCAACAGAAACTTATTATAGAGAATATACCAATCCTTATGTAGACTATTATTATGTAGTAGGTAGTGAATTTACACCAGCAGTTTCTGATAATTGTACCGTTAATACGTATACAAATAATTTAACAGAAACGGGGTATTTAAATGGAATAAAATTAGCAATAGGAGATCATAAGATAACTTGGACAGCAACAGATGTAAACCCAGGAACTCCAAATAAAACTACTTGTGATGTAAATGTTACTATTGTAGATTCTTTTGTGCCAAGTATTAAGTGTCCTAGTGGTATTATTTCTGAAAAAGCAGATACAGGAGCATGTACTTACACAATACCCGTAGGTACTATAAAATATGATGCAACTTTTGAATCACTATCTGGAGACAACAGAACGATGACTCATAACATTGCAGGAGCTCCTTTAAGTAGTACTTTAGCAGGAGCTGAAATTCCTAAAGGAACAAATACAATAACTTGGACAGCAACTCAAACAATAGGAGGTGTAGAATATTCAAATACATGTAGTTTTAATTTTACGGTTACAGATTTAGAACCACCAGTTTTAGATGAGCCATTTGAAGATGTAGTAGAGAATGTAGATGTCAATTCTTGTACAAAAATTTATACTCTAACACCACCAACAGCAAAAGATAATTGTTCTATTCCTACAGCAATTAGTATTACCAATAATGCACCAGCAACATTTATAGTAGGAACTACAAATGTACGATGGGAGCTAAAAGATGAGGCAGGTAATAGCACCATATACTTTCAAAAAGTAACCATAAATGATAATGAAGCGCCTGTAATTTCAAATTGCCCGTCAGCAGCTATAAGTGCTTCGGCAACAGGAAATAACTGTCAAGTAAATGTTTCTTGGCCAGCGTTAGTAGCAACGGATGCTTGTTCAGGTGTCAAAAGTTTTACAACTTCACATGCTCCTGGAAGCTTGTTTGACGCTGGTACAACAACAGTAACCTATACAGCAACAGATAATAATGGAAATATATCTACATGTTCATTTAATGTTGTTGTAGCAGACACACCACCAACCATTTCTTGTGTTGAAAATAAAACACGAAGTGCCAACTCAGGAACGTGTTCATATAAAGTATTGGGGAATGAATTTGATCCATTAACTTTTAACGATAATTGTACCGTACCTACGCTAACTTGGAGTTTTATAAACCCTGATACATCTGTTGAAGTGAAAGGAAATAAAACTCTTTCAGGAGTGAGTATTCCTAGAGGATATAATAACGGAGTTGATACAGGTAAAATTACAATTAATTGGACAGCTACAGATTCTGGTGGGCAAACAACCACTTGTTCTTTTGTACTAACAATAACGGACGATGAAGGGCCAATATTAGTAGTGCCTGGTAACCAAACTAGAAGTACAGATGAAAATAAAAATTACTATACTGTAAAAGATGGAGAGTTTGATGATGTTACAGCCATGGACAATTGTGGAATTGTTACAAAATTGGTGAACGTATTTGATGTTTCGACGTTAAATGGTTTACAAATGCAAATGGGTGAAAACAAGATAGCTTGGATTGCCACCGATGATAGTGGTAATATAGGTTCTGCAAACTTTTATGCATTTATTGTAGATACAGAATTGCCAAGACTAGAAACAGCACCAACTAATATTTCAGTAGATGCAGGAACTGGTTGTAGTGCTCCCATAAATTATACTGTACCTACGTTTATTGATAATGTAACTTCACAAGCAGAACTCGCAATAACTGTTTTACCAGCTGAAGCAGTGTCTGGATATGAGTTTCCTGTAGGAAAAACGACAGTAACGTATAAAGTTGTTGATAAAGCAAATAATATTTTATCATATAGTTTTGATGTTATAGTAACAGATAATTTAGCACCAACTATTGTATGTCCAGCAGGAGATGTTGATAATCAATTTAATAGAAATACAGACACAGGAAAGGCAACTTATACAACCATTGGAACAGAATTTGATTCAACCAGTTTTTCAGATAATTGTATTGTAACTATTGAAAACAACTATAATAATGATGATACATTAGCTAATGAAACATTTCCAATTGGTACAACGGTAGTTGTTTGGACTGCTACGGATGAAAGTGGGAATGCAACATCTTGTACAATTGAAGTAGTTGTAGCTGATATTGAACCTCCAGTGATTAGTGAATGTGCAGATACAGCAGTAAGTAGAAATAACGATTTAGGTAATTGTTATTTTACAGTGACAACATCAGAGTATGACCCTTATAACCTTAATGATAACGCAATAACATCAAAATTAACCTATTCTATTAATGGAAGTTCAGAGGTTGGAACGGATGTAAATACATCTTTGGTAGGGGTTCAAATTCCTGTAGGTAAAACAACAGTTTTTTGGAGGCTATATGATGCTTCAGATAATGTTAGTACAACTTGTTCTACAGTGTTTACTGTTACAGACATAGAAAATCCTAAATTGGTTCCTATAGCTACCCAAACAAGAAATGTAGATGCAGGTTTGGCTACGTATACAGCAAAAAGTCCATCAGATGATTCTTGGAATATTCCTGTTTTGGATAATTGTGGTGTAGCTAAAATTACCTATCAAATAAATGGAGGTTCAACAGTTGGAACTGATACTACTACCAGTATAATTGGAGAAAATTTTACCGTTGGAACCTATAACATTGTTTGGGAAGCTACCGATGTTAACGGCAATAAAAACACAGGAAGTTACCAAGTTATTATTGAAGATAAAGAGGCACCTACAGCAGTTTGTAATTCTTTAACAGTTAATTTAGATACCACAGGAAGTTACTCTTTAACTACAGATGATATTGCTGCAATAGCATTAGGATCTTCAGATCCAAGTGGAATTGTTACATATGAAGTGTCACCAAATTCATTTAATTGTATTGATACAGGAGAAAATACAGTAACGTTAACATTAACAGATATTTATGGAAATGTATCTACATGTAATGCAATTGTAACAGTTAAAGATGTTACACCTCCAACAGTAGTATGTAAACCAATTACAGCCTTGTATTTAGATGCTTTTGGGAATGCAACTATAACAGCTTCGGATATAAATAATGGATCAAGTGATATTTGCGGAATTGCAAGTATTTCAGCAAGTAAAACTACATTCGATTGTACAAATGTAGGAAGTAACAATGTAACTTTAACCGTTACGGATGTCAACGGAAATAGTTCAACATGTACTACTACGGTTACAATTTTAGATGATGTTATTCCAGTTGCAGTATGTAAAAACACTACAGTTTCCTTAGATGCTAACGGAAACGTAACAATTACGGGATTAGACATTGATAATGGTTCGTATGATAATTGTTTCAGTACTTTAGTTAGAACCGCAACTCCAAGCACATTTACTTGTAATGATATTGGAACTCATGAAGTAACCTTAACAGTAACCGATCCAGCAGGGAATTCGGATACTTGTATAGCAATTGTTACTATTGAAGACAGCATAAATCCAATTGCAATAGCACAAGATATTACTGTTCAATTAGACGATTTAGGAAATGCAACAATTACAGCAGATCAAATAAATAATGGTTCTAATGATGCTTGTGGAATTAAAAGTATTGCAATTGATAAAACGACTTTTGATTGTAGTAATATAGGTGCAAATACTGTTACATTAACAGTAACAGATAACAATAATAATGTAGCTACAACTACGGCAGTAGTAACTGTTGAAGATAGTGTACTTCCAATAATTACATGCACAACAGATAAAGTTGTAACCACTACAGCTAATGTTTGTATATATACTCATAATAATAGTAGTTGGAATGCAACAGCAATAGATGTTTGTGGCTCAGTTTCAAGCTTAACGTACGCATTGTCTGGCGCTACTACTTTAGCAAATGCTCCAGCAAATACCAGTTTAAATTCACAAGTATTTAATAAAGGAATTACCACTGTAACTTGGACCGCTATTGATGGTTCTTTAAATGAAGCGCAGTGTTCATTTACAGTTACGGTAAAGGATGAACAAAAACCAAATGCTATTTGTCAAAATATAACTATTCAGTTAAATGCTTTTGGAAATGCTTCAATTACAGTAAATGATATTGATGATGGTTCAAATGATAATTGTGGAATTCAAAGTATTGTAGCAAGTAAAACCAATTTTACATGCGCAGATTATGGTCCAAATAACGTACTTTTAACTGTTACAGATACAAGTAATAATACCGAAACTTGTACAGCTATTGTAACAGTTCAAGATTTAATTGATCCAGTTGCAGTATGTTCACCATTAACCATTCAATTAAATGCTTCAGGAAATTATACCCTAAATACAGCGGATATTAATACAATTTCAGCAGGTTCAACAGATAATTGTTCTATTGTAACAAGTGTAGTTTCACCAAATACGTTTGACTGTGAGAATGTTGGTTCGGTAATACCTGTTACCTTAACCGTAACAGATATCGCTGGAAATATAGCTACTTGTGCAACAACAGTAACTGTTGAAGACAAGGTAAAGCCAACTGCTATTTGTCAAAATATAACGGTACAATTAGATGCTTTTGGAAAAGCTTCAATTGCAGCAACTGATATCGATAATAGATCAAGCGATGCTTGTGGAATAGCAAATTTATCTATAGATAAAACAGCATTTACGTGTTTAGATATAGGAACAAACTCCGTAACGTTAACGGTTACAGATAACAACGGAAATATTTCAACATGTGTTTCAACAGTAACTATTTTAGATACTGAAGTACCAAAATTTACATTGTGTTCATCTGCTCAATCCCAATTTACAGATTCAGGTACATGTACTTTTACAAAAACGGCAACAGATTGGGATGCGACAGCTACAGACAATTGTAGTGTTACTTCATTAACCTATAAATTAACTGGAGCTACTGTAGATAATACAGGAACAGGAACTAGTTTAAATGGTGTTGCATTTAATAAAGGTATTACAACCATTACATGGACGGCTGTTGATGCTTCAGGAAATAAAGAAACTTGTTCGTATACATTAACAGTAACTGATAATGAAAATCCTACCGCTATTGCAAAAACTGCAACTGTAGCATTAGACAGAAGTGGTACTGTAATAGTTTTACCTGCTGCTATTGATAACACTTCAACTGATAATTGTGGTATTGTTACTTATGAAATTTCAAAAACAAATAGTAACTATGGAACAGAAATAGAATTTGATTGTGAAGATATTTCAACGAATCCAAATACAGTTTGGTTAAAAGTAACCGATGCGGCTGGAAATTCACATGTTACTTCAACAACAGTAACAGTTCAAGATACACAAGCACCAACGGTTGATGCTGCTGATATTTCAAATTTGGCAAATGTTACTGATCCGGGTAATTGTACTTTTACTTATACAGGTACAAATTGGAACCCAACAGATAATTGTGATACGAGTCCAACAATTACATATTCTGCAAACAATGGAGCTTCTCCAGCCACTGGAACAAGTCTTACAGGAGTAATATTTCAAAAAGGAACAACAACTGTTACTTGGCAAACAGAGGATGCTACTGGAAATACAGATACCATAATTTTTGATGTTGTTGTAACAGATGCTCAAAAACCAACAATAGCAAAATGTTCTTCAAACATAACAAAAGATGTTGCTACAGCAGGAGCGGCTTCAGTAGCGGTTGCAGGTATTGTAGCTCCTGAATATGCAGATAATTGTGCTGTTACTGAATTAACTTGGGCTATAACAGGAGCAGGTGTTTTAGAATCAGCAACAGGCTCTGTATTAACTCCAGTAACTGGGGATACAAATCCATTGGAAGGTTTCAATTTCAAATTAGGAACATCTACAATTACTTATACAGTTTTTGATGCAGTAGGAAATTTAGAAACTTGTAATTTTACAATTACTGTAAATGCATTACCTACAAATACTGTAATAGTTTCAGAAACAGCTATCATAACTAACGAAGATTTAGGAACTGCAACATTTACAGTGGTACTTCCTTTTGCACCAACAGGTACTGTTGTATTTGATGTTTCAAGCAGCGATTTAACAGAAGGAACAGTTGATAAAGCTCAATTAACTTTTAATGCAACTAATTGGGATAAATCACAAACCGTTACCGTTAAGGGTGTTAATGATAATGTGGATGACGGAGATATTCCATACACCATTATTTTAAAAACAAACAAGGGGTTAACAGATGATTTATCTGGGTATGAAAACGTAGATCCAGCCGATGTAAGCGCAACGAATATAGATAATGATACTGTTGGTATTAGTGTTTCAACAATTAGTCGTCATACAAATGAAAATGGGCAAACAGCAACATTTACAGTAGTTTTAAATACAGAGCCAACGCACGATGTTACAATAACATTGTCAAGTAGTGATACTACTGAAAGTGATTTATTTGGTATTAAAACCTTAACCTTTACACCAGCAAATTGGGCTACTAAGCAAACTGTTACAGTAAAAGGTAAAGATGATGCTATTGTTGATGGAAATGTTGCTTATACTATTTTAACAAGCAACGCCTCTTCATCTGATCCTAAATATAATGATTTAGTAGCGGCTGATGTAGCGGTAATTAATGATGACAATGATACTGCAGGGTTTATTGTAACACCTATAACATTAACAACTACTGAAGCTGGAGGAACAGCAACATTTACAGTAGTATTAACAAGTAAACCGGGTACAGATTCAGACCAAACCCAAGTTGTAGTTGTAGATGTTGCAAGTAATGATTTAACTGAAGGAATTGTAGATTTATCACAATTAACATTTACAAATTTAAATTGGAATACTCCACAAACTGTTACCGTTACAGGTGTAGATGATATTTTAGTAGATGGAACTATTTCATATACTATTTTAAACACAGTAAATGTTGGTTCAACTACCGATACAAATTATGATGGATTAAATCCAGCCGATGTTTCAGTAAATAATACTGATAATGATTCGGCACAACTATCAATTAATAGTATTACTGTTGACGAAGGTAATACAGGAACAACAAATTTCACTTTTGAAGTTAAGCATTCAGGAGCCGAGGTTGTTGGCGGTTACAGCGTATCATTTTATACACAAAATGGGGTAGCAAAAGCACCATCAGATTTCACAGGTAATGGAGGTTCTATTAATTTTACAACAGGTGCTATTGGAGAAACTAAAACCATTACAATTGCTGTAAACGGAGATACAGCTGTGGAAAGAAATGAAACTTTTAATGTGGTATTAAATTCGGTAACAGCTCCAGGTAAAAACATTACTATTAATCCCGCTGCTAAAACTGGAATTGGAACCATTACTAATGATGATAATGCAACGCTTTCAATTGGAGGTAAATCAATTGATGAAGGAAATTCAGGAACAAAAACGTTAACTTTTAACGTAACCTTAAGTATGGCGGTTGAAGACGGACTTTCAGTAGATTATACAACTGCTAATGGAACAGCTTTAACAACAGATTCAGATTATGTTGCAAAATCAGGGAAGTTGAAATTTACAGGAACAGCTGGTGAAATTCAAACAATAAGTGTAACTATAAATGGAGATGAAAAAGTTGAATTAGATGAAACATTTTTAGTAAATCTAAGTAATATAGTTCCAGTGAGTGCACCAGTTGCAGCAATTTCTTTTGCTGAAGCTTCTGCAGTTGGAACGATTAAGAATGATGATACACCAACGGTTGCTATCGTAAATTCTGTAACTCATAATGAAGGAAATAGTGGAACTACAAGCTATGATTTTACAGTTACCTTATCAAAAATTTCAGACGCAGAGGTAAAAGTAGATTACACAACAGCAGATGTGAATGCAACTATTGCAGATTCAGATTATGTTAAAAAATCAGGAACTTTAACATTTGCTCCTGGCGAAACCTCTAAAACCATCACGGTATTAGTAAATGGGAATACAAAAGTAGAGCTTAATGAAACGTTTACTGTTGAATTAAGTAATTTGGTAACTAATGGACGTGCTATAACATTTGGAAATACTACTGGAACAGGAACAATTACCAATGATGATTCAGCTTCATTAGCAATAAATGATGTAATTGTAGATGAAGCAGCTGGAACAGCAAGATTTACAGTGACTTTAACTGGAGAAATTCAAGAAGCGGTTACTTTTAATTATGCAGCAGCAAATATTTCACCGATAACTGCAAGTGATTACACGCTTACTGCTGGTACTATTACTTTTGAAGCAGGTTCAGTAACTGGAACCGAAAAATATATTGATGTAACCATAAAAGATGATGTTATTGCAGAACCTACAGAAACCTACAATATTAATCTTACAGGGTTAAATGCGTCTGGTCAAACCAATGTTAGTTTTTCTATTGCAGTTGGATTGGGTACTATTACAGATAATGATATTGTTCATTTAACTCTTAACGGATTTACCGTTACTGAAACAAATGGTACTCAAATAAAAAATTTCTATGTAAGTCGTAATATTGCATCGCAATCAGCAATTACGCTGAAGTTCTCAACATCTAATGGTACTGCAACTTCTACAAGTGATTATACAATACAAACTAATGTAAATGTTTCATTATCGGCAGCTTCAACAGTCAATGTAAATGTGGCAAACACAACAATTGCAGGTGACTTAATTGCAGAACCAACAGAAACATTCACAGGTACTATTACCATAAATAATAAAAATAATCAACAAGTTGAATTTACTACATCAGGAAATGTTGCTACTGCAACAATTAATGATAACGATATTGTAAATATAACGCTAGAAGATAAACCAATAACTGAAACAGATGGTACGCAAACAGTCAATTATGTAGTAAATACAAATATTGCTGCTCAAAAGGATATTGTTCTTAACTATGCTACTACTGATGGGTCTGCACTAAATGGTGTTCTAAAAGATTATATAACTCCTGCATACACAACAATAACAATTCCAGCAGGTAAAAAAACATTAAATATTCCAATTAGTGTTTTAGGAGATTTAATTACAGAACCTCAAGAAACATATACTGCAGCAATTACTGAAAATAATTACAATGCGCAGCAAGTTGTATTAACTAGACCAACAGCAACTTATACAATTGATGATAATGACTTGGCAGAACTTTCAATTGCAGGATTTACAATTGATGAATCGGAAGTTGGAACAGTAACAGCAGAATTCACAATAACACTTAGTAAAAATGTTCAAAACGCATTTACGGTCGATTTTGCAACATCAAATATAGGAACAGCAATAGGAAACGCCTTAGCAGGTTCAGATTATACAGCCGTTGGCACAACTACGCTAAATTTTGGAGCAGGAAATCCATTAGTTCAAAAAGTAACAGTTACTATTAATAATGATGATTTAGTAGAACCTTCAGAAACATTATTAGGAACACTAAGTAATTTAGTGGCAAATAGTCAGGCGGTTACAATTCCAACACCTACAGCAACAAGTACTATTACAGATAATGATGCTGCAAGCGTTGTTATTAATGATAAGAGTGTTAGTGAAATTGATGGTACAGCAGTATTTACGGTAACCTTAACCGGTCATATTCAAGATGCATTAACAGTAGATTATACAACAAATAACGGTACGGGAACTAACCCTGCAGCAGTGCAACCTTCTGATTATACCTTAACTTCTGGAACGGTAACTTTCCCAGCTGGTTCAATTACTGGAGCAACACAAATTATAACAGTTCCTATTATTAACAATGATATTACAGAACCTTTAAATGAACAGTATACAGTAGACTTAAGTACTATCGTTTCTACAGGAAGCGCTTCGATTACTAGAGCGCAAGGGTTAGGAACGATTACCGATGATGATTCTAATAATAAAATTACACTTACAGGATTTACAGTTGCAGAAACCAATGGAAATGTAAACCATAATTTTGTAGCTACGTTAGATTATGAAGCTCAAGAACCAGTTATTATTTCATTTACAACAACTAATGGAACAGCAACTGCAACAGATTTTAATGCGCAATCAGCAATTCAATATACTATTTTACCAGGAGATTTATTTGTAAATATTCCAGTAAATGTACTTGGAGATCAAATTACGGAACCTCAAGAATCGTTTTCAGGAGCTATTACATTAGTAAATGTAAACGGCCAACAAGTTACTATAGGTACAGCTACGGCTACAAGTATTATTAATGATGATGATAATGCAGTTATTTCAATTGCTGGATTTACAGTGAATGAAGATGCAGGAACAGCAGATTTTACAATAACGTCTAGTTTAGAAATTCAAAATGAAGTAACAGTTATATTTTCAACTTCTAATGGTTCTGCACTTTCAGTATCTGATTATGATGCTATTTTTTCAAAGACATTAACTTTTGGTGGTGGTAATACAAATCCACAAACAGTTTCTGTAACTATTACAGATGATTTAATTGCTGAACCGACCAAGTTATTTAGTGGTATTTTAAGTTCATTAGTAACTAACAGTCAGAATGTAACTCTAAATAGTGGCCCTATTTCAACAGCAATAGGAACTATTAAAGATAATGATGAGGTTACCTTAACTATCGATGACGTCACAAAAGTTGAGGTTGACGCTGGTTCAACAGTAAATTATGTATTTAAAGTAACACATAACGGAAGTAGTACAGACGGCCCATTCTCCGTAAACTATACAACTGCTAATATTGATGCTTTAGCAGGTGCAGATTATGTTACAAAATCAGGTATAATTAATTTTAGTGGAACAGTTGGTGAAATACAAACCATCACAATAGTTGTAAATGGTGATAATATTTTAGAACCAACAGAAACCTTTACTGTTAATTTATCTGAAAAAGATTTTGGAGCAAGACAAATTATTTTTTCGGAGGCGAAAGGGTTAGGTACCATAACAGATAATGATGAAACAACAGTAAGTGTTATTGCAAATATTCCAACAGCTTCAGAGCCAAATACAAATGGTCAGTTTACAGTCAATATAGGCTTAGTCTCTTCAACAGAAACTGTAATAAGTTATACCATTTCAGGCACTGCAACACCAGCAACAGATTATGCTACTCTTACTGGAACCGTTACAATTCCTGCAGGAAGTAGTTCAAAAACTATAGATGTTTTAGTTGTAAATGATGCTATTTTAGAAGCAAGTGAAACGGTAATCGTTACATTAAATGCCATAACATCAGGAGACGCTAATATTTCAATAGGAACAACAAAAGAAGCAACAGTAACTATAAATGATGAAGATGTAGCTAAGGTAAGTATTATAGCAAATGACCCATCGGCATCAGAGCCATCAAATAACGGTCAGTTTACAATTAGCATCAGTAATGCAAGTGATGTTGATACGGTTGTAAGTTACAGCGTAGCAGGCACAGCAAATTCAGGTAGCGATTATACAGCTTTAACAGGAACAGTAACAATTCCAGCAGGAAGCGAATCAGCAACTATTAATGTTACAGTATTAGACGATGTAGTATTAGAAGGAAGTGAAACCGTAATTGTTACTTTAGAAGCTATAACTTCAGGAGATAATGAAATCACAATTGATGATGCAAATAAAGTAGCAACCGTAACCATTACAGACAATGACGCAGCATCATTATCAATTAATGATGTAGTAATAACAGAAGGTGAGGACGCAGTCTTTACGGTAACTTTAACAGGAGCTGTTCAAGGCGGATTCAGTATTAACTATGCTACGGCAGATGGATCAGCAACTATTTTAGGAAATGATTATACAAGTGGTTCAAATACTTTAAGTTTTACAGGAACAGCTGCAGAATCTAAAACAATTAAAATCTCAACCAATGATGATAATTATTTAGAAGCAGTAGAAAATTTCGTACTTAATTTAAGTACTATTAGCAATGCACTAGTAACGTATGACAGTCAAGCTACAATAACATTAAATGATAATGATGCAGCTTCTTTAACAGTTTCCGATGTTATTGCTAATGAGGGTGATAATACGGTCTTTAGAGTAACTTTAACAGGAAATGTTCAAGGAGGCGTAAGTATAGATTATGCAACGGCTAATAATTCAGCTTTCTCAAGTTCGGATTATACCACAACTTCTGGAACATTGAATTTTACAGGAACAACACCTGAATCTTTCACAATAACAGTTCCAACAACAGAAGATGATATTGCTGAACCAAATGAGAACTTTTATTTAAATTTCTCAAATAGTAGCAATGCATTAGTCACTTCCGATGCACAAGCCATTGGAACAATTACGGATGATGATGTGTATACAATAAGTATTGCAGATAATTCAATAGTAGAGACCGAGAGTGCTCAGAAAATGGATTTACTAGTAACAATGAATGGAGTTGCTCAAGAAGATGTTGTATTAAGTTTTTCTACAACAGCAGTTTCAGCAACAGCAACAACTGATTTCATTGCTCAAACAGCAGCTACTTATACTATAAAAGCAGGAGAAAGTTCAGTGACTATTCCAGTTAGTATTTTAGGAGATTTAATAGCAGAACCAATCGAGTCCTTCACAGGTACGATTACCATTAACAATGCAAATAGTCAACAAGTTACTATCGGAACAGGCGTAGGAACTGCTACAGCAACTATTA
>JAGPIQ010000196.1 GCA_018054895.1 Lutibacter sp. | reverse complement strand
GACTTCATTCTTCAGACTTCTAACTAATATTTCAACCACTTAAACAGTTCTCTATACGTTGGTTTTTTTCCGTACATTAAAATTCCTACTCTATAAATTTTGGATGCAAACCACACAATACCTACAAAAGTTACCAATAATAATGCCATGGATACTACTATTTGCCACCAAGGAACTCCAAAAGGAATCCGTATTAACATTACTATGGGCGATGTTAGCGGAAATAATGAAAAACCTAAAGCAATAGGACCATGTGGATTTTCAATCACCGAAAAACCAACATAAATCGCTATCATTAAAGGCATTAATACCGGCATCATAAATTGCTGTGTATCGGTTTCACTATCTACAGCAGCTCCAATTGCTGCATAAATAGAACTATAAATTAAGTACCCTCCTAAAAAGTAAAAAATAAATCCAAAAAACATAGTAAGCACTGGTAAATTCTTAATTTCTGCTAAAATTTCGTGCAATTGATTGGTGGAAGTTTCTTGTACTTGCTGTACCATTTCTGGATTCATCGTTCCAATTACCGTACCTGAACTTGCAGTTTCTGGACCAAAAACAAAGGTTAATATTGTCAACAAAATACCTATGGAAACCATCCAAATTACAAATTGTAAAATTCCCGCTAAGGCATTTCCAATAATTTTTCCTAACATTAGCTGAAACGGTTTTACTGAAGAAATAATGACTTCAATAATACGACTCGTTTTTTCTTCTATAACACTACGCATTACGGACGTTCCATAAATAATAATGAACATAAAAATTAAATACCCAAATCCTCCACCAGCAATCATTCGTAAAATACTGCCTATTTTAGAGGTTTTTTCTCCTGAAAAATTTTCAACATTAATTTCTATGGTCGTTTCGGTTTCTTTTATTTTTTGAAGATCAATATTTAATTCTTCAATTTTTAAATCGCGGATTCGTTTTTCTAATTTACGCTCTATTTCACCTAATAAACTTAAACCTGGAGCCTCTTCAGCATAAAATGAAATTCTTTTTGATATCGAATTTAAATCCTCATTTTTAGGAATATATAAAATTCCACTATATGATTTTTTCGCTTGAACTCTGGCTTCTTCAATTCCTAAAGGAGTTAAATCTACAAACTTTAAATTGTCATTATCTGTTAAGGATGGTGCTAAAAGTTCCGTTTCATCAACAAAAGCAACGGATCTAATTTCTTCGCTGTTTTTTTGATTCAAATAAACAATCAAGACCATTAACCCAACAATTAATAATGGGCTTAAAATAGTCATTACAATAAATGATTTGTTTTTAACCTTTGCGAAGAACTCTCTTTTTATTATTAATTTTAATTTACTCATTTATATATCTTGAAAAATTCAAATATTAAATTTTTATTGTTAATTATTAATTGTTAATTATTTGAAGCAACGGCTTTTAAAAATATATCATTTGCACTTGGAATAATTTCCGTAAAATGATTGATTTGTGCATTATTATTTAGGAAACTAATCAAATCTTTTGAAGTTTCTTGTGGTTGTAAACCAACAATTACTCTCAATTCATTTTTTGTGTTTCCTTCTTTTATGTTGTCAATTTTAAAATGAGTTTCTACTGTTTTTAATAATTGCTCTTTTGTATCGGTTATTAAGCCAACTTCAAACTGATTTGTTTTAAATTGTTGCTTAATCTCATCCAGTTTTCCATCAATAATTTTGTTGGATTTATGAATCAAGGCAATATTATCACACAATTCTTCTACAGACTCCATTCTATGCGTTGAAAAAATAATACTTGCACCTTCATTGCGCAATTGTAAAATTTCATCTTTAATTAAATTGGCATTTACAGGGTCGAAACCACTAAAAGGCTCATCAAAAATCAACAATTTAGGGCTGTGCAACACCGTTACAATAAACTGGACTTTTTGCGCCATTCCTTTTGAAAGTTCTTGAATTTTTTTATTCCACCAATCCGTAATTTCAAACTTTTCAAACCAATAATTTAGTTTTTTTCTGGCTTCGGCTTCTGAAAGTCCTTTTAATTGAGCCAAATATAAGGCTTGCTCTCCAACTTTCATGCTTTTATATAAACCACGTTCTTCGGGTAAATACCCTATTTGTTGAACGTGGTTTGGTTGTAGTTTTTCACCATCTAATAAAATGGTGCCCGAATCGGGCAGTGTAATTTGATTGATAATCCGAATAAGGGATGTTTTACCAGCACCATTAGGTCCTAATAATCCAAAAATACTTCCCTTAGGAATTGCAATTGAAACGTTGTTTAATGCCGTATAATTCCCGTAGGTTTTAGTCACATTTTCAACCGTTAAAATATTTTCCATTGTATAAATTTTGTTTCGAAACGAAATTAAATTTATTCTGTTACAAATAGGTTAAACTTTTACTAAATTAATCTAAACGCTCCATATATTTTTGCTGAATCGTTTTTAACAATTCAATAGTAGCTTTTGGCTTTACAACTCTTAAAATTTCATTAATCCCATTTCTTGTGTACATAATACCTTTCGCAATGTCATAATTTGAGTCCGTAATATTATGTTTTACTTCATAGGTAATTCTTTTAAAATCATCCCAAGTCATATATTTTGGAACTTGAATATAAAACACATCTTCTTCATTTTTAGATTTAAAAATACCTTTTTCCAGTTTTTCAATTCTAAAAAATCGATTAATTCTTATAAGTGCTTCTGTATTTTCAAATTTTTCACTTTTAGCAAAATCATATCCTTCTTTAGCATAGTAATCTTGAATTGTGTCAATTTCATGATATCTATTAATTCCTTTTACTCTAACCCCATTTAATTTTCTATCGCCAATAGTAATTTCACATTTAGCTCCATCTAATTTTAAATGGTGTTGTTTATTAATTTTTTTAGTAACTCTTAAAATTTTTTCAAATGAATTCGGAGTTTTGGTTACAAAAATAATTGAATTTGGTTTTTCAACCTCTGTAAATCGTCCATAATAATTTTTAAACGGATCTGGAACATTTATTACAAATGTCTTAGATATCTTGTTTTCATTTACTGTATCAATATTTTCTTGGATAATAATTTTTCCAATAAGTTCTTTTGTAGCCATAGTTTTGTAGTATTTGTTAATTCTGTTTTAAACTTATCTTTTTTTTTTTGAATTACCAAATATTCTTTAAAAGTATTTTTTTGAATAATTTATTATGCACGCATAGTATTTTTTTCTTATATTTGAGAAATGCAAAAAGAATTATCTATTGATCATGTGCTTAGAGCAACTTGGCAAGCCGTAGCAAAAATGTATAATGAACAAGCTGTAAAACACGACAGTTCCATGGCAATGGCTTTTGTATTACTAACTATTGATAAAGAAAATGGAACGCCTTCTACCGCATTAGGCCCTCTTATGGGAATGGAACCTACCAGTCTCTCACGAATTTTAAAAAGTATGGAAGAGAGAGGTGCTATTTACCGAGAAAAAAATCCCAATGACGGACGTGGAGTACTTATTAAATTAACGGAGTTTGGTTTGGAAAAAAGAAATGCGTCAAGAGAACATGTATTACAATTTAATAGTATTGTTCGAAAACATATTTCCGAGGAAAAAATCAAACATTTTATGGAAGTTTCAGCAACCATTAACCAATTAATTTCAAATAAAGCCATTTTTTAAGAACTATTAAAAAAATCAAAACAATGAAAAGACACATAAAAAAAGTAGCCGTTATTGGATCCGGAATAATGGGGTCTGGTATTGCTTGCCATTTTGCAAACATTGGTATTGAAGTATTACTGCTTGATATTATTCCACGGGAATTCAATGAAGCCGAAAAAGCAAAAGGCATAACGGTTGAAAATAAAGTTTTTAGAAACAGATTGGTAAA
>JAGPIQ010000195.1:1430-3865 GCA_018054895.1 Lutibacter sp. | reverse complement strand
CCATAATACCACCTTTATTTTCAAAAATTTGAACGTGGTTTATTTCTTTCTTGCTTCCTAGTTCAGCATATTGCTCTTGCCAGACTTCAATAACTTTTTCAATGGCTGAAATTTCCATATCAGGCAATGTTTCCGAATGGTTTGGAGAAAAACAAATAACTCTGCAAATTCCAGTTTCACTTTCAGCTTTTAACAAACCTTCATTGTAGTTAAATTCTTCGCTATCAGGCAATATTGCTCCGAAATCATTAGGAAATACAAACGTGTTTTTATAATCAGGGTTTACTTCGCCGTTAATACGCGTGTTTGTAGCGCATAAATAACAGTCAGGATCGTGCGCTATTTTATTGGTTGACGCTGTAGCTTCTTTTTTACCTTGCCAAGGGCGTTTTGTGCGATGTGGAGATACAAGTACCCATTCTCCAGTTAAAATATTATAGCGTCTGTGTGGTGTAGAGTCAAAATGTTCGTTCATAATTATGGTTTAATAAATTCCTTAATGGTTTCAAATATACGTAAAATATATTATAAACGTAATTGTTACATTTAAAAAAATAGATTAATTATACTTAAATCTCGAAGTTTAATCCGCTAGCAATCAATGTTTCAAATTTTTCTTTATTGAAGCTGTATAAAAAAGCGCCTTTTTTTGAACCCGTTTTATCTTTTTTGGTTGATTTTGTTAAAATATCTAATGAAAGTATTTTTTTTCTGAAATTCCGAGAATCCAAAGAGCGTTGGTAAATACTTTCATATAAGGTTTGCAATTCAGGAATGGTAAAATAATCAGGTAATAAGTTAAAGCCAATAGGTTGGTGTTTTGCTTTAAATTTTAATTGTTCAATAGCGTCAGCTACCATTTCACCGTGATCGAAAATTAATTCAGGAATTTCGTCCAAGTCAAACCAATGTGCATCATATTTCTCAACACTTTCCAATTCAAATTCGTTCACACTAATTAAGCTGTAGTATGCTGTTGAAATTACACGTCCAGCAACATCTCTGTGTACATTTCCATATGTTTTTAACTGTTCTAAATAAATATCTTTTAAGCCTGTAGTTTCAAATAAAACTTGTTTTGCACTATCATCTAAAGATTGGTCATCATTTATAAAAGCACCAATAAGCGACCACAAGCCTTTTGAAGGTTCTACTTTTCGCTTAAATAATAGTAGTTTTAAATTTTTTGAATCGAATCCAAGAATAATACAGTCTACTGCAACAAGAATTTTTTGTTGAGCCTTGTAAATATTAGTGTCAGTTATTGATTTCATTTATGTAATTGAGTTGCTTTGGTTCCGGTGAAATTCGCATTCTATTTTGAATACTTAATCTTTTATAGTACGATTTAATAAATGTAGTAATTACATTTTAATAAAGCCAAATTAATAATAAATCTTTTAAAATAGTTTAGAATTCAATGTAGGTATTAAAATTGAAAGCTAATTTAGCACTAATTCATAGTTTTTAATTGAAATTGATGTTTTTGATTGCGTTAATTATGTTTGAATTCGTTAATTTCGCAATTGAATTTAAAGTTGTTAACGAGCAACGAAAAATATATTCGTCTAGCAGTGTGCGGATCAATAATTTTTTTAAAAACGGGTGTTCGTTTAACACAAATAAAAACAAAAAGCTACAAAATAATAACATATGAAGTCAATATTAGTAACAGGTGGAGCAGGTTTTATAGGAGCCAATTTGGTAGAATTATTAATTGAGAAATATCCAACCTATAAATTTGTGGTTATTGATTTATTGACCTATGCTGGAGATGTCAATAATTTAAAAAATGTAAAAAAAGCAAAGAATTTTACGTTTGTTCAAGGTGATATTTGTGATAGAGCGTTAATTGAACGCATATTTCACCATTATTATATTAATGGTGTTATTCATTTAGCTGCGGAGTCGCATGTAGATAATTCTATTTCAAATCCAGGGGTTTTTATAGAAACCAATGTAAATGGAACCTTTACGCTAATTGATGTTGCTTATAAGCATTGGATGGAAAAACCTTTTGTTTTTAAACTAGGCTTTGAGGATAGTCGATTTTTACACGTATCTACAGATGAGGTGTATGGTACTTTAGGTAAAACAGGATTGTTTACTGAACAAACACCATATGCACCCAATTCACCATATAGTGCCTCGAAAGCGGCAAGTGATTTTGTGGTAAGAAGTTACCATCATACCTACGGAATGAATACTATTATTACAAATTGTTCTAATAATTATGGGCCAAAACAGCACGATGAAAAGTTAATTCCAACAGTTATTAGAAAAGCTTTAGCGGGTGAAAATATTCCAATTTATGGAGATGGAAGCAATGTGCGTGATTGGTTGTTTGTAAAAGATCACAATAGAGGAATTGATATCGCTTTTCATAAAGGTGAAAAAGGCGAAGTCTATAATATAGGTGGAAAAAACGAACAAAA
>JAGPIQ010000195.1:0-1330 GCA_018054895.1 Lutibacter sp. | reverse complement strand
GTCAAAGACAACGTAAAATATAAAAATGAATAAAATTGCAATCGTAGGATTAGGATATGTAGGCTTACCATTAGCTCGATTATTTGCTACAAAATACCCAGTTGTTGGATTTGACATCAATCAAAAAAGAATTGAAGCATTGAAAATTGGTGTTGATGATACCTTAGAAGTGGAAAAAGAACTGTTGGAGGCTGTTTTGGTAAGGACTATTTCCAATGAAAATGGATTGTTTTGCTCTTCAGAAGTAAAAGACATTGAAGCCTGTAATTATTATATTGTTACAGTACCAACACCTGTAGATAAAAATAATAAACCCGATTTAACTCCTTTGGAAAAAGCCAGTGAAACCGTTGGTAAAGTATTAAAGAAAAACGATATCGTTATTTACGAATCCACCGTATATCCGGGAGCAACAGAAGAAATTTGTGTGCCAATTTTAGAAGAAACTTCAGGATTGAAATTCAATATAGATTTTTTTGTGGGTTATTCGCCGGAACGAATCAATCCAGGGGATAAAGAACATACTGTTGAAAAAATATTAAAAGTAACTGCGGGTTCAACGCCTGAAATTGGTAAAAAAGTGGATGCATTGTATAGTTCTATTATTAAAGCTGGAACGCATTTAGCACCAACAATTAAAGTTGCTGAAGCTGCTAAAGTAATTGAAAATTCGCAACGCGATATCAATATTGCTTTTGTAAATGAATTGGCTAAAATATTCAATATTTTAAATATAGATACACAAGCAGTGTTAGAAGCCGCAGGTACTAAATGGAACTTTTTACCCTTTAAACCAGGGTTGGTTGGTGGACATTGTATAGGTGTAGATCCTTATTATTTAGCGCAAAAGGCACAAGAAGTAGGCTATCATCCTGAAATTATTTTGGCGGGTCGCCGTGTAAATGATAGTATGGCGTTGTTTGTTGCTTCAGAAGTTATTAAACTATTGGTGAAAAATACGATTGAAATCAAAAAAGCTAAAATTTTAGTACTTGGAATTACGTTTAAAGAAAATTGTCCTGATGTACGGAATACCAAAGTAGTTGACGTTGTTAAAAATTTAAAAGATTTTGGCACTCAAGTCGTTATTTTCGATCCTTGGGCAAATCCCGAAGAAGTTTTCCATGAATATGGCATTGAAACTATCAATCAAATGCCTCAAACAAAATTTGATGGAATTGTACTAGCCGTTTCACATAAACAATTTTTAGATATTGATTTAGAAAAACACTTAACTAAAAACGGAATTATTTATGATGTTAAAGGAGTGTTGAAAGGACTTGTTCATGGTAAATTATAAGATAAGCCCTATTATTTAGCCGTTTAAAGG
>JAGPIQ010000080.1 GCA_018054895.1 Lutibacter sp. | reverse complement strand
ATACTTTATAATTTTTGTGTTGCAAATGTAAAACTTACCAACTGTTTTTACAACACTTTTATACTTGAATTATACCTAAATTAAATTGTTTTTCAATAGGAGCGTGGTTGGCAGCTTCAATACCCATACTAATCCATTTTCGGGTGTCTAACGGATGAATAACGCCATCCGTCCATAGGCGTGCTGCTGCATAATAGGGTGAAGTTTGTGAGTTATAGCGTTGTTGGATAGATTGTAATATTTCTTGTTCTTTTTCAGTTGAAATTTCAATGCCTTTCTTTTTTAAAGAAGCAGTTTCAATTTGTAACAATACTTTAGCCGCTTGTTCGCCGCCCATAACAGCCAGCCGAGCAGAAGGCCAAGCAACAATTAAGCGAGGATCGTATGCTTTTCCGCACATTGCATAATTACCAGCTCCGTACGAATTTCCTATAATTATGGTGAATTTTGGCACCACACTATTACTAACTGCATTTACCATTTTAGCACCATCTTTTATAATGCCGCCGTGTTCACTTTTACTGCCAACCATAAAACCAGTAACGTCTTGTAAAAATACTAATGGAATCTTTTTTTGATTGCAATTTGCAATAAAACGCGTTGCTTTATCTGCTGAATCTGAATAGATGACACCTCCAAACTGCATTTCTTTTTTACCGTTTTTTGTGACTTTTCGCTGGTTCGCAATAATTCCAACAGCCCAACCGTCAATTCTGGCATAGCCACAAATAATGGTTTTTCCGTAGTCTTCCTTGTATTGTTCAATTTCAGAATTATCAACAATACGCTTAATTATTTCTAACATATCATATTGTTCAACCCTAGTTTTTGGAAGAATTCCAACAATTTCTTTTGGGTCAAGAGTTGGTTTTACACTTGGAACTCTGTTATAGCCTGCTTTATCAAAATCGCCAATTTTATCAATAATATTTTTGATTTTGTCTAAAGCATCATAATCATCCTTTGCTTTGTAATCGGTAACGCCACTAATTTCACAATGTGTAGAAGCGCCTCCAAGCATTTCATTATCAATACTTTCTCCAATTGCAGCTTTCACTAAATAACTTCCAGCTAAAAATATGCTGCCAGTTTTATCAACAATCATCGCTTCATCACTCATTATTGGCAAATAAGCACCTCCGGCAACACAACTTCCCATAATTGCAGAAATTTGGATAATTCCCATACTGCTCATAATGGCGTTATTTCTAAAAATACGCCCAAAATGTTCTTTGTCGGGGAAAATTTCATCTTGCAGCGGTAAATAAACACCTGCACTATCTACTAAATAAATAATGGGTAATTTATTTTCAATAGAAATTTCTTGTGCTCTTAAATTCTTTTTTCCAGTAATAGGGAACCAAGCGCCCGCTTTTACGGTTGCATCATTGGCAACAACAATGCATTGTTTTCCTTTTATATACCCAATTTTTACAACAACACCTGCAGATGGACAACCACCGTGTTCTTCATACATTCCTTCTCCTGCAAAAGCACCAATTTCAATCGATTCACTTTTAGCATCAAAAAGATAGGCAATACGCTCTCTCGCAGTTAGTTTTCCTTTTGCTTTATGTTTTTCAATGTTTTTTTCGCCGCCTCCTTTGTAAACTTTTAAAAGTTTCTTTTTTAATTCTGAAATTTCAAGTTGATTGAAGTCTTCGTTTTTATTGAAGTTGATGTCCATTTTATGTATTATTATAGGCTGCTAAAATACGAAATGAATGTTAAATATTGATTTAATTTTGAAGTATGAAAAAATAGTTAGAAAATGTAAGTTGTTTTCAGCTCTTGGTTTTTTAAGAGAAAGTTAGTTAGTAGTTATATTATTAGTACGCGACCTTTTTGTTTTTTATAAAAATTTAGCTAAAATAGCTAAATTCAATAATTAGAAAGACTAATTACTTCATTTGAAACAAAAATAATAATTGTGTCTTTTACAAACTACTTGCGTAAATTTGTATCTTGTACTCAATGCAAAAAATTGCCGAATGAATCTAAAAGAAAAATTACATTTAGCTTGTAAAACTGGAAATGAGCCTTTCACTTCAAATGAAAATAATTTAGGCTTTAATTTAATAGAATTTTGGCAATGGAGTGTTTCTGATATTTTAAGTAATGCTACGCGAGGAATTTTAGCAGAATTTATAGTGTCAAAAGCCTTAAATGCTGATATAAAAAAAGTAAGAACAGAATGGGGTGCTTATGACTTATTAACTCCTGAAGGTATAAAAGTAGAAGTGAAATCATCAGCCTACCTTCAAACTTGGGATCAAGTTGAACATTCGAAAATTAGTTTTGGTGTAAGGCAAGCAAAGCCTTACGGTATTGACATTGGGAAACGGGTAGAAATTGCAATTCGAAGTGCAGACATATATGTATTTTGTCTTTTAAAACATCTCGATAAATCTACAGTAAATCCGTTAGACTTAAATCAATGGGAATTTTATGTTTGCTCAACAGAAGAATTAAACAATTATGTGAAAAATCAAAAAACACTATCATTGAATGCGTTGAAAAAACTAACAAACTCAATTAAATATGAAGATTTACAAATACAAGTAAATAATAAAATAAAACCTTAAAATACACAGCGTATAACATCTGCTTGTAGGGATTGGTGTTTATTGGTGGTTTTGTGCTTGTGTAATTTTTGTTTAACGGAAACTTCACTTCTTTATTCTCCAATCTCGCTAAGCTTCAAAAATATTCTCTTTCATTTTAGTTAATATCTAGTGAAAATTTGCGCTAAATGCTTGAAACACGATTAAATTTACGATATTTGGCACCCAATTACTATAACAGTAATTTTTTAACTAAATACCAATTTTATTATGAGTCATATGAATAAAAATACAGTTTTAGCATGGGCAACTGCCATTATGATTATTGTTGGATTAATATTAATTGCTTTAGGAGCTTTTAGATACAACGATATTGCTGGATACGGATTTGCATCTGTAGGAATTGGCTTTTTTGCAATTGCTTGGGTTTTTAATGCATTGAAAGGGAGAGTATAAAGTCAGAAGTCAGAAGTGTGAAAAAAAGCTTTGCCCCTCTGTACCTTTGAATCTTTGCACCTTTGCAACTAAAAATAGATTAATAAATAAACAATTAAACAAAAAGAGATATGTCAGATGATAAGAAAGTAATATTTTCAATGTCAGGTTTGTCAAAAACCTATCAAGGGGCCAATAAGCCTGTGTTGAAAAATATTTATTTAAGCTTTTTTTATGGAGCTAAAATTGGAATTTTAGGTTTAAATGGGTCGGGAAAATCAACCTTAATGAAGATTATTGCAGGTCTTGAAAAAAACTACCAAGGTGATATTGTTTTCGTACCTGGTTATTCTGTTGGTTATTTATCTCAGGAACCTGAATTAGATGAAACTAAAACAGTCATAGATATTGTAAAAGAAGGTGTTGCTGAAACAGTTGCTATTTTAGAAGAATATAACAAAATCAACGATATGTTTGGTTTGGAAGAAGTATATTCTGATGCTGATAAAATGGATAAGCTAATGGCGCAACAAGCCATTTTACAAGATAAAATTGATGCAGCAAACGCATGGGAATTAGATACGAAGTTGGAAATAGCAATGGATGCTTTACGAACTCCTGATGGTGATACACCAATTAAACATTTATCAGGTGGTGAACGTAGAAGAGTTGCTTTATGTCGATTGTTATTACAAGAACCAGATGTGTTATTATTAGATGAGCCTACAAACCATTTAGATGCAGAATCTGTACATTGGTTAGAGCATCATTTATCACAATACAAAGGAACTGTTATTGCCGTAACGCATGATAGATATTTCTTAGATAATGTTGCAGGTTGGATTTTAGAATTGGATAGAGGTGAAGGTATTCCTTGGAAAGGGAATTATTCTTCATGGTTAGATCAAAAATCGAAACGTTTAGCGCAAGAATCAAAAGTAGCTTCAAAACGTCAAAAAACGTTAGAGCGTGAGTTGGAATGGGTGCGTATGGCTCCAAAAGGGCGTCATTCAAAATCGAAAGCACGTTTGGCGAATTACGATAAATTAATGAGTCAAGATCAAAACCAATTAGACGAGAAATTGGAAATTTACATTCCTAACGGACCACGTTTAGGAACCAATGTAATTGATGCTATAAATGTTTCAAAAGGGTTTGATGATAAGTTATTATATGAAGATTTAAATTTCACTTTGCCACAAGCCGGTATAGTTGGTGTAATTGGTCCAAACGGAGCCGGGAAAACAACTATTTTTAAAATGATAATGAATGAATTAGTTCCGGATAAAGGAGAATTCAAAGTGGGAGATACGGCAAAAATTGCCTATGTAGATCAAAGTCATTCTAATATTGATCCTGATAAAACCATTTGGCAAAATTTCTGTGATGAACAGGAATTGATGATGATGGGAGGAAAGCAAGTAAACTCTCGTGCGTATTTAAGTCGATTTAATTTTGCAGGAAGTGATCAGAATAAAAAAGTAAGTGCACTTTCTGGTGGTGAACGGAACCGTTTGCATTTGGCAATGACGTTGCGTGAAGAAGGAAACGTGTTGCTATTAGATGAGCCAACAAACGACCTGGATGTGAATACATTACGTGCTTTGGAAGAAGGGTTGGAAAACTTTGCTGGTTGTGCAGTGGTAATTAGTCACGACCGTTGGTTTTTAGATAGAATTTGTACGCATATTTTAGCTTTTGAAGGCGATTCACAAGTGTATTTCTTTGAAGGTTCGTTTTCAGATTATGAAGAAAATAAAAAGAAACGTTTGGGTGGAGATTTAATGCCGAAACGAATTAAGTATAAAAAATTAGTTAGATAATTTTAAAAATCCCAAAAGCAATTTTGGGATTTTTTTTGCTTCAAATTGAAATTATGAAATACGATCGTCATGCTGAACTTGTTTCAGCATCACATCATATTGAGTTTAAATCTTTATGAGAGCCTGAAAGTAATTCCGATACTAATCGGAACAGGTTGACGAAAATTTTACTTTTTAGATGATTTTTTTGCTTCAAACAGAAATTATGAAATCCAAAAACAGTCTGTAAAATCGGTAACTAAATGAAAAAGTAATCCAATACCAATAACTCTTGTTTTTGGGTGGAATAAAAGAAGCACATAAAAGAAACCTGCATAATAGGTGTGTAATGGATGAAAATTAATACTGCATCTATTTTCTTCAAAAATTGGAGTCGCAAATAAATGATCGACATCAATAAGCATTGTTGCTATAAAAATGAGCCAGACTTTTTTCCAATTATTTCTAAAGAAAATAAATGCAATAAGTCCTGGGACTAAAAAGTGCATTCCATAATGCGTGCAAAAGCGGACAAATTCCAACATTAAAATTGTATGGTTTGACTTTCTAAATAGTTCAACGCATTGGGCCCTTCCATAAAAATGAGATCTAAAATGCTTAAATTTTGAATAAAATCTTGTTTTTCATTGAATAGTTGATAATAAGCATCCAATTCAAAAGATAATTTAGGGTTGATTTTCGCTAAATCACGTAAATCAGTTTCTTCGGTAGATTTAAAATATTCCGTGGTTTTGCTAAAAGGCGTTTCAAGTTGTAAAGCATCCATCACAAAGTCGTGACATTTGATGTTTAAATCCAATAGAAAAGTATGTTTCTTTTCGAAAATTGGTATTAAATCATCTATGTAAAATTCAAAATACGGCGAAGAATTATACGCTGTTTTAAGTGTTTTTAAATGGAGTTTATTCCAATCGTCCTTATAGTCTATTTGTACATCCTTTGTTTGTTGCTTAACGCCTTTTGTATGCTGAAAGGGTACATTTAGTAAATGTTTCCCATTAGCAGTGTTCACATAACATCTATTTCTAAAGGTTTGCTTTTGAAAATTATCTTCAAACTCAAAATTAATATGAGCTGTTTTAGCAATAGCGACATATTGGATTATAGGCGAAAAATATGTAGGATGTACTAAAACCATATAAATCAATTCAAGATTCCTATTAAAAAGAGGAGTCATTAATAAGTAAAAAATAGAATTCCCGCAAAAGCAGGAATTCAATATTGTTTTTTATTCGTTTTTACGTTTTCTAAAAGAGCTATATCCAAACCAAAGTGCTAATGCTCCTAAGAAATAATATAGATATGAAACGGGCTCTCCTTCTCCGTGAACAGTTGTAAATAAGCGTTCCCAACGAATTTTATTAGCAATTCCTTCACCATTAGTATCCCAACTAAACCAAATAAATACTGGTTTTCCAACAACGTGGTCATAAGGTACATATCCCCAATAACGTGCATCTTCGGAATTATGACGGTTATCACCCATCATCCAATAATAATTTTGTTTGAAAGTATAGGTGGTTGCTAATTTTCCATTGATAAAAATTTCATCACCATTTATGGTTAAATTATTGTTTTCATAAACTTCAATAATGCGTTTGTAAAAAGGCAACGATTTTGAGTTTAATTCTACTGTTTTTCCTTCTTGAGGAATATAAATTGGACCATAATTGTCCATTGTCCAGTTATATTGCTCGTTATGTGGGAAAATAGCTTTGTTATAAGCACCTCCTTTCGGTTCAATTAATTTTGTTACGCTTTTAACAATTGGATTGTTTTTTAATTTCGCAGCATTTTCATCCGTTAAATTCAACATATAAAAATCACCTTGAAAACTTCCTTCTGTAACGTTATATCTGCTTAACATACTTCCACTAAGTTGTTGCCCATCAGTCACAACTTTGTGCATGTATTGAGTTTTAGCACGGTCTGGAAGCACTGTTCTTTCACCATTAATAAAAATATAACCATCTTTAATTTCCAAAGAATCTCCAGGAATACCAACACAACGTTTTACA
The DNA here is from genome assembly GCA_018054895.1 of Lutibacter sp. Taxonomy (GTDB): domain Bacteria; phylum Bacteroidota; class Bacteroidia; order Flavobacteriales; family Flavobacteriaceae; genus Lutibacter. The sequence continues at coordinate 6,067 of JAGPIQ010000080.1, read as the reverse complement.
TAGTTAGATTTTTTATCAATAGGTTTGTCAATATGAATATTCGATTTGTCAAAAAAGAAACGAACCGTATCAACAGGCCAGTTAAACACTACAATCTCATTTCTTTTAATATCTTGAAAACCTGGTAATCTAAAATAAGGAAGTTGAGGTTTATTTAAAAATGATTTAGCTTTTGTTAAAGGTAATGAATCGTGTACCATTGGAGCAGCAACAACGGTCATTGGAGTTCTTGCGCCATAATGAAATTTGCTAACAAACAGAAAATCACCAATTAATAACGATTTTTCCAACGATGAGGTTGGAATCGTGTATGGTTGCATAAAATAGGTATGTACAATAGTTGCAGCAATAATTGCAAAAACAATTGAGCTCACCCATTCTCCTAATTCAGTTCTTGACTTTAGACTTCTATCTTCAACATATTGAACATTAGCAGCGTAGTTTAAATAAAACAAGTAAAAACCTAATGTTAATACTACTAAAAAGGAATCAATTGATTTGTATTTTCCAAAACTTCTAATGGTTTCAACCCAAATTACAGGGAACATTAGTAAATTAATAACAGGAATAAATAGCAATACAATCCACCACCAAGGTCGGTTTAATATTTTCATTAAAACAACGGCATTATAAATTGGAATGATAGCTTCCCAAGCTTTTCTACCAGCTTTAGTGTATAATTTCCAAGTTCCTAAAAAATGTATCACTTGAATTGCCAAGAAAAAAATAAACCATTCAGTCATTGTCATAATATAAAATTTTAATTTTTTTAGATACCTAAAACGTCTCTCATTGTAAATACTCCAGTTTTTCCAACTAACCATTCAGAAGCAATAACTGCACCTAAGGCAAAACCATCACGACTATGTGCCGTATGTTTAATATCAATAGTATCTACTTCCGAAGTATAAGCAACGGAATGTGTTCCAGGAACATCTTCAATACGTTTTGCAACTATAGGTATTTCATTTGCCTCAGTTGTTACATTTAAAGCCCAATTTTTTTTATCGGTGTTTTTTATAATTCCTTCAGCTAAGGTAATTGCAGTTCCACTTGGTTCATCTAATTTTTTAGTATGATGAATTTCTTCCATAGTAATTTCATACTGCTTTAAATTCGCCATCATTTTGGCGAGGTATTCATTCAATTCAAAGAAAATATTGACACCTAAACTGTAATTTGATGAATAAATAAAACCACCTTTATTGGTGTTACATAATTTTTTTGCTTCTTCAAAATTATCTAACCAACCCGTTGTTCCACTAACTACAGGTACATTATTTTTTAAACAATTTGAAATATTGTTAAAAGCCACAGATGGAATGCTAAAATCAATAGCGACATCAGCAATTGTAATATCATAGCTTTCAGTGTTTTCATCTACTTTTAAAACAATTTCATGACCTCTTTGCACTGCAAATCGCTCAATTGTTTGTCCCATTCGTCCGTATCCTAAAAGTGCTATTTTCATGTGTCTTTTTTATTTTTTTTAAAGGTCATCCCGATAGCTATCGGGACTGTTCGCTAATAATTAACTCGTTTTGTGATGAATGTTTCAACATGCTCATTTCATGTTTAAAAATTAAAATTTAATGAAGCTCCAACCACTGATTTTTTAGTAACTGAATTTTGTATTATTTGTGGTGAAAAGGTTAAATTATCATCCACATTATGCTGTAATAAATGAGCATTTGTACTTGCCTCCAAAATTTGAAGAACGTATAAACCAACCGTAACTAAAATAGATAAATCTTTGTCTTTTTTATAGCTTTTTTGAGCTCTAATCAGTGCTTCATCTGAAAGTAAAATGCGTCCATCTACTCCATCAAACTCATCAGGTTTATCATTCAGGCGGAGTTTATAGGCTGTTCTGGCTCGGTTGTAATTTTTATTATTATAATCATACACCATAATTCCTCCTCCTAATGCAGCATAAACCAGAGGTATTTTCCAATACTTTTTGTTATAAGCTTGTCCCAAACCAGGTAAAATAGCAGAATAAAAAGCCGCTTTTGCTGGTGAAAGTGGATTAAACGTGTAAGGTTTTATAGAGTCAATAATTTTTAAATTTGGGTTCTCTTGCGAATACACTTTAAAAAAAAATGAACTTAAAACAATTAGAATTATATAAAAATGCTTTTTTAACACTATTCCAATAATTTTTTTATTCTGTTAAAATCTTCTTCAGAATGAAAAGGAATTAAAATTTTTCCTTTGTCACTTCCTGAAAGTTTAACGTCTATTTTATGACCAAAGTATTGACTAAAAGTTTTTAAACCATTTGCAATAAAACTAGGAGCTTCTTTAGGAGTTCCTTTGGAAGCAATTACTTTTAAAGGTTCTTCTTTCAATTCTTTGACCAATTGTTCTGTTTGGCGAACAGATAATTGTTGTTCAAGTATTTTTTCGTAAATATCTAATTGATCTCCTTGGTTTTCAACATTAATAAGTGCTCTACCATGTCCCATAGATAAAAAACCATCACGTATTCCTGTTTGAATAATTGGATCTAACTTTAGTAAGCGTAGGTAGTTGGTAATGGTTGAACGTTTTTTACCCACACGAACACTCATTTCTTCTTGAGTTAAGTCAATTTCGTCAATTAAACGTTGGTATGATAAAGCAACCTCAATTGGATCTAAATCTTTACGTTGGATGTTTTCAACCAACGCCATTTCCAACATTTCTTGGTCATTTGCCAGACGAATGTATGCAGGTATTGTTTTGTTTCCAATTAATTTAGAAGCTCTAAAACGACGTTCCCCAGATACTAATTGAAATTTATTTCCTTCGGATTTGCGTACTGTAATAGGTTGTATTACCCCTAATTCTTTAATAGAACTCGCTAATTCTTGTAAGGCTTCTTCATTAAAGTAACTTCTTGGTTGAAAAGGGTTTACTTCAATAGAATCTAATTCTATTTCAAGAATATGCCCCACTAATTTATCTGCAAATTTATCATTTGCTGAATTGATATCAGCATCAGATTCTTTCAATAAGGCAGATAATCCTCGTCCAAGTGCTTGCTTTTTAATTGCCTTTGCCATGTGCATTTTGTTTTAAAATTTCGTTTGCTAAATTAATGTAATTTACAGCTCCTTTACTTGTTGCATCATATGAAATAATGCTTTCACCAAAACTTGGCGCTTCACTTAATCTAACATTACGTTGAATAACGGTTTTGAAAACCATATCCTGAAAATGTTTATTTACCTCTTCAACAACTTGATTTGATAAACGTAAGCGAGAATCATACATGGTTAATAATAAGCCTTCAATATCTAAATCAGGATTATGTATTTTCTGTACGCTTTTTATGGTGTTTAATAATTTACCTAAACCTTCCAACGCATAATATTCGCATTGTATAGGGATAATTACAGAGTCCGCTGCTACTAAAGAGTTTAAGGTAATTAAGCCTAATGAAGGAGCACAATCAATCAGAATAAAATCATAATCATCTTTTATGTCCTTTAATACCTCACGTAGCATGTATTCTCTCCTTTCTTTGTCGACTAATTCAATTTCAATTGCAACTAAGTCAATATGAGCAGGAATTAAATCAACATTTGGAGCTGAAGTAGTTACAATAGCATCCTTTGCAGCAATGGCATGTTCTAATAATTGGTAGGTTCCAATTTCTACTTCATCAACATTGATACCTAAACCAGACGAAGCATTTGCTTGAGGGTCAGCATCAATTAATAATACTTTTTTCTCTAAAACGCCAAGTGCAGCCGCTAAATTTACCGTAGTTGTAGTTTTTCCAACTCCACCTTTTTGATTGGCAATAGCAATAATTTTTCCCATTGAATAATATCAAGTTATTTTAAGGTGTAAAAATACAATTATTTATGGTTTATAAAAGGGAATGTTGTTAACAAACCTATAAAAAAAGAGGCTATTGAAAAGTAGTATTTTCGTCAACCTGAACGTGTTTTAGGTTCTCATAGCCATTGATAATCAATGTGATAAGATTCAGAAACAAGTCTGTCAGCCGGTTCAGAATGACGGGTTTCAATACTTTTTAATAGCCTCTTTTAGAAGGAGTTATTTTTTTACAGGAATATTTTCTAAAATTTCAAGCAAATATTTCCAAAATTTTTGTGCTGATTGAATGTTTGCTCTTTCATCTGGAGAATGTGCTCCTTTTATGGTAGGTCCAAAGGAAATCATATCCATTTCTGGGTAATTTGTTCCTAAAATACCACATTCTAAACCAGCATGACATGCAACAACTCTTGGTTTTTCATTGAATAAAGATTCATATGTTGAACTCAAAACTTTTAATATTGGTGAGTTTACATTTGGTTTCCAACCAGGGTATGAACCTGACAGGGTAACCTTAAATCCGCTTAATTCAAAAGTAGCTTTTAACGTATTTGCTAAATCGGTTTTTGAAGATTCAACAGACGAACGCGTTAAACATAAAATGGTAGACATTTCATCTTTTACAATTACGCGTGCAATATTATTTGAAGTTTCAACCAAACCTTTCATGTCATTACTCATTCTAAAAACACCATTGTGCAATGCATAAATTGTTTTAACCAAGGTATTTTGGCTGATTGCTGTCATTACTTTTTTTGGTAAATCAATATCTGATATTAAAATTTCAAGGTTAGGATCAATGGTTTTTAATTCCGATTTTATATCCTTTACAATTTTGTTAAATTGTTTTGTAAATTGGTCTTTGTACAGTTCTTTAACCGTTACAATAGCAAAACTTTCTCTTGGAATTGCATTTCTTAAACTTCCTCCGTCAATTTCTGAAATTCGTACAAATTCTTGAGTACTATATAATAATCGATTCATTATTTTATTTGCATTCCCAAGACCTCTGTGAATATCCATTCCTGAATGTCCTCCGTTTAACCCTCTAACTGAAATTTTAATTCCAATACTATTTGTTGGAGAACTTACGGCATTAAATGGATTTTTTGCAGAAACGTCAATTCCTCCAGCGCAACCAATATCAATTTCGTCATCATCTTCAGTGTCTAAATTTAATAGAATTTCTCCAGATAAATAACCTGCTTGAAGTCCCATTGCCCCGGTCATTCCAGTTTCTTCATCTATAGTAAATAATGCTTCTATGGCTGGATGTTTCAGTGTAGAAGATTCCAAAACACTCATAATAGCAGCGACTCCTAATCCGTTATCTGCTCCTAATGTTGTTCCTTTGGCTTTCACCCAATCTCCATCAATAATCATTTTGATTCCTTCAGTATCAAAGTCAAATATGGTATCTGAATTTTTTTGATGCACCATGTCTAAATGCGACTGTAGTACAACCGTTTTTCGATTTTCTAATCCCTTAGTTGCAGGTTTTTTTATAATTACATTTCCAACGGCATCAACAACCGTTTCAAGATTTAATTTTTGACCAAACTCAGTCATAAAACGAATTACTTTTTCTTCCTTTTTTGAACCTCTAGGCACTTCATTTAACTTTGAAAAATTATTCCAAAGTGCTTTTGGCTCAAGAGCTTTAACCTCTTTACTCATAATATATTACTATTTTTTGGTTTTATTTTAAGATATTTCTATAACAACTTCTTCTAGTGGTTTTCGTACTTTTTTCATAGCGCTCATAATATCATCATCGGCTCTAAATCCAACAGGTAATAATAGTATAGACCTTAAATTTAGTGATTTTAAATTTAATAATTCATCAATTTTAGTAGGAATAAAACCCTCCATAGGGCAAGCGTCTATTTTTTCTACAGCACAAACCGTTAATAAATTTCCCAGAGTAATATACGCTTGGTTAACCGCGGATGCCTGCTTTTGTTCTAAAGTCTTATTCTCGAACATTTTAACAAGTTGTTGCCTAAATTTAGAAATAACAGTTTCATTAATGCTTCTAGTTTCCTTTTCTAAATCAAAATAGGAATTAACATCGTCAATTGTAGTGTCATTTTTTATGCATATCACCAATAAATGAGAAGCGTCTACAACCTGCTTTTGATGAAAACAATATTGAACAGCTTTTTCCTGAATGGCTTTATTGCTTACAATAATCAGTTTAAGCGGTTGCAACCCGAAGGATGTTGCTGTTAAATTA
>JAGPIQ010000079.1 GCA_018054895.1 Lutibacter sp. | reverse complement strand
GTAATTTTAGAGTAAATAATCATAGATAGATTTTTAGATTAATAAATTGATTTTCAGAACTTTAATTTACTAAAAATCTATCTTTTTTGCTAATAAAATCTACTTAAACATTAATCGAACTCAGGTTCATAGGAAGAACTATTTTTGATTTTAAAGCTATTTTCTGCTGGATTTGGGAAAATAGACACAAGGTTATTTAAAGTAAAATCTTCAATAGATAATGACACATTATCTTGAACATCTCCAGTCAAAGTTGCATTGGCGCTTGTTAAATTTCCTCCACAATTTGCACCATCAACATTTACGGTATCCACCCAAGTTCCTAAATTTAAACTAGGAGGGTTTGGGTATGAATTTTCAGTATTATAATACAATGTTGCCGTTGTATAATCAGGGGTTGTTAATGGACCATCATTATCCAATTGAATTTCCCATCTCGAATTTGAAATATTCCATAGAATTCTAATTTCACAAATACCAGATGGGCAACTTTGTGCAAAGTCAGTAGGACTACTTTCATAAGTGTTTCTAGTAATTCCTTCATTGTCTATGGAGCCTGTAGCTGTTAATATATAATTTTGATCTCCTAAAACAGCATCTGGGCAACCTTTAAATGTAATTTGTGCAGTACTGGTAAAAGAACACAGTAACACTATAAAAGTAATTTTTATAAGTTTCATATCTTTTAATTTCTAGAAGGATAAATTCCATATAAACAAATAATATAATTAATTGCTAATGTTGGTTGTCTGTTTTCTACACTTTGACCACTGCCTGTATTACCAACGGATCCTGAGTGTAACTGAGTGCTTCCAATTGTATTGGTAGTAGAATACTCTTTGTCAAAAAGCCCAGTATCAGCAATATAATTACCAGTAGGTGAGGAGGAATCACCAGTACCTTTAACAGCATTTATTATATGATTATGTGATGGTAATTGATTAACGTTTAAAGTAATAGACTCAGCTCCAGTTTGTTGACCTAAAACGTAATTTGAAAGTCCTGGACCTTGCCCTGGTGAAACAGGAACTCTACCTCTTAAATCTGGCAACGCAAATGTATTTCTTCCATCGCCGCCATAGGTTGTACCTAAAATTGAAAATAAAGCTTGGTTTTGAGAAATAGGTAATAGTTGACCATTACAAATAGCCCAGGTACTAGGAGCAAAATTTCCAGCAAATAGCTTAATTTCTCCAATCATTCCTTCTTGAGCATAAGAAGTATTTAAAAGTGATAGTACAAATAATGTAATAAGTAATGTTTTTTTCATTTTTTAAAATTTTTTAGTTAGTGGTCAAATATACTCTTTTTGTAGTGTTAATGGTATTTATTTTTAATGAATGGATCTATTTTAATACTAAAATAAGTTAAAAATTGTGTATTGTGTAATTACTTAGGTTCCTTAATAACTTATACATTCATCATTAAATAATTATTTATTTAATATAAGTATCTGATATTTAAGCGCATGTAGTTTTTTAATAAAAAATTAACATCTATTCAGTTTGATTAGTTCGGTGTTTTACGAACTAATCGTATATTTGCACCCTAATTTAATAGAACATGAAGGAAGTCTATAATAAAAAAAAATGTGTGCTCGTTGAAAAATTAGGAGTTCATATTGAAGAGGTGGATAATTTTGCACCATTAGCTGCCAGAATTCTAGCCTTTGTTATTTTAAATGGAAAAAAAGGAGCTACGTTTGATCAGTTAGTTGAAAATTTATGTGCTAGTAAAAGTACCATTTCAACACATTTAACACATTTACAAAGTCTAAAAAAATTGTCCTACTTTACCAAGACAGGTGATCGAAAAAAATATTTTATAGTTAGTAGAGATCGAATACTCCAAAATATTGACGATATGATAACTATGTGGAGTACTCAAAAACACCTTCACGAAGAAATAAAAGAGTATAAAAATGAATGTAATAAATTAGAAACAGTTGAAGAAGAAAAATTTGATTTAGGGTTTCATACCGATTATATCACTTTTATAGACGAAGCAACGGCATCAATTTCTGTTTTAAGAAAAAAATTAATAGAACAACACACAATATAAATAAAATCAAAAACAATAAATAAGTCAAACATCATGAAAAATAAAATTATTTACTATTTAATACCAGGCGTAATAATTATTGTAGGAATTGCAATAAGTGTAAGCAGTTACGGAAGTGAGAATGCTCCACAAGCAGCACCTAAAAGTATGGTTTTACCATTTCCAGTAGTAAAAGTTGTACAACAAGAAGCAATAAGTTTTCAAAAATATCCTGCAACAATAGAAGGAGAAGTAAACAGTGAAGTACGACCTAAAGTTACAGGTTATATACAAAGTGTTTTGGTAGATGAAGGAGATATTGTAAAACAAGGTCAGTTGTTATTTAAATTAGAAACGCAGTCGTTAAGTCAAGATGCTGCAGCTGCAAAAGCGAGTGTAAATACAGCGCAATTAGCTGTTAATAAATTAGTACCGCTTGTTCAAAAAAACATTATAAGCAGTATTCAATTAGAAACAGCAAAAGCACAGTTGGAACAAGCTAAAAGTGTCTATAATAGTGTTATTGCTACCATTAATTATGCAAATGTAAAAAGCCCTGTAAATGGAGTGGTAGGTTCTATTAATTATAGAGAAGGAGCCTTAGTTTCATCTCAAAATGCGTTGCCGCTAACAAATGTTTCTTCTATAAATAATGTGTATGCTTATTTTTCAATGAATGAAAAAGATTTTTTAGGGTTTATTGAAAATGCAGAAGGAACAACTATTGAAGATAAAATAAAAGCATTGCCAAAAGTAAACTTACAATTAGCAAATGGTAAAATTTACGATCAAGAAGGAACTGTGGAAACAATTACAGGAGATATCAATCAACAAACAGGAACAGTTACTTTTAGAGCAAAATTTAGCAATGAAGTTGGTTTTTTAAGAAACGGAAGTAGTGGAACTATTGGTATTCCAAAAGTGTATAAAAATTCGTTGGTAATTCCTGCAGAATCTACTTTTGAAAAACAAGGGAAAAAATTTGTGTATACTGTTGAAAATGATAATTTGGTTGCAACTCCAATTCTTATTGAAGCTACTACAGGTAAATTATATATTATAGAAAGTGGTTTAACAGAAGGTACTGTAATATTAGCAAAAGGAGTTGGAAAAGTAGGTCCAGGAACTAAAATTACTCCAGTTTTAACACCTTTAGATAGTATTACCAATTCGTTTCAAACAGTATTTAAATAATTAATAGTAGACACATATGTTAAAAATATTTATTGAAAGACCTGTTCTTTCAACAGTTATCTCTATTATCATAGTTATATTAGGGGTGTTAGGATTGTCGCAATTACCAGTTACTCAGTACCCTGACATTGCGCCACCTACAGTTCAAATTACAGCAGCATACCCAGGAGCAAACGCTGAAACTATATTAGAAAGCGTTATTATTCCTATTGAGGAACAAATTAACGGAGTAGAAGGTATGACCTATATTACTTCTACGGCAAGTAACTCAGGAAGTGCAACTATTCAAGTGTTTTTTGAACAAGGATATGATGCAGATATTGCAGCAGTGAACGTTCAAAATAGAGTTTCAAGAGCAAACTCTTCATTACCTGCAGAAGTAATTAGAGCAGGAATAACAACGGCAAAGCAACAAAACTCGGCATTGTTATTTGCGGCTATTTATTCTGAAAATCCGGAATATGATGATACCTATCTTCAAAATTATTTAAATATAAACGTAAAGCCAGAATTACAACGTGTAAATGGTGTAGGTGCGTTAAATGTTTTTGGAGCAAAAGATTATGCAATGCGTGTATGGTTAGACCCAGCAAAAATGGCAAGCTACCAATTATCACCAAGAGATGTAACCGCAGCTATTAATGAACAAAGTTTGGAAGCTTCCGCAGGTTCTTTAGGACAAAATGCAGGAGAATCTTTTGAGTATGTAATTAAATATAAAGGAAGGTATAAAACGGCTGATGAATATGGTGAAATTATTATTAAAGCCTTACCTGATGGACAGTTTTTAAGAGTTAAAGATGTTGCAAAAATAGAATTAGATGCATTTTCTTATTCAACAATTTCTCGAACAAAAGGATATCCAGCATTAAACTTTGGTATTTTTCAAACACCAGGTTCTAATGCGCAGGAAATTATTAAAAATGTGTATACTAAATTAGATGAATTAGAAAAAGATTTTCCAGAAGGAGTTCACTATTTAGTAAATTATGATACTAATAAATTTTTAACAGCATCTATAGATAAGGTAAAAACAACTTTAATTGAGGCGTTTTTATTAGTATTTGTGGTAGTTTTTATCTTTTTACAAGATTTTAAATCGACATTAATACCTGCAATTGCAGTACCTGTTTCCATTATTGGTACGTTCTTTTTCCTAGATATTTTAGGATATTCTATTAACTTATTAACGCTATTTGCTCTTATTTTATCTATTGGTATTGTGGTAGATGATGCTATTGTAGTGGTAGAAGCGGTACACGTAAAATTAGAAGGTGGAATGAAAGATGCCCGAAAAGCGTCGGTTTCGGCAATGAGTGAAATTAGTGGCGCCATTGTTTCTATTACCTTAGTAATGATAGCTGTATTTTTACCTATTACTTTTATTCAAGGACCTTCGGGAGTGTTTTATGAGCAATTTGGGGTAACTTTAATGATTGCTATTTTTATTTCAGCCGTAAACGCACTAACATTAACACCTGCTCTATGTGCTATTTTCCTTCGAAAATATAAACATGCAGATGATAAAAACACAAGTTTTTTACAACGTTTTTACAATGCGTTTAACGCTGGGTTTAATGCTACCACTAAAAAATATGTAAAATCGGTAGGTTTTTTAATCCGATTTAAATGGATTACAGTTGCTATTTTAGCTATTAGTGTTGCGGCTATATTTTATGTTTCTAAAACCATGCCTTCTGGTTTTGTTCCTTCGGAAGATAGAGGAGTGGTATTTGTAAATGTTGAATTACCAGCAGGTTCATCGTTGGATAGAACTTTTGAAGTAAATCAACAACTTTCAGAAATAATTAAAACAGTAAAAGGGATTAGAACCGGTTCGTTTGTTAGCGGAAGAAACTTTTTCTCTGGTGAAGGTAGTTCGTATGGTTTAGGGTTTATTATTTTAGAAGATTGGGCAGATAGAAAAGAAGATTCTGAGTCTGTAAATGCTATTGTAGGTCAGTTATTTCAAAAAACAGCTTTAATTAGTGAAGCCAATATTATCTTTTTTACACCACCAAGTGTACCTGGTTTTGGTACTGCGGATGGTTTTGAAATGAGAGTGTTAGATAAAGCTTCTGGAGAATTAACCAAGTTAGATGAAACTGCAACAGATTTTATCAACGTATTAAAAAAAGAACCTGAAATTGCTTTTGCATCGAACTCGTTTAACACAAATTTCCCTCAGTTAGAATTAGATATTAATAAGGAACGTGCCAAACAAGCAGGTGTTTCTATCAATACTATTTTATCAACTATTCAAGGATATATTGGTGGGTATTATGCAGCAGATTTTAGTCGTTTTGGAAAACAATTTAGAGTGTTTGTACAAGCGCTTCCAGAAGACAGAGTGAATGAAGGTAGTTTAAATAGTATGTTTGTTAAAACTGCAAACGGTGAAATGGCTCCAATATCTCAATTTGTTACTTTAACACGTGTGTACGGACCGCAAACTATCAATCGTTTTAACTTATTTAACTCAGTAACGGTAAACGGTGCGCCAGGCCCTGGATTTAGTTCAGGTGATGCCATTGCAAAGATTAACAAATTGGCAGAAACGGAATTACCTGATGGATATTCAGTAGCTTATTCTGGAATTACACGGGAAGAAATTGCTTCAGCAGGACAATCAACCATCATTTTTATTATTAGTATTATGTTTGTTTACTTTTTGTTAGCGGCACAATATGAAAGTTATTTACTGCCTTTATCTGTAATATTTTCATTGCCAATTGGTGTTGCAGGAGCCTATTTTACAACGCATTTAGCGGGATTAGAAAACAATATTTATTTCCAAATAGCCTTAATTATGTTAATTGGGTTGTTGGCTAAAAATGCTATTTTAATTGTCGAATTCGCCATTCAAAAACGAAAACAAGGGTTGAGTTTGGTGGATGCAGCTATTGAAGGTGCTAAAGTAAGATTACGTCCTATTTTAATGACATCATTTGCATTTATTTTAGGATTGTTACCATTGGTGTTGGCAAAAGGAGTAGGAGCTGAAGGAAATAATTCTATTGGAACCGGTGCAGCAGGTGGATTGTTGATTGGAACTATTATTGGAGTTTTTGTAATTCCAGTGTTATTTGTGGTATTCCAATGGTTACAAGAAAAAATTACAGGTGATCCAACGTTATTAATTACTAAAAATTCAGAGGAAAACGTTTAAATATGAAAACAAATAAAATATATAAAATACTTTTAATTGCGAGTTTACCGTTGTTATTATCATCATGTTTTGCAGCAAAAGAGTATCAAAGACCTGAAACAGTGGTTTCTGAATCTAATTTTAGAACAGATGCTATTTCAACAGATAGTTTATCAATGGCAACAGTTTCTTGGAAAGAAATTTTTACAGATAACATTCTTCAACAATATATAAGTGAAGGATTGGAAAATAATATTGATAACAGAGTGGCTTTACAGCAAATTGTAGCTGCACAAGCGTATGTAAAACAAGGTAAAGCTGGTTATTTACCTACGTTAAATGGAAATGCGCAATACAGTCATTCTGAATATTCGGATAATGTAGGTTCTTCAATTTCGTCTTTAGATCAGTATTCGTTAGGCGCTAATTTAACTTGGGAAGCAGATATTTGGGGTAAAATAAGAAGCAACAAACGTGCGTTTGAAGCCTCTTATTTACAATCGGTGGCAGCACATCAAGCAATTAAAACTACGTTAGTTTCACAAATTGCAGCAGTTTATTTTCAATTGTTATCCTTAGATGAACAAGTTAGAATTACAAAAGAAACCATTGGTACACGTGAAAAAGGCTTAACAACAACACAAGCATTAAAGGAATCTGGAGATGTTACAGAAGTAGCGGTAAAGCAAACAGAAGCGCAATTGTATACAGCGAAAGCTATTTTGATAGATTTAAATGAACAAATTCATTTGTTGGAAAATACCATGTCTATCTTATTAGGAAAACCGTCAGCTACTATTGAAAGAAGTACTTTTAAAGCACAAAAAATTACGACTTCATTAGAAATTGGAGTTCCTGTTTTGTTATTAAGTAACAGACCTGATGTAATTGCTGCTGAATCGCAATTTGTACAAGCTTTTGAATTGACAAACGTAGCGAAAAGTTACTTTTACCCAGCTTTTACTTTATCTGCTTCAGGTGGATTGCAAAGTGTAGATTTTGATAACTTTTTTGATGCGAGTTCACTGTTTTCAAACATAATAGGTGGTTTAACACAACCTATTTTCAACGGAAGAAAAGTAAAAACACAGTATGAAGTTTCAAAAGCACAACAAGAACAAGCTTTGTTAAAATTTAAAGAAGCGGTACTTATTGCTGGAAAAGAAGTTTCGGACGCTATGTACAGTTATAAAGCTGCTACTGAAAAATTAGTAATAAAAGAAAAAGAATTTGCAGCCTATAATTTAGCAAGTACCTATTCGCAAGAGTTATTAAATAACGGTTTAGCTAATTATTTAGAAGTATTAACAGCACAAGAAAAATCATTAAGTTCACAACTGGGGTTAATCAACTCTCAATACAATCAATTAAAATACACAATTGATTTATATAAGGCCTTAGGAGGTGGATGGAGATAATTTTGAGTTTAATTAGTTTGGAAAAACCTTTTAGTCTTTATGCTAAAAGGTTTTTTTTTGAAGTTATTCAAACGAAAAAAAGCTACCCAGTAGGTAGCTTTTTTCGTCAATTGAAGGTTGGTTTTATCTTCTTGATGTTTCTGATGAAGATCTAGAACTTGTTGTTTGTCTATCAATATTTTTTTCTGAAGAAGAACTTCTTGAAGTGTTTGGAGTAGAAGAATAATTTCTACTATTAGTACTTGAAGATTGTCTTTCTTGAGTAACAACTGGACTTCTTTGAGTGCTAGTACTCGTTCTATTCGCATTTTCTGAAGAAGAACTTCTTGAAGTGTTTGGAGTAGAAGAATAATTTCTACTATTAGTACTTGAAGATTGTCTTTCTTGAGTAGCAACAGGATTTCTTTGAGTACTGTTTCTATTTGAATTTTCTGAAGTCGAACTTCTTTCAGCGCTACTTGTTGCATTTCGATCAATTATTGTACGACTCTTAGAATCATTTCGTGAAGTTAGAGATGGATTTCTATCTGAGTTTCGGTTAGTGCTTTCAGTACTTCTTGAAATTCTACTATCGGTATTGTTTCTTGAATTGTCACTTCTAGTGCTACTTATACGGTCATTTCTATCATCACTTCTTTTAGGTACGCTGCTTGTTGTATAACGCTCACGTGTGTTGTAAGAATCTCTTTTATCATTGGAGCGATTATTTGAATATCTGTAATTATTTGAATAATACTTATTTTTTGAATGATCGTGGTGGTACGTATATCTAATAGGTGTGTAATGATTTCTATAAGGTTTGTAACTGACTACTCTGTATTCAAAAAATGGTCTTGCAAAATAGTTGTGGTAAGGGTGATACACATAGTTACGGTTAAAAACATTTATATAACCAGAAGAATGTGAGTAATATCCTCTTGTATTGTAATATACATTTAAGCCACCAACACGAGATAACCGATCTCTATCATAATAAATACGAGTGTTTCCAATGCGTTCCACACGACCATAATAATCGTAATCTACATAAATGTCCTCTACTTGAATAATTGCACCATAATCGTCATATTGCACATAGGCATCATAATTATATCCTGAGTTAAAACTAATATTTACACCAGGGCCTTGGTATCCTATTTGCAATCCTTTTCTTGGATTGATGTAAAAATCAAACTCTCCATTTTGAAAAACTGCAAAAGTCACACCTCTTTCTACAAAAGTAAATGAGTCGCCATTGTTATTATAATTTATGTTGTTTGAGTTTGAGGTATTGTTTGTTGAAGCCAAGACTCCAAAACTAACAAATACAAAGGTTGCAAATAATAATATGGAGTTTTTCATAATTAAAGTTTTTAAAATTAATACTAACAAAAAGTTGGTTGTTGTAGTTGTATTAAAATAAACAAACAACGTGCCAAAAAAAAACACCTAATAAAATTAGGTGTTTAATGTGTTGAAAATTAATATTTTATATTTATAAATTATATATTTTCAGGTAGTTTTCCAGTAAGTGAATTTAAAAAAGCAACTAAGTTATTTAAATCTTTTTCGGCTAATTCTTTGTTTAATTGAACTTTTGCCATAATACGAACAGCTTCTTTTAAGTCCTTCACGCTACCATCATGAAAATAAGGGTATGTTTTTTCTATATTTCTTAAAGAAGGCGATTTAAAAACATATTTATCACTTTCATTTTTAGTCACTGAAAATTTACCATCATCAATTACGGTACTTTTTGTATGTTTCCAATAATCATCAAAAAGTCCAAATTTTTGATAAATATTACCTCCTAAAACGTTTCCTGAATGACAAGCTGTACAACCAGTGCTAATAAATAGTTGTAAACCATCTTTTTCAACGTCGGTTAAAGCATCTATATCACCATCAACAAATTTGTCAAATCGAGAAGGAGTGATTAAAGTACGTTCAAAAGCACCAATAGCATTTTGAATATTTTTGTAACTAATAGGTTTTTTATCATTAGGAAATACTTTGGCAAATAATGTATTGTATTCGTCAATTTTAGACAATCGTTCAATAACAACTTCTTCACTTGGCATAGCCATTTCAACAGGGTTTAAAATAGGACCACCAGCTTGCGCTTCAACATCTGGCTCTCTACCATCCCAAAATTGAGACATGTGCAATGCGGCATTAAAAACGGTAGGTGAATTTCGGGTTCCTAAACCACCATCATTTCCAGGAGAAGTACTTAAATTATCAACTCCATACGTTTTTAAATCATGGCAGGTATTACAGCTTTGGGTGTTGTCTTTTGATAATCTATTATCTAAATACAATTTTTTACCTAAAGCTACTTTTTCTTCAGTAATTAAGTTTTCTGGATTTTCTGCAACTTCAGGAAGTTTTCCAAACATAGACACCGCTGTTTTTTGTAACGCAACATATTCTGGGTTTACATCAACCTTTTTTTCGTTTTTTGTATCTTTACAACCAATAAAACTGATTATAAAAACCATTAGTAGGCCTATTTTTCTCATTTTTTTAAATTTTAATATTTAATGTAAAATTATTTAAAATTAGAAAAGTCAAGGTAACTTAACTTACATTAGAAGGGTATTTTTAAGTAACATAAATTACTGTTTTTGTAGAAAAATTAGTTTGATTTGAATACATTTACTTTTTTATAAATTTAGTGTTGATTTGAGTTACTTTATAACTATTATTTTACCCTTAGCGTTACCAAAACAGTACACCTATAAAATTACGGAGGCAGAAGCTGGCTTTTTAAAACCAGGAATGCGTGTTGCTGTTGAATTTGGAAAATCGAAGATTTATACAGCATTGGTATATACCATTCATACAAATGCGCCTGAAGGATATGAAGCTAAAGATATTTATCAAATTTTAGATGAAACACCCATTGTAAACGAGCAGCAATTAAAATTTTGGGAGTGGTTGGCTACCTATTATATGTGTAGCTTGGGTGAAGTGTTTCGAGCTGCATTACCGTCTGCTTTTTTATTGGAAAGTGAGACTATTATTCAGCAATTAGGTGAATTTAATAATGAAGAAGTCTTAAATAACGATGAGTTTTTGGTTTATGAAGCCTTACAGCATCAAAGTCAGTTGACCATTGCCCAGATTATTGATATTTTAGGAAAGAAAACTGTTTTTCCTGTGATAAAAACATTAATAGACAAAAAAGTAATTGTTGTAAAAGAACAAATTTACGAGCAATACAAACCAAAACTGATAAAATACATTAAGTTATCAGATGAATGGAGTACGCAGGATAAATTATCAGAATTATTAGAGTTATTGAGTCGCGCGCAAAAACAACGCGAAGTGGTGTTGACCTATTTTCAACTAAATGCAGGTAAAAAACCGATAAAAGTTACCCAGCTTATTGAAAGTTCGAATTGTAGCTCGGCTGTTATAAAATCATTAGTCGATAAAAACATTTTTGAATATTATTTTATTCAGAAGGATCGAATTAGCTTCAAGGATAGTTCAACTACTATTAAAGAATTAACATCGTTTCAAGAAACTGCGTATGTTGAAATAAAAAAGACGTTTGAAACCAAAAAAGTAACCTTATTAAAAGGGATAACAAGCAGTGGAAAAACAGAAATTTACGCCAAATTAATAAAGAAAGAACTAGAGGAAGGTAAGCAAGTACTGTATTTATTGCCTGAAATTGCATTAACTACCCAGTTAATTGAGCGTTTACAAATTTATTTTGGTGAATATTTATCCGTTTTTCATTCTAAATATTCTATGAATGAACGTGTGGAAGTTTGGAATAACGTTTTAGAAAACAAACAAAAAGCACAATTAGTGTTGGGTGCTCGTTCTTCCATTTTTTTACCATTTTCATCTTTAGGTTTAATAATTGTTGATGAAGAACACGAACCTTCTTTTAAACAATATGATCCATCACCAAGATACCACGCACGTGATGCAGCAGTTGTTTTAGCTAACTTGTTTTCTGCAAAAGTATTATTAGGTTCAGCTACGCCGAGTATTGAAACGTATTTTAATGCAACTCGTGGAAAATATGGGTTTGTAGAATTAAACAGACGTTATGGCGATGTACTTTTACCTGAAATTGAATTGGTAGACATCAAAGAAAAGCATCGAAAAAAACGAATGAAAGGTCATTTTTCAGATAGATTATTGGAAATGATTACCGATGCTT
This sequence comes from Lutibacter sp., assembly GCA_018054895.1. Lineage (GTDB taxonomy): Bacteria > Bacteroidota > Bacteroidia > Flavobacteriales > Flavobacteriaceae > Lutibacter. Next base: position 1,235 of record JAGPIQ010000079.1, on the reverse strand, counting down.
TGGCTGAAAAAGAACAAGTTATTTTATTTCAAAACAGAAGAGGGTTTGCGCCAGTGGTGGAATGTCAGACATGTGGAGTTTCTCCGCAATGTCCACAATGCGATGTTAGTTTAACATTTCATAGTTATAGAAAAGAATTGCGTTGTCATTATTGTGGCTACCGACAAGCTATGCCGCATACTTGCGGTGCTTGTGGAAGTGAAAAGTTGGATACCAAAGGTTTTGGAACAGAACAAATTGAAATGGAACTTAATAATCTTTTTCCAGATGCCAATATTGGGCGAATGGACTTGGATACCACTCGTGGTAAATACGGCTATGAAAAAATATTAGGTCAATTTCAAGCACAAGAAATAGATATTTTAGTGGGGACACAAATGCTTTCAAAAGGATTGGATTTTGCAAATGTATCGTTGGTTGGAATTATGAATGCCGATAATATGTTGAATTTCCCTGATTTTAGAGCCCACGAACGCAGTTACCAATTAATGGTTCAAGTGGCAGGTAGAGCAGGACGATCTTCAAAAAGAGGAAAAGTAGCTATACAAACATTTAATCCATACCATCAAATATTGCAACAGATTTCAACCAATGCGTATGAAGAAATGTATAAAGAGCAATTGGATGATCGTTGGCAATTTTTTTACCCACCATTTTTTAGAATTATTAAAATTACAGTGAAACACAAAGACTTTAATAGGGTAGAAGAAGGCGCAAATTGGTTGGGAAAATCATTTGAAGTGTTATTTAAACAACACGTATTAGGACCTACAACTCCTGCCGTTTCAAAAATAAAAAATTACTATATACGTCAAATTGTTATTAAAATTCCTCAAAATCAACAATTAATAGCTACTAAAGGTAAAATTATCAAAGTAAAAAATGCTTTTCAAGCGATAAGTAACTTCCGTTCTATAAGATTGACTATTGATGTGGATAATTATTAAGTCTAACATAGAATTGAGAAGTTAGAATTGAGATGTGAGAAGTTAGAATTGAAAATTAATAATTAAGTGTTACGGTGACTGAGCGGAGTCGAAGCCAAAAGCCAAAAGCCAAAAGCCAAAAAAATCAAAATAATTATTAAAAAAACACTTGCCAATTAAGCAAATAACAGTATATTTGCACCCTTAAAAGTAAAACTTAAATAATTAATTATGAATCATTACGAATCTGTTTTCATTTTGAATCCCGTTTTATCTGATGTTCAGGTAAAGGAAACAGTAAAGAAGTTT
>JAGPIQ010000194.1 GCA_018054895.1 Lutibacter sp. | reverse complement strand
TACCTCTATTTTTTGTACAGAATAACACCTCTTTTTTGTCACACTGAGCTTGTCGAAGTGCCTTTTTTCGTGGTCTTCGACAAGCTCAGACTGACATTTTGTAACTAATTACAGATATTTTACATATGGCATTTTTTCTATATTGAAGATAATGAATTACCTCCCCTTATACTCCTAAAAACAACCGTGTTGTGGAGACTCATATACTTATGTGGTTCAGTTTTTTAGATATGAACATTAAAAGAATAAGCTGTAGCTGAAATTGCCTTGATTCTAAAGAATTAGTTTTATTTCTTAAACATAAAAATCGTAGAAACATATGATACAGAATCCGTTGGGTGTACCTCTATTTTTTGTACAGAATAACACCTCTTTTTTGTCACACTGAGCTTGTCGAAGTGCCTTTTTTCGTGGTCTTCGACAAGCTCAGACTGACATTTCGTTATAAGCCATAGAAGCAGATTATGTATTCACTTAAAATGACATTTATCAAGTTATTGACTTTTTTGTTAGAATTCTATTTGTCAGTAATATTATAATGTCTAGATTTGGGGCCATAAATAATTGCTAAAAAAACAACAAATTTCTTCTCAAATGTTTAATCGTAAAAATCGCTAATAATCTGATTTTTATGGCGAAGCCGTGCAAAAACTACTCTAAAGTTTCAATTCTTTTTAAAAAATCAAAGGTTCTATTGAGCCCTGTAAGCTTATGAAATTTCAACGTTAAACATCTAAAGAATACTATAAGGTGAATTGCATTAACTACAAAGCGAATACATATAAAGAAGAAATCTTATGATTTCCGTAAGGTTTTATTTTTTGATGGGTTTATAGTTGTAGTAGAGGATTGAATAAATTGGATATAATCTTGAAAAACGATTGTTTTGTTAACCGCTACAGTAAAATGTTAAAGACGGACGATAACTAATTGAATGAAATACAAAACAAATTTGAAAGTAATTTTGGTTTCGAATAATTATTTTAGAAAGAGTTAGTTATAAGGAATTTCTTAAAAAATAACAATGGAAGATTGGTTTGTTTTATGTACGAAACCTAAAAATGAAAAAAAAGTTTTAGGGGAATTAATTTCTTTAGGAATTAAAGCTTATTGCCCAATGGTTTTAGAACGTCGTCAATGGTCTGATAGAGTAAAGAAAGTAATAGTTCCATTAATTCCAAGCTATGTTTTTGTAAAATTACCAGAACAAGAGCGAGATATTGTTTTTAGAGTTCCAGGTATTGTTCGGTATTTATTTTGGTTAGGAAAGCCTGCTACTGTATATGATAAAGAAATTGAGGCGCTAAAAGCGTTTATAACGGATGACACTATGGATGTTACAGTACAAAGTTTAAAACCAGGTGATTCTTATACTATTTCAGATGGTTATTTTAAAGGGAAGGAAGGGGTTATAAATGAGGTTACGAATAACAGATTGCAGTTAATTATTAATGGTTTGGGAATTAAAATTACCCTCAAAAAAGCATAACATACTTTTAAAGTAATCGCTAAAAATCTATGGAATCTCCACTGCAAGAACAACAACACATCATTTCCTTTTCAGAAGCATTGACTAATTTTATAGACGGAAATGTTCATAAGCTAATCCAATTAAACAAAGATGGTGTTATTGAAACCATACACCCTCTATTGAGCGAGTTGATAGGAGTGGAACAAATTGGATGCGTTGGAAAGCCCTTGAAAAGTATTCAATTTTCAGCAGATAAGTTAACGTCTACTGAAAATGTTACTTGCTTAAAATCAAAGGAGGAATTGCAACAAAAATTATTGGAACAATCAACGCTTAATTTAGAAAAGGATACGTTAATTGCTATTCTGGCACACGATTTAATAAATAATTTAAATGCGATTCAAGGATTTTCATCCTTGCTAAAAGATAATTTTAGAAGTTTTAATGATGAAAAAATCGAGAAATACCTTCAAGTTATTGATGATTCAGCTATTAATGCTTCCAATTTATTTGAGGATACTTTAAAATGGATTCATACAGCTAACGGATTTATGAATTTTAATCCGAATGAATACAATATAGCAACGATTATTCATGAAGAATTATTAAAACTTCAACATGAAATTTCAGAAAAAAATATTAAAGTTGTGGTAGAAATTGAACCGAATGCTGTAGTTATGTGTGATTCATACATGATGAAAACGGTGTTTCATAATTTAATTTTAAATGCTATAAAATTCAGTTTTGAAGGAGGAGAAGTGCGCTTAAAATTAACGGAATTAGAAACACATCATTTAATTTCAATTTCTGATAGAGGTGTTGGAATTCAAAAAGAAAAAATAGAACGTGTTTTTGAAATTTCAGAAAACAAATCTACCCTAGGAACAAAAAACGAAAAAGGAACGGGTTTAGGTTTAATGATTTGTAAGGAATTTATAAAAAAACATCAAGGATTTATAAAAGTGCAATCGGAAGTTGGTGTAGGAAGCCAATTCCAAATTATGTTACCTAAGTTAGATTCCAATTTTAAGAATTAAGGAACTTTAAAAGGAGTACATATTTCTTTTATTTTATGAGAAATAAACACCGAAAATGTGATTTTAAGGGCGGAGTCGTAAAAAAAATAGGACTACGGTATATATATGATTTATAGTACAGTTGAGAATTAAACAAGCCATGCCTACACAATTTAACACAGTGACAACTACAAGATATTTGCTAATTATAATTGGCTTGTTATTTATTTCAAGTCCGCTAAAAGCTCAAACAAAAAACATTGAGGTTGCAGGAGATTGGCTTATTGGAGCAGGGATAAATGTAGTAGGAGATGGAGGAAATAAAGATGTGCATACCATTTTAAATAAGGATAGCAAACATTTTAGCCATCCCTATCTTTTTACAGTAGAATATATGCAAAATAACCGATTTAGTTTTCTGGTAAGTGCCTCCTTTAATAGCTTTAAAGTGGGTAAAAAAACAGATAATTATGTGTTACAAGGAACGAAAGCATCTAATTATTTCGCAGTAGACATTGCTTCAAAATTATATATTAGAAACATACTAAACTCATATATTATAGAACCTTACTTGTTTGCGGGTTTAGGATATACAACGATAGAAAGTTTCAGTATAAAACCGTTGGATACTGCTATTCCAGCAATTGTAAAAGTAGATGAAAAAGGGTTGTGGGTTGTTCCTGAAATTGGAAGAATGACGGTAAATACAGGAATGGGTTTTAATTATTGGATTTCAAATTTTGTAGGGCTTCAAGGGAATGTTGCTGCAAAATGGAGTTTAGCGGCTAAAAAAGACAAACAATTTGCTAGCAACCAATTGCAATTTTCGTTAGGAGGCTTTTATAGTTTTCATAAAAATAAATAATTAGAAAATACCTGTTACATAAAAATTTGCGAACTATGAAAATATATATAAAACTATGAGAATAAGACATATTATTTTATTGATACTCTTAATTGTAATCACAATTTCTTGGTCGTTTGCGGTACTAAGTTTAGTGAAATTTTGATTTCTTAGAAGTTAGAAGTTAGATCCCGATAGCTATCGGGCCAAAAGCCAAAAGCCAAAAGCCAACTCCCGATGGCTATCGGGAGAAAACCCAAAAAACCCCAATTAAATGAAGAAAAAAGTATTTGTTTCAGGTTGTTATGATTTATTACATTCAGGTCATGTGGCTTTTTTTAAAGAAGCATCCAATTATGGAGATTTGTATGTAGGAATTGGCTCCGATCACACAGTGGAAGATTTAAAAGGGCGATTCACCATCAATAGCGAGCAGGAACGATTGTATATGGTGAAGGCAGTTCGCTATGTAAGTAATGCGTTTATAAATTCAGGTTCCGGAATTATGGATTTTGAAAATGAGCTAAAAAGCATTCAGCCAGATTATTTTGTTGTAAATGAAGATGGTTTTTCTCCTATGAAAAAGGAGCTATGTACCAATTTAGGAATTGAATTAGTGGTGTTAAGTAGAATTCCGA
>JAGPIQ010000078.1 GCA_018054895.1 Lutibacter sp. | reverse complement strand
GAATTTCTACAATAATCCGAACAAAATTTTTTGTCAATCCTACCTACTAGAGGGCTTTCACATTCTAAACATTTTTTTTCCATTAGCAATTTATTAAATCAAGAATATAATTCTGTAGCTCAAATTTATTCATCAATTTTTACATTTCCCCAGTTTTCACCAGATTTTATTCTGTATAGCTGCATTTCAGAAATGCCAAATTGTTTTGCTATCATTTTCATTCGAGTCCGTCTATTCGGATCAAATATTTTCTTTTTAATCATCCGAACTCTACCTTCTGTTAATTTTGAGTAAGTACGTTTGCCAATTTTTTTAGCATGTACCGGATTTTTTTTGTTGTGCAAATTTAGTTCCGAACGGTTTACCCATTTTAGATTTGAGGCTATATTGTTTAATTTATCAAAATCTAGGTGAATTACAAAATTTTGATCCTCACGCTTTTCACAATATATGAGGGCAACAATTCTATGAATGTAGCTAGATGAGGTGTTTTTACTGCCAATTTTACGAATCCAAAAGGAATCGTAACCTCCAATTAATGAAGTTTTAGAAAGACTCCATTCATCACTTCCCTTTTTTCTTCGTTGTATTCTTCCGTAATTTGAAATTAGTAGCTCATCTTCTTCACTCCAATCTTCATTAATGTATGGAGTCCAAATTTCCTGTCTAAAATTAGTAATCATTTTTTTAGTTTTTAGCTGTAGTATTAAGTTTTGTTCGCTTTTTTATGTAGTATTACACTAATATAAGTAAATTAAATTGGAAAATAAAATCTACTATATTTTTTTAAAAGTTGATGAAGTATAAGTAGCATATATAAGTTGTAGGAATATTGCTTATTAATTTCTATGTCAAACGTTGTAATTTAGAAATTTTCAATAAATTTTTAGAACTCATTTTAATTTATAAGGCTATTATTTGTTGTTTTTGATTACTTTTTTATTTTAGATTTACTAATTAAAGTAAGAAGTATTGTTGTATGCTGAAGTTAAAATTGCTATTTTATGTTAATTCTAGTTGCTACTTTGTTTATTTAATAAGGCAACTTTGATATTATCGCCATTGCCTTTTCATTATAATTATATTCAGATTCTAATTCATAAACTTTAGAAAATATCTGAATTTTGTACTAGTTTAAGACTCCTTATGCTCCATTGTATATACAAATGTCTTCAATAAGTTTACTAATATCTGCACCTACATTTTTTAAGTCTGCATTCATTAGTTTTAGACCACCAGTATTATTATCCACCAAACTAATTTCATAATTTGATGTTGCCAATGAAGTAACCAATATTACTTGAATGCCTAAACTGTTTGCTGTAGCTGCTAAGCTAGCCAAATAGGCGTCATCTATACCGTTTGCTAGATCATCATCTCCACCTGCCGTTGCATCTGTAATTATTATGGCGAGTTTTGTAATATTTGTTGTTCTCCAAGTTCCCGCAAAATTATTATTTAGCAATTCATTTAATAATAAGCCTCCTGGTTCTGGGCTTCCAGCACCTGAACCTAAACTGAGTGGACCATTTAATTTTGCTAATTGTGTTCCAAATGTAGTCTGATTGTTGGGCCCAAATTTTTCCATCATGGTTAGGTATTGGTGTCTTGTTGCATTCGTAGTATTAATTACTTTTTGATTTGCAGGTAAGCTCACATAATCTGCCTGGCTTGCATAAGCAGGTGAACCGTCTTTAAATTGTTCATCAAAAATAGATAGTGAAAGTCTGTAATCTCCACCAGATTCTGTTACAATTGTTGCAGCAATTGCAGCAACGGAACTTTTAATGTCATTAATAGCTCCTCCCATACTTCCTGTATAGTCAATTAAAAAAGCAACATCCATTCCTTCGCTACAAGCAAAAGGGAAATCCTCGTCTACAGTGGTATAGTTACATTCTTCATCTTCTTTACAAGAAACTGTTATTAGTATAAAGCATAGGAATAATAGTTTAGCAACACTAAATGTTCTTGTATTTAGTTTTAGTACGTTTGTTTTAGTATGTGTTTTCATCTTTTTATATTTTTAATTTAAAACAAGGCAGTCAGTAGTAACTGCCTTGTTTTGGTTAGTAAAAAATCATTCTTTTATTTAATTATTAAAAGCATATTACTTTAAATTCTGTTCTTCTATTTATACGGTGTTCATCATCTGTACATGGTATATTATTAGTACATTTAGTGTTTTTAAGTTCGCTTTCACCAGCACCTCTAGCAATTAATCTATTTTTAGATACTCCTTGGCTTGCAATATAATTTACAGTGGCATCAGCTCTGCGTTGTGATAATTGTTTATTGTAATCATCTGATCCTTGGCTATCTGTATGTGATGACATTTCTACTTTAATGGTTGGATTGTCTAACATTAATTTTACTACACGTTGTAAATCTGGAATGGATACTGGTAAAATATCAGCTTTGTCTAAATCGAAGTTTATATTATCAAGTTTAACGGCTTGTCCACAAGGATCTACACACATTTCAAGATTGATAAAGAGGGTGTTATTTCTATTGTATGAATTTGTTGAAACCTCAACGTCATTAGAGTAGTAACCATCTTTTTTACCATTCAAAGTAAAGGTTGAAGCTTGTTTTAGGTGGAAAATAAAATTACCTTCAGCACCAGACAATGTGTTTTTTTGACTTGCATTTATGTTATCTTTTAATAGAATAGTTACACCTTGTATTCCTTCAGTTGAATTACATTCTACAACATTTCCTTTTAAAATAAAGTTTTCATCGGCGTACACAATTGTTTTTTGAATTCCAGTTCCTTCCTTCTTGCAATTTTTGAATTCATCTTTTGCTATTGTTCCATCTTTTAGAGCAACATTGTGTAATTTTCCTTTAATTAAGTAGTTGTCTTCTACAACATCATTAAAAACAACTACTCCATAAGAATTTGTGGTACTACTTTGTACTATGTTTCCGTTTAAATCTGTTAAAACAACATCTGTATTTGGTAATATTTCTCCCGTAAATTTATCTTTTGCAGTAACTGTTACACCACAACCACAGGTTGCACAACAATGAGGAAAATGATCCTTCCCACAAACGTCACATCCTGCTTTTTTAGTTAATTTAATGGTAATTCCTGCAAATACGCCTATGGATGAAATATCACAATCACATGGTTCACTTCGTGCAATTGGACCACTTTGGTCTACTAAATTACGCCCATCATTGTTTGTAAATGGTTGGTAGCTTGCAGAAGCTCCAATACTTGAATCGAATTCCTCAGTAACATTAAAATGTCTTAAATAGTAAGCTCCAGCATGAACCCCAAATGTTTCATTAAAAAAGTAAGTTAAACGTACTTGAGCTTTAGCTGATAACACATTTTTTGAGTCATATCCAGCTTGAAAATTTAGCAAGTTGTTGGTTGCTGCATCTGTTAACAAAGTTCTTCCACCTTTTATAGAAGCTAAACCAGCTCTCGTATTTAATTCAGCAACAAAATTACCTTGTTGGTTTTGATGTTTAAAATTAGGACCAATTCCATAAAAAATACGTGTAATTTTATCTTCATTTAAATTAAAAGTTGTGATAGGTAAGGAAAAGGCATTGAATAAATTTGTTGTTGGATAGGTGCTTTCAGGCTTGTTTTTTATATAATCGAAGTCTGCTCCAATTCCAAACCAATTCCAGTAATAGTCTAATGAAAGCCCAACTTCTAATCCGCCCTTATAATCTATATACGGTGTGTTGTTGTCAAAAGTTGGGAAATCATAACCTAATCGTGGAGACATTTGGAAATAGTTTTCTTTTTGATGTTCGTTTTGTGCGCTTGTAGTTGTTAGTGATAAAAATGTTATGACTAGCAAAAATGTTTTAAATAGTGTTTTCATTTTTCGTGTTTTTTTAGTTTATAGTAATAGATACGTTGAAATACTTTTTTGTTACCCTTTTTTTATGAATTTTTATCAAATACGCTTAAATCTTTCTTCGTTTAGGTATTTAAAATAGTAGAGAAGACCACTTGAAAATTTGAATAAAGATTGATTTAAGATGATTTCTTTAAGGGGATTAATGAATACGTGATAATTTAGCTAAGCAGGCAAGAAGCGCTTCTAAATGAAGTTTTAAGGTGTGTAATGAATTATGATTAGACTTTAATTTTTTTTGAAGCTTAGAAGTGTTTGAGTTTACAAAAACTATTAAAAACAAAAAAAACCAGCACTTTCGTACTGGTTTTATATAGTAATGGTGATTTTTAATTATCCACCAAAATCGTCAAATCGAATGTTTTCATCGGCTAAACCGAAATCTTCACCCATTTTTTGAACAGCTTTGTTCATTAAAGGTGGTCCACAGAAATACAATTCTAAATCTTCTGGAGCTTCGTGTTTCGATAAATATTCATCAATTACTGCTTGATGCACAAATCCTGTAAATCCATCACCTTTAGCATCGTCTGCATCTGTTTTATTTACCCAATTGTCTTCAGGTGCAGGTTCAGATAGTACTAAGTAGAATTTAAAGTTCGGGAAATCTCTTTCTAACTCATAAAAATGCTCTAAATAGAATAACTCACGTTTTGAACGTCCTCCATACCAATACGTTACTTTTCTACCCGTTTTTAAGGTTTTGAATAGGTGATATAAGTGAGAACGCATTGGTGCCATACCAGCTCCACCACCTACATACAACATTTCAGCATCAGATTCATTGATGAAGAATTCACCATAAGGACCTGAAATAATTACCTTGTCCCCTTTTTTACGAGAGAAAATATAAGAAGATGCAATCCCAGGATTTACACTCATCCAACCATTTTTAGCTCTGTCCCAAGGTGGCGTAGCAATACGAACATTCAACATAACTTCTCTTCCTTCTGCAGGGTAAGAAGCCATTGAATATGCACGCTCTACTAATTCAGTATTTTTCATTTTTAAATCCCATAAACCGAATTTATCCCATTCCATTTGGAATTTATCTGGAGTTTCGTGTTCTTCAGGATGCGCTGTAATGTCCATGTCTTTAAAATCCACTTCACAACTTGGGATTTCAATTTGGATATATCCTCCAGCTTTGTAGTTCATATCTTCTGGAATTTCAACTACAAATTCTTTAATAAATGATGCTACGTTGTAATTTCTAACAACAGTTGCTTCCCATTTTTTAATACCAAAAACCTCTTCAGGAATGGTAATATCCATGTCTTGTTTTACTTTTACCTGACAAGCTAAACGAACTCCATGTTGTAATTCTTTTCTTGTAAAGTGTGGTGTTTCTGTTGGTAATGCTTCTCCACCACCAGAATTCACGTGACATTCACATTGAATACAGGTTCCACCACCACCACAAGCTGATGGTAAAAATATTTTTGCATTTCCTAAAGTGGAAAGCAAAGAACTTCCTGAAGGAACTTCAATTACTTTTTCACCATTAATTCTTATTTTTACAGGTCCAGAAGGTGATAACTTTTGTTTTACAAACAATAATAAAGCAATTAATAATAGTGCTATTACTAAAAATGCCACTACAGTTACTACTATTGTACCTAAAGTATTTGCTGCTAATATGATCATTATTCTATAATTTTAGGTTCGTTAATTGTTGCTGTACTGTCAATAACAGTTTCAACGGCTTCTGCATTCGTAATTTCTTCAGAAGGAGCTGCTACTTCAATCGAAGCAGTTTCTTTTGCTACTTTTTCATCACCACCAGTTAACATTCCACCAAAACTCATAAACCCAATGGCCATAAGTCCCGTAATGATAAACGTAATTCCCAACCCTCTTAATGGGGCAGGTACGTTTGAATATCTAATTTTTTCACGAATTGCTGCAATGGCTAAAATTGCTAAAAACCATCCAATTCCTGAGCTTATTCCGTAATTAAAAGCTAACCCTAATGTTGGTATTTCACGAGATTGCATAAATAATGATCCCCCCAAAATAGCACAGTTTACTGCAATTAATGGTAAAAATATTCCTAGTGAATTGTATAATGACGGTGAAAATTTCTCAACGATAATTTCTACCAATTGTACCATTGTTGCAATTGTTGCAATAAACATGATAAATGATAAAAAACTTAAATCGTATGCTGCATATTCTTCACCTAACCAACTTAATGCGCCTTCTTGTAGTAAATATTGATCTAATAACCAGTTTAAAGGTACAGTAATTGCCATTACAAAGATAACAGCAGCACCTAACCCAACAGCTGTCGATACTTTTTTGGATACGGCTAAGTATGAACACATTCCTAAGAATGTTGCAAATACCATATTATCTATGAATATTGCTTTAAAAAATAATTCTATATGTTCCATATTTTTGTGTGTGTCTAAAGTTATAAGTATTTAAAGCGACTAAAGTTTTTAACTTTAAGTATTTTAGGCACTTTATACTTTAAGTACTTTTCTAATTTTCTATTAATGCTTTATTTCTTGAACGTTGTACCCAAATAATAATTCCTAATGTTATTAAAGCCATTGGCGCTAATAACATGAATCCATTATTTTCATAACCAAAAGCATATACACCCGTTTTTTCAATAGGATCACCTAAAACTTTAAATCCAAGTAAAGTTCCTGAACCTAGTAGTTCTCTGAAGAAACCTACAATTACTAAGATGATTCCATATCCTAATGAATTTCCAATTCCATCCAAAAATGATCTCCATGGACCGTTTGCTAAAGCAAAAGCTTCAAATCGACCCATAATAATACAGTTTGTAATAATTAATCCAACGAAAACAGATAGCGTTTTACTTAATTCATAGGCAAATGCCTTTAGAATAATATCAACAATAATTACCAGCGCAGCTACAACGATTAATTGAACGATGATTCTAATTTTTGAAGGTATTATATTTCTAAGTAAAGAAATTACAACGTTTCCAAGGGCTAAAACAAATAGTACTGCTATTGCCATTACTATAGAAGCTTTTAAGTCTGCAGTAATTGCCAATGCAGAACAAATACCAAGTACTTGAATGGTAATTGGATTATTATCCGCTAATGGATCTGTAATTAATTTTGCGTCTTTTTTTGATAAAAGTCCCATAAATTATTGTTTTAATGTTTTTAAATATGGTAAATATAATTGCAAATCTTTCTTAAGCATTGCTGAAATACCGTCTCCAGTAATTGTAGCTCCTGCAATTGCATCTACCTCAGAATCTAATTTATCATTGTTTTTAGGATCAGCATTTCCTTTTGCAGCTGTAATTCCTTTAAAGTTATCATTAGCATCTAAAATATGTTCTCCTTTAAAATCATCCATAAAAAAGCGTTCTTTTATGTTTGAACCTAAACCAGGAGTTTCCCCTGCATGATCAAAATATACTCCTTGAACTACTAAGTTTTCATCTAAAGAAACATATCCCCAAATGGCATCCCATAATCCTTTTCCACGAACGGGTACTATATAAAAAGTAGCGTTATCTTTTTCTCCGATAAACAGAGGAAGTCTTCTTTGGTATGAAGGATTTTTTGCAGCAGCTTCTTCTTTTTTAATGTCGATGATGTAAGCATCTGGATTTTCAACTGCTTCTGTACCTGTTATTACATATTGTTTTGTGATGTATTTTTTAAATTCACTACTAACTATTGATTTTGAAACAAATTCAACACTAGTTTCGTCATTTTCATTTACACCTAAAGCATATAATATATTTTGTTGCTTTTCAATACGTTTGTTTTCTGTAATTTGCTCTTTGAAAGTAGAGGATACAAAAGCTAACAAAGCTCCAACTATAAGCACCATTGCTGTTGCGAATAGTACTGTATATGAGTTTTTATCTGTATTAATTGCCATTTCTTATGCTGTTTTTACTTTTAAACGTTTTAATCTTCTTTTAACGTTACCTTGAACCACGTAATGGTCAATAGTTGGTGCAAATACGTTCATCAATAAAATTGCTAACATTACACCTTCTGGATATGCTGGGTTAAATACACGTATTAAAATGGAGATAAACCCAATTAAAAATCCATAAATCCATTTACCCTTATTAGTTTGTGATGCAGTAACAGGGTCGGTTGCCATAAACACAACACCAAATGCAAATCCACCAATTAATAAGTGATGCCAAAATTCAGTACTCATTAAGCTGTAAAATTTACTTCCTTCAGCTATTATGCCTGCATTTACTACACTGTTAAATATAAGTCCCATTACTAAAGCTCCAACTGTTGCAGATAACATAATTCTCCAGCTTCCTATTTTTGTGTATATCAAAAATAATGCACCAAGTAAAATTAGGAATGTAGAAGTTTCACCTACAGATCCTGGAATATATCCGAAGAACATGTCTGAAATGGAGTACGCAACCTCTTTACCTTGTGCTAAAGTACCCAAAATTGTTTCTCCTGAAATAGCGTCTAAGTTTGCTCCAGCTGCAATTTCATTTGCTCTTTCTGTAGCACCGTGCACCCAAACTTTATCTCCACTCATCCAAGTTGGATATGCAAAGAATAAGAAAGCACGTATTGTTAACGCTGGGTTTAAAATGTTCATTCCAGTTCCACCAAATACTTCTTTACCAATTACAACACCAAAAATAACCGCTACTGATAACATCCATAGTGGAATATCAACAGGAACAATTAATGGCACTAACATACCAGTTACTAAATATCCTTCTTCAACTTCGTGTCCTTTTATAATGGCGAAAATAAATTCAACCCCTAAACCAACTACGTATGATACAACTACTAGTGGTAAAACTTTTAATAACCCAACTAATAATGCATCCATTGATAAGAATTCAACTGGTTGCCCTAAAGCAGCGTAATGTTGAAAACCTGTATTGAACATACCGAAAATTAAACAAGGTACTAAGGCTAAAACCACAGTATTCATTGTTCTTTTTAAATCGTCAGCAGCTCTAACGTGTCCTCCAGAATGCGTTGTGTCATTTGGAGCATATAAGAAAGTATGAAAAGCACTAAAAGCAGGTAACCACTTTTTATCTTTATTCTTTTCTTTAATATTATGTAATTTTTCTTTTAATCCCATAACCTTATCCTATTTCTTTTAACATTAAGTCTAATCCTTTTCTGATAATTTCTTGATGTGGTTGTTTAGAAACACACACAAATTCAGTTAAGGCAAAATCTTCTGGCGCAACTTCGTACATTCCTAAAGCTTCCATTTCATCTAAATCAGCATACATACAAGCTTTTAAAAGCTGCATTGGATAGATATCTAAAGGAAAAACTTCTTCATAATTACCAGTTACCACAAAAGCTCTATGCTCGCCGTTTGTATTGGTATTTAATTCGAATTTTTTATTAGGGAACATCCATGAAAAAGTCAAAGCTCTTGATGTAGAAATTTTATTGAAAACAGGAACTGTCCAACCAAATAATTCGTAGTCATCTCCTTCTGGAATTACAGTCACCATATTATCATAATAACCTAAGTTACTTTTAATAGATTTCTTTCTTCCAGTTAAAATATTTCCACTGATAATTCTATTATTGTCACCTACTAATTTTCCTTCAACAATGGTTGAAATAGTAGCTCCAATAACTGTTTTGTAATATTTAGGTTTTGCTACTGAAGATCCAGCCAACGCAATAATACGTTCGGCATTAAATTTTCCAGTAAGCAATAATTCACCAATAATTACCAAGTCTTGCGGGTTAATTGTCCAAACAACTTCACCTTTATTTACTGGGTTAATTTGTGCAATTTGAGTTCCAACATTTCCAGAAGGATGCGGTCCTGAAACTTTATGCAGCGAAATATTGTTTAACCCTGTTAAAGGCGAATTTGACTTACTGCCTACGGAAACATGAACGCTACCTGAAGTAAGTTTGCTTAAAGCAGTTACTGCCGCTTGCAATTCTTTTTCTTTACCTGCCAGCACATAATCATAATCTGCTGCTAACGGTGCGCTAGCATATGCGGAAATGAAAATAGCTTTTGGAGTGATTGAAGGATTTGCAATAACATCGTATGGACGTTGTTTAATAAACGGCCAACAGCCAGCTGCTAATAAATGACTTTTAATTTCATCAGCTTTCATAGCTTTTGGATCTTTTATTCCAAAATCTACAAACTGTTGGTCATTGTCAGCAGTGATTTTAATTGCTAAAATTTTTCTTTTTTCACCACGAATAATATCAGCTATTTCACCACTTACTGGTGAAGCAAATTTCATATCTTCGTTCGCTTTATTATAAAAAACTGACTCACCAGCTTTTACTTTTACACCAACTTTAACTGATAATTTTGGGATAATACTGTGGAAATCTTCTGGTTTTAACGTAATCAAATTACTTGATACAGCATTTTCGGTAACCTTCTCAGATTCACCTTTTAGCTTAATATCTAAACCTTTTTTAATACGAATGTCTTGTGACATAGTTTGAGTTTATTTAATTGTGTTTCAAAACGGAGCGAAAATAATAATTATAATGTAGTTTTTACGTTTTTTTAGATTATTTATTTACGCAAAGGTTGTAATTATTCATAAAATATTTTCGTTATTGCTGAAGAAATAATTCAAAAATGGTATTAAAATTGTACTATTACCACTCATTAAATTTTTTATTGTGAAGAATATTATACTAAACTATCTAATTTTACTGATTTTTCAGGTGAATTTTGCTCAAATTAAGTTAGATGATGCCTTAAATATTAAAACCATAATTTTTAAGTCAACGGCTTCTAATTCATATGCGCCTATTGTAAAATTAGGGGAATCATTACTATTATCTTTTGATGATTTAAATGCAAATGAACAAAATTATACGTATAAAATTGAGCATTGCGATTATAATTGGGAAGTTTCTTCTATTTCCGAAACTGAATTTATTAATGGGTATGCAGAAGATCGAATTTTAAATTATGACAATTCTTTTAATACACTGAAGCCCTATACAAATTATAGACTAACTATTCCAAATAAAAACACTTCTATTAAAATTTCAGGAAATTATGTGTTGTCCGTTATAAATGAAAATGATGACATAGTTTTTAAACGCCCCTTTATTGTGTACGAATCGAATGTAATAGTGGGAGTAACAACACACAGAAGCAGAGATATTTCAAAAATAGACACGCAACAAGCTGTAGAATTTATTATTAATAATCCAACGTACAGAATTAACAACCCGAATGAAGAAATTCTGCCTGTAATTATTCAAAATAATAATTGGCAAACAGCGATTAAAGGATTGAAACCTCAATTTTTTAGAGGGACACAATTGTTATATAAGTACAACAAAGAAACTAGTTTTTGGGGAGGAAATGAATTTTTGTTTTTCGATTCTAAATCTATTCGGAATTCAACGTTAAATATTGCTAGAGTCGAATTAGGAGAGGATTTTTATAACACCTATTTATATACCAATGAGGAGCGTATTGGCAAACCTTACACATTGTACCCTGATGTAAATGGAAATTTTGTTATTCGAAACCTTGATAGCGATAATGCTTATACAGATGCAGATTATAGTTGGGTGTATTTTTCTTTGGAATGTTTAGAAAATTTGGAAGGAAAAGAAGTGTACGTTCAAGGAAATTATAACAATTGGCAGTTGAATGAAAGCAATAAAATGAACTATAATTCAGATACAGGATTGTATGAAGCCAAAATATTATTGAAGCAAGGATTTTACAATTACCAATATGTGACCAAAAATGAAAAGGGCGAAATAAGCAATTATGATATTGATGGTTCTTATTTTCAAACTGAAAATGATTATACCGTAATTGTGTATTTAAACAAATTTGGAAGTCGTTACACGCAAGTAATTGGAGTAGGGAATGGAAATTCTGAAAAAATTGGGAATTAATACAATCTGCTTAAAATTTAGTATATTTGAGAATATAATTGAACTAAATAAGTTGTTATGGTACAACAAGTAACAAATGGCATTAAAATATCAGTTACATCTAATTTTGAAGGGACTAACTTTCGGAATCATACGTTGTACTATGGTTTTAGTTATGAAGTTACTATAGAAAACCAGAGTAATGATACCGTTCAATTATTGGAGCGTCAGTGGAAAATATTCGATTCATTAAGCAAAACCGAAATTGTTATTGGTTCAGGTGTTGTTGGTCAAAAACCAGTTTTAAAACCAACAGAAATTCATATCTATAAATCTAATTGTTTTTTAACATCATCTATTGGGTCAATGAATGGGTATTATAAAATGGTTAACTTTTCAACTTCAACCATATTTAAGGTATTCATCCCTACATTTCAACTAATGGTTCCGTCTGTTAGCAATTAAATAGTCACTTTTTTATTTCTTTAGTTGAAGCTAGTCCCTTTTACATTTTGCAGAAATCTCACGCTTCAACATTTAAACAACTATAGAGCATTTTTTTTTTCGAACCATTTGACACTAACCTGAATTAATAAAAAAATCCGTTTCAATAGTAATTGAAACGGATTCTATATGTTTTTGTGGATGTTTTTTTGTTTCGTTATTGATGCAATTTGACTTCACTGCGTTTCGTCTAACTGTTCAATGCTTCGGCTCCACCAACAATTTCTAATATTTCATTCGTAATTGCAGCTTGACGTGCTTTGTTGTACGTTAATTTTAAGTCATTACGTAAGTCTGTTGCGTTATCTGTTGCTTTGTGCATTGCAGTCATACGTGCTCCGTGTTCTGAAGCAAAAGAGTCTCTAATAGCTTTATACAATTGTGTTTTTAATGATTTTGGAATCAATTGTAATACAATTTCTGCTTTTGATGGCTCAAAAATATAATCAGTAGTTACTTTTACAGCTCCTTTAACTGGTTCAATTGGTAAAAATTGTTCAATTTTAGGAATTTGAGTCGCAGCATTTTTAAATTGGTTGTACACCAATTCAATTCTATCAAAACGACCTTCAGCAAATAAATTCATTAATTTTTCAGCAATAACAGCAACATTATCAAAGGTTAAATCATCAAAAACGTCATTATTTTTTTCAACAATATTAAAAGTTTTTGATAAAATATCATTTCCTTTTTTACCAATGGTAAACATTTCTACTTGTTTTCCTTTGTAATTTGCTTCAGCATATTTTATGGATTCTTTAATTATGGAAGAATTAAAACCACCACACAAACCTCTGTTTGAAGTAATAACCACAAGTAATACTTTGGAAACTTCTTTTTGTTGAGAATAAACACCACCAACTTCACCTTCTAAAGTTGCGCTTAAACTTTGCAAAAGTTCCGTTAGCTTATCAGCATACGGACGCATTTGAGTAATCGCATCCTGAGCTTTTTTCAACTTTGCAGCCGATACCATTTTCATAGCACTCGTTATCTGCATTGTGGAACCAATGGATGCAATTCTATTACGTATTTCTTTTAAGTTTGCCATTATATTTGGTATCTAGTATTGAGAATAGAGTATTGAGTATTGA
>JAGPIQ010000193.1 GCA_018054895.1 Lutibacter sp. | reverse complement strand
TCTTTTAATTTTTCCATGTTGTTTACCAACTGAAGTTCGTTGCCCTTTTTTTATTCTAAAAATAATGACAATATGAAATAGATGAAATTTTGATTACTGTTTAATTATTTTAAAGTTATTTTGTTTCTTGTTTCCTTTTAAATTTAGAAAATAAATACCAGCATCTAATTGACTAAAATTTATGGTATTGAATTCGATACTACCATTTTTAACTTTTCTACCAGAACAATCAAACAACTCAAATTCATTGAAGTCTGTGTTATCAACTAGAAATAAATCTGATGTTACTGGATTAGGATACATTTTTAAAGTTTGCCCTGAAAAATTTGGCGTTCCAAGTGTTGTATCAATTATAGTTACAATTCTTCCTTGCTCTTCTAAAGTCATGTATAGTTTATTTCCAATTAAAACTACATCTCTGAAATTCGCATAATATGGTGTCCCATTAAATGTATCTTGGTAAGTTGTTTGACTCCCAATAAAGTCTAGGGTAGCTGCAGGATTATTAACATCTATTTTTTCAATTTCATGTGCATTCGTAACGTACAAATATCCTGTAGAAGTTATAAAAATACCTTTATTAAAGTTTAAATCTGTAGTGCTTAAATATTCCTGAGGTACAGCTGTACTTGACGATAAATCAAATTTTATAATTTTTTCTTCTCCACCAGAACCAGATGAAATATACAACATATTATTATAAACTTCCACATCTTGTACTGGAACATCATTAAGGCCAATGTCTGAATATTCAAGTATTGGTGTTGGTGAAATTTGAGTTGCATCAAAACTATAAATATCAGTTGAATAAACATCTGGAGATGTTTCAACCTCATTTGAATAATAAATTGTGTTTCCTACTATTGCAAAAGAAGCAATAAAATTAGATGAACTAATAACTGTTTGTATTCCTGCACCCAAATTGGTAACATCTAATTTTACAATTTGCATTCCCACAAAAGTATCAGTAGATTCAATCCAATTTTCCGCCAAAATAAACAAATTATTTCCCAGTTTTAATGTTTTATATGCATAAAAATCAGGAGGCATCGTATAAATTAAATTTGCAGATGGAGAACTAACAGAAGTATCAATAGTATAAATATTATCCCAGCCATTAACATAAATAATAT
Organism: Lutibacter sp.; assembly: GCA_018054895.1. GTDB lineage: Bacteria > Bacteroidota > Bacteroidia > Flavobacteriales > Flavobacteriaceae > Lutibacter. Next base: position 2,896 of record JAGPIQ010000193.1, on the reverse strand, counting down.
TTCCATCTACTATCATTTTTGTCGGATTATTTAATCCTGATACATATTCAGAAATTTGTGAAAAGGAAAAATTAACCGAAAAAAAAATAATCAACGCTAGAGTAGTTTTTTTCATAATGTTTACGTTTTTAATTATAAACAAAATTATGATACCTAAATTTTCAAAACAATACACCAAAATGAGTATATTTTTAATTAAAAACTATTAAATTATCCCTTGAAGAATACAATTTTTTATAAGTTGTGCTGTATTTTTAGAATCGGATTTAGCTAATATATTATTGCGATGTTTCTTAACCGTTAAAGCACTAATGAAAAGTTTTTCAGCAATTTCCTCATTATTTAATCCGTTGCCGATAAGTTTAATAATATCAATTTCTCTTTTTGAAAATTCTTTTAATTCCTGATTTTTTTCATCTGCATATAAATTCATAAAAGAAGGTTCTCCATTAAGACCAATAAAAGACACCTTATAAGTATTAAAGTTACTCAAATGATCTATGCGAGTATGAATGTTTAGCGACTTTCCTAATCCTCCATTATCATCCAATGATAACATTAGAGATTGGTGATTAAATAGAGCGTATTCTCCATTTTTTAATCGAAATCTAAAATTGTAACTTGTTTTGTAACTTAACATTTTTTCGTAACCTACTTTTTCGTAAAAAAAATTAGTTGACAGTTTTTCTGCTTTGGCTACAAACTCAATATCATCGGGATGAATTGCTCCTAATATATCATCGAATAAAACCGTTTCAGAATCAAATCCATGTATTTGAGAAATTACAGGACTAATATGAGAAAGAGACATGTCAAAAAAATCAATGATGTAAAAATAAAATGGACTGTGCTAATAATAGAATTTGTTAGCTCATTAAATGAAATCTGTTTGGATTCGTTGCTTTTTGCTATCCTGTTAGGGTACCAAACATCATATAAGTTTTGTATTTCTGGAAGCATTGAGTATATTTTATAATCTCAAATATACACAAAATATAATTTTATTTTTAAAAACAATGAATTTAAAAATCCAAAAAAAAATCGGAATAAAATTATTTCTATTCCGATTTAACAATCTTAAAAATCAATAAGTCAACTTATTTCAAGACAACTTAATATGTCCTTGGTAAATATTAAACTATTTAAAAAACTTCGTTCTCTTTTAATTTTTCCATGTTGTTTACCAACTGAAGTTCGTCAACAAATTTTTGAATTTTACCATTCATCACACCATCCATATCAAAAACGTCTAAACCAATTCTGTGATCGGTTACACGACCTTGAGAATAGTTATAGGTTCTAATTTTTGCCGAACGGTCACCTGAACTTACTTGCGAAGAACGTTTTGTTGCATCTTCCGCTTGTTTGATAGCTAATTCTTTTTCGTATAAACGAGAACGCAATACTTCCATTGCTTTATCTTTATTCTTATGCTGCGACTTTTGATCCTGACATTGTGCCACTAATCCAGTTGGAATGTGCGTTAAACGAACCGCAGACTTCGTCGTATTTACCGACTGACCTCCAGGACCAGACGAACAGAAAAAGTCAACACGAACATCGTTCATATCAATTTGTACATCAAATTCTTCTGCTTCAGGTAAAACCATTACCGTTGCTGCCGAAGTATGTACACGACCTTGTGTTTCGGTTTGTGGCACACGTTGAACACGGTGTACTCCTGCTTCAAATTTTAAAGTTCCGTAAACGTCTTCACCAGTTACTTCAAAAATTACCTCTTTGAATCCACCAGAAGTTCCTTCACTGATATCTACTACAGAAGTTCTCCATCCACGTGCTTCACAATATTTAGTGTACATACGAAATAAATCACCTGCAAAAATAGAAGCTTCATCTCCCCCTGTACCCGCACGGATTTCCACCATAACATTTTTCGCATCTTCTGGATCTTTAGGAATCAACATGAATTTGATTTCCTCTTCCAATTGTGGCAAACGTTCTTTCGCTTCATCCAATTGCATTTTGGCCATTTCTACCATTTCCGCATCAGAACCATCAGCTATAATTTCGTTAGCTTCTTTTATATTTCCGTCAAGAGCAATGTATTCTTCTCGCTTTTCAACTAAACCTTTAAGGTCTTTGTATTCTTTATTTAATTGTACGTAACGCTTTTGATCGGCAATTACATCAGGCTGAATAATTAAGTCTGAAATTTCGTCAAAACGTTGTTTTACATATTGTAATCTATCTAACATAACTGTTATTTATTTTGGAGTGCAAAGTTACAATTTTAGTTTAAAGTTTAAAAATTTAAGTTCCGAAACTTCAGAATAAAAGTTTTCGTTTGAAAATCAATTCTTTAGAAATATTATTTAAAATAAGTCTAAATAAATTTTGCAGTTTCATTCTGACTTAATATTTTTGCATCGTTATTTTAATTTAATCTAAATAAGATGTATAAAAACATTTTCAAATCCATAGTCCTACTGTCTTCACTTCAAGCAGTATCTCAAGAAAACCTAAACGACATTAGTGAAAACTATTTTACAGAAAACGATACTGTAAAAAAATTAAAAGAAGTGGTTATCGAAGCTAAAAACAACCCTTCAAAATCTTCAGTTAACAGAGCTGGAATTAAGGAAAAAGATTTACCTCAAGCCATTCAAGTTATCGGAACTGAAATTATCCAACAACAACAATCTATCCGTTTGAGTGATGTTATCAAAAATGCAAATGGAGTTTATGTGGGTTCGGCTCGTGGTGGCGCTCAAGAATCGTTTTGGTCAAGAGGCTACGACATGTCGGCAAACAACATGTTCAAAAACGGTTTCCGTTTCAATAGCGGCTCAATTCCTGAAGTTTCTTCGTTAGAAAAAGTAGAAATTTTAAAAGGAAGTGCAGCGTTATTATATGGAAATGTAGCACCTGGAGGAAT
>JAGPIQ010000077.1 GCA_018054895.1 Lutibacter sp. | reverse complement strand
TTAACACTTAAAAGAGTAGAAATAATTTACTATTTTTTTAGGTCATTTTTTTTTAATTGTAGCGTTTTTTATAAATAATACGTTTTGAAATAGTAAAGTTTAAGCATTTTGAATTTTATCTGTAATTAAAAATAAAAATATGGAAAAACTGATTTACATTTTTATACTGACTTTAGTCTTAATTTCTTGTAGTTCCGAAGATGACAATTCACAAAATAAATATGAATTTATTAAAAAATATACTGCTACCGTTACTGTTGGAGGTGCTGTCGGTATTTTAGAAAGAAATTTTGAAGTTGGAGAAACTTTCAAAGGTACAGATGAAGGCGGAAAAACTATTTCAATTCGAATAGCAGAACACTCGGAATTAAATGAAGATTGTCCAAATAGTTGGTGTTATCAAGAGTTTTTAGACGTTCCAAAAAATCATTTAAAACGTATTGATTGAATACGAATATCATATAATTTTAAAAACCAGTGTAATGACGACTAATTACACTGGTTTTTAATAAAATGTTTTATTTAGCGTATTCCGCTAATTCTTCATTCAAAACCTCTAAAATAATGTTACAGCCTTTATAAATTTCATCTTCAGTAATCGTTAATGGAGGCGTAATTCTTATCGCTTTTTTCTCAAAAAGTAACCAGAATAGGATTAAACCTCTGTCTAAACATTTTAAAATTACGTTTGTCGCCATTTCAGCAGATTCAACCATAGGCGCTAACATAAGTCCTTTTCCTCTAACTTCTGAAATTAAGGGATGCACTAACAACTTTCTAAATAATTGCTCTTTAGCGTCTATATCATCCATTAAATTTGAAGAAAATAGCTCTTTTAAAGTTGCAGTAGCAGCAGCAGCAATTACTGGATGCCCACCAAAAGTTGTAATATGGCCTAATTTAGGGTTTTCTTTTAAGCAGTTCATTTTTTCATGAGAAGAAATAAAAGCCCCGATAGGCATTCCGCCACCTAAACCTTTTCCAGTCACAATAATGTCTGGAACCATATTATAATTTTGAAAGCCAAATAGTTTTCCAGTTCTTCCAATACCAGATTGAATTTCATCTAAAATTAATAACGCACCCACTTTTGCACATCTGTCTTTTAGTTTTTTTAGATAGTCGTTTTCTGGCTCCACAAATCCTGCACCTCCTTGAATAGTTTCAACAATAACGCCTGCTGTTTTTGTTGTAATCATTTCTAAATGAGCCTCATTGTTAAATTCCAAAAATTTTATTCCAGGAACTAATGGGCGGTAAGCGCTATTTTGTTCCTCAGCACCACAAACACTCATTGAACCCATTGTATTTCCGTGATAACCGAATTTCGCTGCAATTATTTCGCTTCTGCCAGTATATCTTTTGCTTAATTTAATAGCACCTTCAGTAGCTTCTGTACCTGAATTAGTAATGTAAGTGGTTGATAATGATTCGGGTAAATTAGCTGCTAAAATTTTACATAATTCTAATTGTGGCTGCTGAATAAATTCACCGTACACCATAACATGTGTATAAGAATCAACCTGATCTTTAATTGCTTGCGAAATAACTGGATGCCCATGTCCCAATGTATTTGCTGAAACTCCAGCAACAAAATCTAAATATTGTTTGTCGTTGGTGTCTTCAATATAACTTCCATTTGCGGATTTTACTTCAATTACAAGTGGAGTAGGACCTGTTTGGGCTTGGTATTTAAAAAAATCACTTTTCACTTTTGGTAGGACTATTAGGTTTTAAATTTGTTTTAACAGGTTTTGTTTCCGTTGAAACAGCTGTTGGTATTACTGCAGCATCTGCATCTGGTTTAATTTGTTTCCCTTTATCGGATTTCCCTTCAACCGCTATACTATCTCGTACAAAAATATCTTCCATTTTTTTAGGTCTTTCGGATTCTCGCCAAATAAAACCTTTCAATAATTTATCTGTATCTTTTAATTTTTCAAATTTAGAAGGAGGATAGGTAAATCCTTCAATCATATTGTAATATTCAATGCTATTGATTTCTTTATTTTCGAGCGTTATAAAAATATTTTTACTGGAACGCTTTTTGTCTATTCCAACTAATTGATCCAATTCATCTCTTAAAAACACAATAGTTTCACTATTTCCAACTACGTCAAGGGTTTTTAAATCATTATTTTCAAATTTCCCATACATATTTTTGCCTTTCATCTGACTAAAACCAGCTGAATCTTTCTTCACCATCAAAGCATTCTCATAAATAAATAAGGAATCTAGTTGTTCTGTTTTTATATTTGATTTAAAATGAATGATATCACCTGTAATTTGACTTCCTTGTGCCCAAAGTACTGGTTTTGAGAACAATTTTGTAAATCCTGTTTTTTCGTTAGTAACCAAAGAATCGCATTTTCCTTGCATATCGGATTTGTAAAATTTCACATGATGGAATGCTTTAATAATACGTGCATCAACTTTACCTGTAACTCGCAGTGTATCACCATGTATGTATAAAGAATCCTTCTGAATGATAGAAATTGCCACCGCTTTTTTAGTGATAAAAACAGAATCTTTTAATTTGAAAAATTCGGCATAATCTCCTTTTATGATCGTTTGGTTTGCGGTATCAATTACTTTAATGTTTTTTGTAGCAGAAGCAAAATCTTTATTTTTATTATAATACAAGCTATCTCCTTCAATAGTTCTATCGCTATAAAATATTTTTGAATTCTTTAAAAAATGGGAAATATTACTTTTTGTATTGTGATGCCCATTTTCTGTATAAATTGAATTTTTATTGTTTGTGATCGTTGAAGGACCTGTTAAATCCGCAATTCCTGTGTAGGTATTATAGTCTAAATGTTCGGTTACAACTTTACTTTCTTTATTTTCAATTTCTACATTTTTAAATGCTTGAAATTTTTTAGTTTCTAAATAATAATTACCAATTTTACTTCTTAATTCATTTGTAGTATCTTTAATTTTCGCATTATTATCATAATGCAACAATTGTTTTTCTCTATCAAATTTTAAAGTATCTGTAGTAAGTGTCATCATTGGGTCTTTTAAAATAACATCTCCCCAAGAAGTAGCTAATTTCTTAACACCATCATAATCAACATATTTGCTGTATTGAATAATAGTATCTCCTTGATTTAGAATAACATTACCCAATGCTTTAATAATTTTGGTATCTTGATATATATAAGCTTTATTACAACGTAAAGTGGCTCCATCATGTTCCACAAAAACATTTCCTAATGAGACAGTTGCTCCAGGATATTTTGGATCTGTAAACGTATTGTCTGCTTGAAGTATTTTAATTCTTTTTGTTTGAGCTGTACCAATACAACTTATTGCAAAAAAAACAATAAAAAATATTTTTTTCAAATTGAATGATTTTAGTCGCAAAATTAACGAAAAACTAAGTCTTTATTTATAAATATACGTTAAAAAAAAGCTTCAAATAGTTGAAGCTTTTTTAATGTATTATCTATGTATTGTTTGATTTCGATCAGGTCCTACTGAAACAATTTTAATAGGAACTTCAATAAAATCTTCAATAAACTTAATATAGTTATTTAATGCTTCTGGAAGTGTCCCTTCATTTGTCATTTGAGTCAAATCTTCTTCCCATCCTTTAAATTCAGTATAAATAGGAGTTACATTATGTTCTTCAATGTTAAAAGGGAAGTGAGATATAATTTCACCGTTGTAATTGTATTGAGTACACACTTTTAATGTTTTAAAGCCAGATAATACATCGCCTTTCATCATCATTAATTGTGTAACACCATTTACTTGAACGGCATATTTTAAAGCAATTAAATCCAACCAACCACATCTTCTTGCACGACCTGTTGTTGCGCCAAATTCTTGACCAATGCGAGACATTGTAGCTCCATCTTCATCAAATAATTCCGTTGGAAATGGTCCTGAACCTACACGAGTTGTATATGCCTTAAAAATTCCAAATACATCTTTAATTTTATTAGGAGCAATTCCCAAACCTGTACAAGCACCAGCAGCAGTAGTAGTAGAAGAAGTTACAAAAGGATACGTTCCAAAGTCAATATCCAATAATGAACCTTGTGCACCTTCCGCTAAAATTGTTTTATTATTTTTAATAGCGTTGTTTAAATACTCCTCACTATCAATAAAAGTTAATTCTTTTAAAACTTCAACAGCAGCGTAAAATTCAGCTTCTAATTCTTTTAAATCATATTGAATGTCAACATCAAAAAAGTTGATCATATTAATATGCTTTTCGGTTAAAGCAGCATATTTTTCTTTCCAATCGGCTAATTCCAAATCACCTACACGCATACCGTTTCTACCAGTTTTATCCATGTATGTTGGTCCAATTCCTTTTAAAGTAGAACCAATTTTAGCTTTACCTTTTGAAATTTCACTTGCAGCATCTAATAATCGGTGCGTAGGTAAAATTAAATGTGCTTTTCTTGAAATTAATAATTTTGATTTTAAATCTAAATTAAATTGAGCAAGATTTTCTAATTCTTTTTTAAAAATTACAGGATCTATTACAACTCCATTTCCAACAACATTTACAGCGTCTTTATGAAAAATCCCTGAAGGAATCGTATGTAAAACGTGTTTATGTCCGTCAAAAATTAGGGTATGACCAGCATTTGGTCCACCTTGAAAACGAGCGATAATATCATAATTTTTAGTAAGAACATCTACAATTTTCCCCTTTCCTTCATCTCCCCATTGAAGTCCTAATAATAAATTTACAGCCATTTGGTTTTAATAATAATATGTTAATTTTTTTGTTTTTTTGTTCCGTAGAAATAGAGTGAGTGATTTTGAATATCAATATTGAAGGTTTCTTCAATGGTTTTTTTAATAATTTGCACTCGTGGGTCACAAAATTCAATAACTTCTCCTGTGTCCGTTAAAATAACGTGGTCGTGTTGTTTGTCGAAATATGATTTTTCATAATGCGCCTGATTTTGACCAAATTGGTGTTTTCTAACTAAACCCGATTCTAATAATAATTCAATTGTGTTGTATAGGGTAGCTCTACTAACTCTGTAGTTTTTATTTTTCATTTGGATATACAAAGATTCGATATCAAAATGATGATTTAAGTCGTATATTTCTTGTAAAATTGCAAATCGTTCAGGGGTTTTTCTATGTTGATTAGCCTCTAGAAAATTCACAAATACATTTTTAACAATTTTTTGATTGTCATTACTCATAATTCAACTTTTTGGTTGTAGAACTAAATGCCAAAGTTACTTCTAATTTTTTAAAATTTCGATAGAAAAAACCATATTTATTTACTTTTAATTTTTATAAATACGATCAATCTTATCAATTCCTTCAATTTTTTTAATATTTTCGGTTAACTTCTCTAATTGATTTTTATTCTTAACACTCACCGTAATTTTTCCTTCAAAAATACCTCCTGTTGCAGAAAAGTTCAAATTCAGAATATTAACAGTCATATTTTTTGAAATTACTTGGGTAATTTCATTCACCAATCCAACCTGATCTACACCTCGTAATTTTAAAACAACTTTAAATTCTTGTTTTGTGGAATCAATCCATTTTGCAGGAATAATTCTATAGGCATAATTAGCTTGTAAACTTATAGCATTCGGGCAATCTAATTTATGGATTTTAATACCATCATTTATTGTAACAAAACCAAAAACTTTATCACCAGGTATTGGATTGCAACACATAGATATTTTATAATCTAATTTTTCTTCCTCTGCACCAAATACAAGGGAATCATATTTGTCTGAAATTTCATCTTTTTCAACATATACTACTTTATTAGATCTTTTTATTCTGTTTTTGAAGAACTTCATAAACGCATTATTACGGTGCGCAATAAATTCTTTTAATTCATTATTATCAATAAACCCGTTTCCAATTCTATAAAACAAATCTAAACTAGTACGAAGTTTAAAAAATACCACTAACTCGTTTACAACTTTTTCATCTAAATTAATTTTTAAATGACGCATTTTACGAGTTAGAATTTCTTTTCCGTCTTCAGCAATTCGTTTTTGACCATCTTTCAAGGCATTTTTAATACGATTTCTAGCTCTAGAGGTAATTACAAAATCCAACCAACCGATAGTTGGTTTTTGACTTTTAGAAGTTATAATTTCAACTTGATCTCCACTTAATAATTCCTGACTGATAGGTTTTAATTTACCATTAATTTTGGCTCCACGACAACTCATTCCTATTTGAGTATGTATAGAAAATGCAAAATCCAATGCGGTTGCATGTTTTGGAAGCGCTTTTAATTCTCCATTTGGTGTGAAAATAAATATTTCTTTGGCATATAAATTTAATTTAAAATCTTCCACAAAATCAATAGCGCTACCATCCTGATTTTCAAAGGATTCTTTAATTTTATTAATCCAATCATCTAAACCACTTTCTTTTTCACCTTTATTTTTATACTTATAATGTGCTGCATACCCTTTTTCTGCAATTTCATCCATTCTAAACGAACGGATTTGAACTTCAACCCATTTTCCCTGAGGTCCCATTACTGTAATATGTAAGGATTCATACCCTGTAGATTTTGGTTGGCTAATCCAATCACGCATTCTACCTGGGTTTGGCCTAAAGTGATCTGTTACAATTGAATATATTTTCCAAGCATCAAATTTTTCATTTTTATCATCAGATTTATAAATAATACGAATGGCAAATTTATCATAGATTTCATCATAGGTTACACCTTGTGAAACCATTTTTTTTCGAATAGAATAAATGGATTTTTTCCGACCTTTAATTCTATATTCAAACCCTTCTTTGTCGAGTGATTCTTTTATAATATTTGAAAAGGTTTCAATATATTGATCTTGAAAGTCTTTATTTTGCTCTGTTTTATTTTCAATATCGCTGTAAACTTCGGGTTCTGTATATTTTAGACCTAAGTTTTCAAGTTCTGTTTTAATATTATATAAGCCTAGTCGGTGTGCTAAGGGTGCGTATATGTATAGTGTTTCTGAAGCTATTTTTAATTGCTTATCATTAGGCATGGCATCCATTGTTTGCATGTTATGATATCTATCTGCAATTTTAATTAAAATAACCCTTACATCATCATTTAATGTAAGTAACATTTTTCTAAAATTTTCAGCCTGTATGGAAGCGTCCTGATCTTTGTTTAAGTTTTTAATTTTTGTTAATCCTTCAACAATTTTAGCAACAGTAGATCCAAATAATTCTTCAATATTTTGAATGGTATAATGCGTGTCTTCAACAACATCATGAAGCAATGCGGAAATAATTGATGTTGCGTCTAATCCAATTTCATAAGCCACAATTTTGGCCACAGCAATAGGATGAAAAATATAAGGTTCTCCAGTTTTGCGGCGTTGTTTGCTGTGCGCTTCAACAGCCAAATCAAATGCCTTTCTAATTTCACGTTTATTATCTTCTGTAAAAGATTGATAAGCTCCTTTTAATAAATCTTTATAGCGTCTTGCTATTTCTTTATTTTCTTCCTCTATTGATAAATTGTAACCCATAAATTAAAAATAGTATTTTATAATTAATAAACAATTCAAATTATTACTTTTTTAAATTTAAAATTCGTTGTAATAATGAAGGGTGAGAGTAATGTATTTTAACATAAATATCACTAGGAGTTAAGTTGCTTAAACTATTTTTCGATAATTTTTTTAAAGCCGAAATAAGTGGCTGCGCAGCAAAATTTGTTTTAGCGTAATCATCTGCTTGATACTCAAATTTTCGAGATAGAATATTCATTAAAAAGCTAGTTAACTCAGAGATAGGACTGTATAAAATTGAAAAAGCAATTAAACCAATATGAAAACTTGCGGACTGAACTCCAAGTGCTTGAGATAGCGTTTCATTTCCAACTAAAAGCGACAAAATATACAAGGTAAATCCGGTTAATAATATAGATAAACTTAAATTGTAAATAATATGTTTCTTTTTGTAATGACCAACTTCGTGCGCTAAAACGGCTACAATTTCGTCTGTTTCTAAATCATTTATTAAGGTATCATACAACGTTATTCTTTTTTGAGAACCAAATCCTGAGAAATAGGCGTTTGCTTTTGTAGATCGTTTGGAACCATCAATTACAAAAATATTATCTAGTTGGAAACCTATTTTTGAAGCAAAATTTTCAATAGCCATTTTTAATTCTCCAGCTTCTAAAGGTGTTTGTTTGTTGAATAATGGAACTATTAATTTAGAATAAAATAGATTCATAAAAAAAGTAAAAAGACTCATAAAAAGCCACGTGTATAGCCAAAAGTTAGTTGTCGTTACTTCATAAAACCAAGTTATTAAGGCTAATATTCCACCACCTACAATAACCATTAGTAGCCAACCTTTCAGCTTATCAAGTATAAATAGTTTTTTGGTGGATTTGTTAAAACCATATTTTTCTTCAATTACAAAGGTGCTATAATAGGAGAAAGGAGTGTTAATAATGTCGCTTGCAAAAATGATAATTCCAAAAAACAACAAGGTAATTACAATGGTGTTGTCGGAAAATCCACGAGCAATTTCATCAATAAAAGCAAATCCATCCAACCCAAAAAATAATAGCGTAGTGGTTATTGAAAATACACTTATTATTTGCGAAAAAGAATTATTTTCTTTTTTGTAGGCTTGTGATTTTAAGTATTCTTCTGTGTTGTAGATATCGCTTAATTCCTCAGGAATAGCATCATCAAAATGCTTTGCGTTAATAGAGTCAATTATAGTATCAAAAATAAATTTGACAATAATAATTCCTATTAATATGTAAAAAACGGTGGTTGGGTTCATTGTTTTAGGTTCAGAGGTTCATAGTAGCAAAGGTTCAAAGTAACAAAGCTTAAAAGATTTAAGGGTTTGGCGTAACGCTTTATTATCCTAATTTATAATAGTCTTTGTCTTACAGCTTCAAAAAGAATTACAGCCGCACTTACTGAAACATTCATAGAATCTATGGCTCCGCGCATTGGAATTATAATATTTTGAGTGGTATTTTCCAACCATTCATCGGATAATCCAGTCGCTTCTGTACCAACAATAATGGCACTTGGGTGCTTAAAATCGATAGTTTGATATCCTACGGAAGCTGTTAAAGCGGCTCCATACATTTGGATTTTATGTGCTTTTAAAAAGGTTATAATTTCTTCGGTTGAACCCGTTGCAATTGGAGTTGTAAACACGCAACCAACACTTGTTCTAATAATATTTGGGTTGAACATATCCGTTTTTGGGTTTGCAATAAAAACGGCATCTATTCCTGCAGCGTCTGCAGTTCTTAATAATGCGCCAATGTTTCCCGGTTTTTCAGGTGCTTCAGCCACTAAAATTAAGGGGTTTTTTGAAGTTAATTTGAAATTTTCGATAGATAATTCTTTCGTTTTTGAAATAGCAATAATTCCTTCGGTAGTTTCTCGTAAAGCTATTTTTTTATACACTTCTTTAGAAACTTCTATAATTTCAACAGCCGATTTTATTTCAGAAATAATTAATTCAATAAATTGATTATCAACTATTGAAGTGTCTATAATTAAAGTTTCAATTGTATAACCTCCTTTAATTGCTAATGAAATTTCTCGAAAACCTTCAATTAAAAACTGACCCGTTTTTTTTCTGTTTCTCGATTTTTCTTTTAGTAAAACAAGTTCTTTTATGTACGCATTTTGCGTACTTGTAATTAATTTATTCATTTTGTAAAATTAAATTTTATTCGCTATAAATTATTGATTTTGTAGTAATTTATAAGCAGCACCACCATTTTACTATAACTTTTTATACCATCTTCTTGATTGTTGGCTTTTAAAAAATGATCGTAAAAGAATTCAAAATATTTTTCTGTCCAATTTTGATAGGCTTCCCAATGTGCTTGTTGATTTTCAATATCTTTATTAATTCCAGGATTCATGGTCGCTTTTAAAGCTTCAAATTGTGCTTCATTCGATTCGTAAATTTCATTTAAACAATAGCGCAGCGCATTTGAATAGGCTGCATATTGAAAATGAAGATTGTTAGAACTGATTCCGGCTAAATAACCAACAAAATTGGCTTCACTTTCTGGTCCAATTCCAATTTGATGCGCCAATTCGTGGCAAGTTGTTGCTGGATAAGCGTTTAGAGGTGTTAAATAATTTACTTGTGCTTCGTTTGTAAACGGATTTAGATAACCACCAAATCCCATATATGCTAAGGGTAGACTTACTAAGGAACTTTTTACGGTTATTTTTGAATGCTGAAATTCAGGGAATTTGGTTTCAAATTCATTATATACGATGTATGATTCTTCTTTTATTTCCTGAATAGAATTGTTATTAATTACTACCATTGAATCATTTTCAACAAGTTGTAAATGCACCTGATTTAATTTTGTAATCAGCTTTTTTGAAAATTCAATTAATTCATTTTCAGAATATTCACTAATTTCAAACTGTAATTTTTCATGAACAGGTTGGCGGTAATAATTCAAGCCCCAATTGATATTGAAAATAAAATAGATAACAGATAAAAATGCTCCGAATTTTAAGAAACCTATTTTAAATTGAAAAGATTTTGTCTTAAATAGCGAATAAATTCCTTTGAAAGCTACTATTAGCAACGAAATGTAAAATAAATCTCCTACGGAAAAGGGAACCCAACCAAAAATAAATTGATAAATTTTGGATAAAAAAGGATACAATCCGTTAGAATAATACTGCTCCACAACCATTGGAAATTTGGAGAGTAGTTGAATACTAGCCCATTGTATAACTAAAAAAAGACTTGCAATTTTATATGTTTTCGTACTGTTCATAGTTCAAAAGTAACAAATATATTTTCACAAATCGAAATTATTAGTTATGAACATTATTCTGACTTGTTAACAAAAACTGTGTAAAAATAAAAATGGAAATTAACGTAAACTTTCCTCTTTTACAATTACATTTGCCATCCATCTTTTTAGATAAAACAACTATTGAAAATTGAAATATTTAATTGGGTAAATTTCAATAAAAGTTGTATATTTTAAGGGATAAAAGAATTATTTTTTTGTATTTATAATTAAAATTACTTGTGAAAAACCTACAACCTACAGCCGCCAAATCATTTAAAAAAAGTAACGTAATTAGCCTTGAAAAAGGAAAGTTACCACCACAAGCACTTGATTTAGAAGAGGCTGTGTTAGGGGCAATGATGATTGATAAAAAAGGGGTTGATGATGTTATTGATATTTTGCACCCCGAAGCTTTTTACAAAGAAGCACATCAATTAATTTACGAAGCAATATTTGTGCTTTTTCAAAATTCGGAACCAACAGATTTATTAACTGTAGCAAATCAATTGCGAAAAACAGGTAATTTAGAGGCTGTTGGTGGCGATTTTTACATTGTTGGTTTAACACAAAAAGTATCTTCATCGGCACATATTGAGTTTCACGCTCGTATTATTTTACAAAAATACATTCAGCGAAAATTAATTTCTATTTCTTCTCAAATTATTGAAGAAGCGTATGATGAAACTGTGGATGTTTTTGATTTGTTGGATGATGCGGAAACCAAGTTATTTGAAGTAACACAAGGAAATTTAAAAAAAGGGTCTGAAGACGCTCAAGGACTTGTTTCACAAGCGATTAAAAAAATTCAAGAAATATCTAACAAGCAGGGAATGAGTGGTGTAGCCACGGGTTTTACACGTTTAGATGAATTAACTTCAGGTTGGCAACCATCAGATTTAGTAATTGTTGCAGCACGTCCTGGTATGGGAAAAACGGCCTTTGTACTTTCAATGGCGAAAAATATGGCCATCAATTTTGGTGAAGCTGTCGCTGTTTTTTCTTTGGAGATGTCTTCAATTCAGTTAATTACACGTATGATTTCGAGTGAAACTGGAATTTCATCTGGAAAATTAAGAAAAGGAGATTTAGAAAGTCACGAATGGGAACAATTAAACGTAAAAGTTAAAAACCTTTCAAAAGCACCTATTTTTATTGATGATACTCCGTCATTATCAATTTTCGATTTACGTGCAAAAGCACGTCGTTTAGCGTCGCAACACGGAATTAAAATTATAATTATTGATTATTTGCAGTTAATGACGGCTGGAAGTAGTGCAAATGGAAATAGAGAGCAGGAAATTTCAACAATTTCTCGAAATTTAAAAGCTTTGGCGAAAGAATTAGCCATTCCAGTAATTGCACTTTCTCAGTTATCACGTGCCGTTGAAACGCGTGGTGGAAATAAACGTCCGTTATTATCCGATTTACGTGAATCTGGTGCAATTGAGCAAGATGCCGATATTGTTTCGTTTATTTATCGTCCTGAATATTACGGTATTACAGAATGGGATGACGAGGAAAGAACACCTTGTGAAGGTCAGGCAGAATTTATTGTTGCAAAACATAGAAATGGTGGGTTGGACAATATTCGTTTAAAATTTACAGGTCATTTAGCGCAGTTTAGTAATTTAGATGATGGATTTAGTAATGAATTTCAATCGAAAATGAATAGTGCCATTGCTCAAAATAGTTTACCTTCCGCAGAAGATGCATTTGGAGCACCAGATAATTTTGATGATAGTGATGTTCCATTTTAAAAATTAAATTTCTTAAAAATAAATAGCTGATTATGAGAAAAATTGTCATTTTATTGTGTCTTGTTTTTTCACAATCTATTTGGGCATCATTTATATTAATTCCTATGGATGCTATTACCCAAACCAATCATTTAAAAGCATACGGAATCACCTTTTGGTCTATTCAACAAGGACATAAAGCCAAATGGTTATTGAATTTTGAAGGAGGTTCTTTTTTATTAGAAGACACCGAAGCTACCCGAAAAGAATGCAAAATTAGAAACGTAACATTTCACGTTATTTCAGATACTGAAGCTGTAAAAATATTGGAAGAAATTAGCAGTCCATCTAAAAATATGGAGGCGGTAGATTTAGAAAAAGCACCAAAAATTGCGGTGTATTCACCAAAAGATAAAATGCCTTGGGATGATGCCGTTACCATGGTTTTAACCTATGCTGAAATTCCGTTTGATGTAATTTATGATGAAGATGTTTTAAATGAAAAGTTACTACTATATGAATGGCTTCATTTGCATCATGAAGATTTTACAGGTCAATTTGGTAAGTTTTATGCGGCTTACAAAACAGCTCCTTGGTATATAGAACAAAAAAAATCAGCGGAAGAATTAGCGGCTAAATTGGGCTATTCAAAGGTTTCTGAAGAAAAATTAGCGGTTGCAAAAAAGATTAGAGATTTTGTTTTGGGAGGTGGGTTTATGTTTGCTATGTGTTCAGCAACAGATAGTTTTGATATTGCATTGGCAGCTGATGGTGTCGATATTTGTGAATCTATGTTCGACGGAGATGCTTCAGAACCTGATTATCAAAGTAAGTTAGATTTCAATAAACTTTTTCTTTTAAAGATTTTAAGTTGGTTAAAAAACCTTCAGAATAAGGGTTTTCTTCCATAGATATGAATAACAAACGGCAAAGTATTGCTCGAACTTCGGATTATTTTTT
>JAGPIQ010000192.1 GCA_018054895.1 Lutibacter sp. | reverse complement strand
AAGGTCTTTTAATTTTTTGTTTGGAATAATGACTAAAAAAGGAATTTTAGCAGCTATTTTAGTGTTCAAAGCAATAGTATCTGTTAATTCCTGTACTTTTCCTTTTGAATAAAACTGACTTGAATAACTTTTCGTAGGATAATAAAATAATGGTAAGTTTTTATCTTGTTGATTTTCAATTAAATACTTATCTGAATTAATGTAGAAGTTTGGTTGTGGTGTAAATTGTAACCCAACATAAAATACAAAAGCAATTACAGGAAAAGCCAAACTTACATATATATAGCGTTTTAAGTTTTTAATGTCATTCCACCAAAAGGTAACTAATAAAGCTATTGGTACTAAAACAGGTACAATATAAGGGTGTATTAAACTTTTAGAAACTGAAAAGAAAATCGGCGTCCAAAGTAACCAAGCAACCAAAAAAGCAATCCATTTGTTTTTTAACAGTTCTCCTTTATTTTTCCAAAGTTTTGTAAAAACAACAACTATCCAAGGTATGGTAAAAGCTATTAAAAATAACGATATCATTCCTAAAGGTTGCGATTTTGGAAAACCATATAAATCGCCTTTCCAACTGGAATCAAAAAAGCGTTTAAAATGCTCTCCTATAATAAAATAATCTATGAAACCAGGTGTTTTTAATTCTGCCAGATAATACCAAGGTAATCCGATAATTAGTAAAAGTGCAATTCCTAAAATCCATTTAAAATTCAACCAAATAGTTTTGAATTGTTTAAAATAAACAGTCCACACAAACAAAGGGGGCATTGTTAAAATAAAAATAATAGGTCCTTTTGCCAGTAAACCTAATCCTAATCCAATAAAAAAGAGGTGACTCCAAAGTTTATTATCCTTCGTTTTAACAGTTTCCCAAAAGGAAATCATGACCAAAGTTACGCAAAATCCTAAAGCGGTATCTGTAGAAACAACACCAGCGTGCAATAAAAATTCTGGGATAGTTAAGAGCACAAAAGCAGGAATGTAAAAGTCTAATTCTTTTTCACGGGCATATCTACCAATTAAAAAAAGAATTAAAATATTAAAAATTAAATACGGAAATCGTGCAGCAAACTCATTTACACCAAACACTTTGTAACTCAATGCGGAAGCCCAAGTAGAAAGTGGTGGTTTTGCCCAAAACGGCACACCGTAATCTATTTGTGGAGTGGTATAATCATTGGTTTCCTCCATTATTCTGGCAATTTCAGCATAACGAGCCTCCGTTTTGTCCATTAAAGGAACAGCAAAATTTAAAAAAGCTCTAAAAAGGATTAAGCAAATTACCAAAGTGGTAAATGGAGTTATTTTTTTTGAAAAAATAGTCATATTAATGAGTGCGTTTATAGGTATTTCTAATGGATAAAAGATCAAACCAAAGTTTAAAAAAGTAGGTCATTTTTACTTTTGATTCTCCTTGATCTACCCATTTTTTTAAAGGAATTTCTTTACACATACTTGCCATATTCTCCTTTCCAAGTAGTTGAATGGCTCTATGAAATAGTTCCACGTCAAAAAGCCATTTGGAAATGAATTTTTCAACAAATAATTTATCTGAAAGTTGCTTTGTAAAAATTTTACAGCCACATTGCGTGTCATACACATCTAATTCTAATTGCCAAGAAATAAAAGCAGCAATAAGCCTTCCAACATAAAAACGGTGTTTTTTTCGTTGAATATCATTTCCTATTTTAGGAATTCTAGATCCAAAAGCAAAGGGAATTTTATCTGAAACAAATGCACTTAACTCCAAACATTCTTCTAAAGTTGTGGCTAAATCTGCATCTAAATACGCAATTTTAGTATATTCGAAAGTGGTGCTACAGTATAAGAATCCAGTTCTAACAGCTTCCGCTTTTCCACCGTTTTTTTCTGTAGAAATGACTTCAATTTGTGTTGGAAATTCCTTTTGATACTGTTGTAATAAACCGAATGTATTGTCACTTGATCCATCATTTACAAAACAAATAAGTACGGATGGTTCGTTTTTTAAAAAACGTGTAAATGGCGCTAAGTCAAGCCTATTTTCTTCGTTAAAACATGGTATTACAATAGACAATTCAAAGTGTTGCGCCATTAATTTGATGTTGTTTTATTTTTTTTATTATAAAAAGTAAATATATAAACTTAAAATGGAGTGATAAAAATTATTTATAAGTCATTTTTTGAAATTATAATATTTCTAGAATAAATGATAGAACCGAGTAAATGTCCAAGAAACAGCACGATATCTTTTCTTAATATGGCATAAATTAGTATTAAAAAAGACCCAATTAAACTTAAAATCCAAAATCCAATGGGTAACATAGATTCTTTGTTTTTTTCAGAATACATCCATTGATAGATAAAACGAAACGTAAATATTACTTGACCAATAATTCCTAAAATCAATAACCAATGTGGTATTGCTTCATTTTTAAATAATTTATCAATGTCATGGGTGTTATTATTGAAGTAATAAACTACAATTAAAATAGGGAAAACCCATAAAAAAAGTCGCGCAGATATTGGTGTTTTTTGCCATTCACCTTGGATTTGTAAATTTCGGATGTAAATAAAGTAAGTCAAAGTTTGCCCTAACATAATGGCGAAATCTTCACGTAAATAACCATAAACAAATAATAGGAAAGAGGCTATTAAACTAAGCCACCAAAATAGGGTAGTAGTTACTATTTTTTTGCTTTTTTCAGCTAAAATCCATTGATAAATTAACCTTCCTGAAAATAAAAGTTGTGCTATAAAACCAACGCTATAAATAATCCAATTATTCATTAACTTTTTTTCTCAATGCTATAATTAATATAGTTTTTCCGCATCCAAACATAAGCAAAACAGTCAATTAACGGATTTATCAATCTATTGTATACTCCAAATTTTGATGTTCCAGCAATTCTAGGATAATGCCGTACAGAAATTTGTTTAATTCTTCCTTGTTGTAATAATATCATGGCAGGTAAAAAACGATGTAACCCATTAAACATTGGAATGTTTTTAGCGAAATCAGTTTTTAACACCTTCAAAGGGCAACCCGTATCATCCATTCCATCATTGGTAAAAGCACGGCGAATTCCGTTGGCTATTCTAGAAGACATGTTTTTAACAAATGAATCCTTTCTGCTAGAGCGAACACCTGTAATCAATTCAAAATTTTCAATTTCATCCAATAAGACGTTAAAATCTTCTGGGTTTGTTTGCAAGTCGGCGTCGATATAGCCCACAAATTCACTTGTTACATGTTTAAAACCAGCAAAAATGGCAGCACTCAAACCATAATTTCTTTCAAATTTAATATAAGAAAAATTAGAATTATTAGAGCAAATAGATTCAATCAATTGTTGACTGTCATCGGTGCTTCCATCGTTAATAAATAATACGTTTGTTTTTTTTGAAGCAATTTTTAGATACTTTGAAAGACTAATTTCAACACGATTTAAATTATCTTCTTCATTAAATACAGGTATTATTATGGTAAATTCGTAGGACATTTGTATTTAATAATTTTTCAGAAATGAAATTTTATGTAAAACTAAATTAATTATTTTAAATAAGGAGTTGATTCCTAAAAGATTGATTTTTTTAACCATTTTTTAATACTTTTTAAGATTTAATTGAATACTCTTGAATGTTGGTAAAAAGCAATGAAGTATAAATTTTTCTATTCATCATTTGTTATTATCTTTGCAACTTCAAAAATCAAGAAAAAATAATGGAATTATTTAAGTCAAATCAGATAAAAGTTTACAATTCTTTAAGTAAAACGAAAGAAATTTTTAATCCTATTGTTGAAGGAAATGTAGGTATGTACGTTTGTGGACCAACAGTTTATAGCAATGTGCACTTAGGAAATGTAAGAACTTTTATGTCCTTCGATTTAATATTTCGTTATTTTAAACATTTAGGATTTAAGGTTCGCTATGTTCGTAATATTACGGATGCTGGACATTTAGAAAATGATGCGGATGCTGGGGAAGATAGAATTGCTAAAAAAGCACGTTTAGAGCAAATTGAACCTATGGAAGTGGTGCAAAGGTACACAGTAG
>JAGPIQ010000191.1 GCA_018054895.1 Lutibacter sp. | reverse complement strand
GAAAATGAAGTCGTAGGCAAAAACTGGTTTGATCATTTTGTACCTAAACAACAAGCTCCTAGAATTAAAGAACTTATAAACAGCGTACATACTAATGGAGTACAACAAGTAAAACGGTCTGAAAACCTTATTGTAACCAAAAGCGGTGAAGAACGGCTAATCGCCTGGACCAATGTTTCAACATATAATGAAGTAGGTGAAATTTCATCTACGTTAAGTTCTGGTGAAGACATTACAGAAAAAAAGAAAACGGAAACACTTCTAAAAATAAACGAACATAAATATAGAACCCTGTTTGAATATGCTCCCGAAGGAATTTTAATAGCAAATACCGAAGGTTTTTATATAGATGCCAATACTACAATATGTACCTTATTAGGCTATACCTTACATGAATTAGTCGGTTTAAATGCTACTTCCATTGTGGCTCCAATGGAAAATGAACATATAAACCCTGCCTTAGCTACCATTAACTCCAACAAACAATATGAAAGAGAATGGTTATTTAAACGGAAAGATAACAGCACATTTTCCGCAGAAGTAACAGCCACCACCCTACCCGACGGAACTATTTTAGCCATTGTAAAAGACATTACTGAACGAAAGAAATTGGAAGCTTCATTGCTGAATGAAACCAACAGACTACAAGCCATTATAGACAACATTCCTGTAATGATTACGTTGTACGATCCTGCCATCAAGGTGTTGTATTTAAATAAAGAATTTGAAACGAAGAGCGGCGTTACAACAAAAGAATCTGCTGAAATTGATATGATGGCATTGGTGTATCCTGATCCAAAAATCAGAAAAAAGACAGAGGATTTTATGAAAGCCGCTCCAAAAAAATGGCTCGAAATTCCTTTTACAACCAAAAACGGAACCGTTTTAACAACAGAATGGACCAATATTAAGTTAGAAAATGGTACTCAAATTGGTATTGGCTTGGACATTACCGAACGAAAAAATTCTAAACGAAAATTAATTGAGTTTAACAACCGCCTTCAAATAATTCACAGTATTGATGTTGCCTTATTAAACGCTACAGATAGTACTGCTATTACCAAAAACGTGTTGGATAAATTAAAAGCAATTGTACCCTTTAGCCATGCTTCTGTAACTGAATATGATAAAAATAGCGATTCTTTTAGATACATACATATAAACACCATTATTCCAAACTTGAATATGCCTACTGGTTTTATTCCTTCCGCTCATGTTGATTTCTTGGATAAAAATAGTGTATC
The DNA here is from genome assembly GCA_018054895.1 of Lutibacter sp. Taxonomy (GTDB): domain Bacteria; phylum Bacteroidota; class Bacteroidia; order Flavobacteriales; family Flavobacteriaceae; genus Lutibacter. The sequence goes on along the minus strand of JAGPIQ010000191.1, from coordinate 2,828 downwards.
TAAAGGTCAAACTCAAATTTTGGAAAATATAAGCAACTGTCCTATTGAGTCTAAACTCGGAAAAAAGGCATTAGCTGCTGGATTAAATTCTTTTATGATGTTTCCCCTAATTTCTGAAAATGTCATTGTTGGAACCTTCGATATCATGTCGGAATCGATGGCTATTTTTACGGATATAAATGTAGAAATTATTCAAGAAATAGGCACTCAATTAGCACTTATCATCCACCAACATAATTTAAAGCAAGAAATTTTAACATATACAGAAGCGCTGGAAGAAAAAATTGCGGAACGAACCGCACAATTGGAATTTTCAAATAGCGAATTACGAGATTTTGCGCAAGTAGTTTCACATGATTTAAAAGCGCCCTTACGCGCGATTAGCCAATTAAGTTATTGGATTGCAAATGATTACTCCGATAAAATAGATGAAGCTGGACAAGAACAACTCTCCATGCTCTTAAATAGAGTGAAGCGCATGGACAATCTAATAGAAGGAATTTTACAATACTCAAGAGCAGGAAGAGCACGTGAAAAAGAAATCCCTATGAATTTACAATTAATTGTAAAAGAGGTTATTAATAGCATAAATCCTCCTACCTTTATAAACATAAAAATTGAAAATGAATTGCCCGAAATTGTAGGAGACCCCACTCGGTTTGGTCAAGTGTTTCAAAATTTAATTTCTAATGCTATTAAATTTAATGACAAACCTACGGGAATTATAAAAATTGGATGTGTACAAAAGGAGAATTATTGGGAATTTTATGTTGCTGATAATGGTCCTGGAATAGAAGAAAAGTATTTTGATCGGATATTTCAAATTTTTCAACGACTAGAGTCCCGCGATAATTTGGAAGGAACCGGAATTGGTCTTACTTTAGTAAAACGAATTATACAGCTATACAACGGTGAAATATGGATCACTTCAACCATCAATAAAGGAACTACATTTCATTTTACAATACCTATAAAACACTAAAATTTGTGTGAGTATGAAAAACAATAAATTAACCATTCTACTTGTTGAAGATGACAAAATAGATGTAATGACTATGAAACGAGCGTTATCTGAATTAAAAATAGGAAACCCTGTAGTGGTTTGCGAAAATGGATTGGAAGCCTTAAATTACCTGAATAATACCGAACATAAAACACCTGGAATTATTCTGTTAGATTTAAATATGCCCAAAATGAATGGCTTGGAATTTTTACAACAACGAATCTTAAACGATGTATTGAAACGTATTCCTACAGTGGTACTAACAACATCAAAAGACGAACAAGATAAAATAGAAAGTTTTAATTTAGGTGTTGCAGGCTACATGATTAAACCTGTAGATTATATGCAATTTGTAGAAATTGTTAAAACAATTGATTTATATTGGACGCTGAGTGAATTACCTTAATACCTAAAAAAATGAAGCACTTATTAATCATTGAAGATGATGCCGTTGATCAAATGGCTTTTGAACGGTTTGCTAAAACTGACGAATTTAATTTTTCGTATACCGTAGCGCGCTCCATTCAAGCTGCCAAAGACATTTTAAATGTTGAAAAATTTGATGCCATTATTTCCGATTATTTTTTAGGTGATGGAAATGCTTTTGAAATATTAGAATTAAAAATTGACATTCCTATTATTGTAACCACAGGAACTGGTAGTGAAGAAATTGCTGTACAAGCATTAAAAATGGGCGCTTATGATTATTTAATAAAGGATATAGATGGTTTTTACCTTAAAATGTTGCCTATAACCGTACAAAATGCACTTCACAGATTTGAATCCGAAAAAGAATTAAATGAGTATCACACCAATCTTGAAGCTTTAATTCAACAAAAAACAGCCGAACTAAAAAAAGAAATTGAACAAAATAAAGAAACTTCAGAAGATCTTTTGAAAATGAATATGATTTTTAAAAATTCTAATGATGTTGTTTTTATGACAGATCCAGAAGGAATTATTACATTTATAAATCCAAAATTTACAGAAGTGTACGGCTACACTTCCGATGAAATAATTGGAAAAAAAACACCCCGAATTTTAAAAGCGGATGCGCCTCATACTTTTGATTATGAAACCTTTTGGAGCAAATTAAAAAATAATAAAAGTATCTCCAGCTTTAGCTATGTAAATAAACGGAAAGATAATACAACCGTACATATTGAAGGATCGTTTGAACCCATTCTCAATACAAACAATGTGCTAATCGGTTTTTTAGCAATACAACGTGACATTACAGAACGTATTAAAAATCAACAAGTTCAACAAGTTTTATATCAAATTTCAAATGCCGTAAATACTACAAATAATTTAGAGCAATTATTAAAATTTATTCAACTAACATTAGAAAAAGTAATAGAAACTTCTAATTTTCATATTGCCCTTTATGATGGAGAAACTAACAAAATAAACCTTCCCTATTATGAAGGCGATCGTAAAAAGTTAACTGCCATTCTTAATGGTAAATCCATTACAAAATATTTAATACGTATTGGAAAATCGCTTTTATTATCAAGTGAAAAACTACTTAATTTACAATCTGAAGGTGAATTTATAATTGCTAATAAAACACCACACCAATGGCTTGGTGTTCCCATAAAAAATGGAAACTTAATAACTGGAGTAATCGTTCTTAAAAGTTATAGTGACAACATAATTTATACTGATGATGATAAAAATTTATTGGTTTTTGTTTCCGATCAAATTGGACTTTCTATTCAAAATAAAAAAATTGAGCAAGATTTAAAATTAGCATTGGAAAAGGCCATGGAATCCGATCAATTAAAAACCGCCTTTCTACATAATATAAGTCACGAAATTAGAA
>JAGPIQ010000190.1 GCA_018054895.1 Lutibacter sp. | reverse complement strand
ACTTTAATTACCCTTGATAAAAACGAAGAATTGGAACCTTTTTGTAAAAAATATTTTGATGCTTCAGAATATTCCAGCCAAATAACGCAAATTATTGGTAACGCCATTGAAATTATTCCAACCATTCAATCAAAATTCGATTTGGTTTTTATTGATGCGGATAAATCTAATTACTGTAACTATTTTCACCTAATTATTGATAAAATGAATTCAGGAGGAATTATTTTGTCGGACAATGTACTTTGGAACGGAAAAGTGATTGAAGAACTAAAACCAAATGACATTGATACCAAAGAAGTATTGGCATATAATAAGTTGTTAAATTCTGACGATAGAATTGAAACCGTGCTTTTGCCTATTCGTGATGGTTTAACAATTAGTCGCGTAAAATAACGTTAAGTACTCTTTTTGTCGTTTATAAAATGGCCATTTTCAAACAACGTATCGTTTGAATCGTATAATAATTCGGCAACTTCTATCAGTTTTTTAATTATATCATTCAAATTTAAATAGTCGTTAAATAATGATGAAGCCATTTCAGAAGTAATTAAATTTTTTCGAATTAAAGTATCGATAGATTTATTATTTTGTTCAATGTTTTCCATGGCTTCTTTTTTAAAATGCATTAATTTTTGCGCATATTTTTCATGGTGTTGTTCCGCTTGATATAGGTAAATAAATCGCAATACTTCGGTGAGTTTTTTTCTGAAACTATTGTATTCCCTTGTTAAATATGTATTATCTAGGGTAAATGAAAGAGAAACATTTTTATTAATTTCCTTTACATCTTTAATAATCTCCACCATTTTTCGGTTTGCTATTTTTATTTTAGTAATTATATTGTTTTGATCTTTATTTAAATTTAAATCGTTTTGAGCAGTGGCGGCATATCTAATAATTTCACCATAAATTGTTTTTACTTTTTTTAAGTATAAATCATCAATATTAGTGTTAAAATCTTGCCTTGATCGTTTAATTATTTTTTTGATTTTTTCTTGTGATTTTATATCGTCTCGGTGAATATTTAATCCGTGAGCCACTATTTCAAAAACAGCATTGATATACACATATTTAGATTCATTTATTAGAGCCAAAATAGTGGAGCTTGGAAATTTGAGCACAGCTTCATTTAAATATTTTGGATCATCAATATCTTTTTGTTTGGTATCTTTTATTATTCGTGTTAAAAGTTCTTCCAATTTTTTCATAAAAGGAATCATTAATAACACTCCAAAAACATTAAAAAGAGTGTGGAAAAGTGCTAATTTCAGTACAAAATTGGTTGGTGAAATTCCAAATAAATTAGCTAAATAATTAACGAGATTTGCAAACGGAAAAATTAAAATAACGGTAAGTAAACCCGTAACTACATTAAATATAAAATGTGCACCAGCCAATCTTTTTCCGGCAATATTGGAACTTAAAGAGCTTAAAACGGCAGTTATGGTGGTTCCAATATTGGCGCCAATGGCTAAAGCTAATGCATTTTCATATGAAATTTGCCCAGCCGCTAAGGCGGTTAAAATTAAAGCTAATGTAGCACCACTTGATTGTAAAATGGTGGTGATAATCATTCCTAAACCTGTAAAAATCAGAACTCCTAAAAAGCCTGAAACGGCATAATCAATTAAATTTATAGAATCTTTAAATACATCAAAACCTTCTTTCATATAATGAATCCCTAAAAAGAAGAACCCTAACCCAACCAGCACATTACCAACGCCTTTTAACGTTTCATTTTTTTGAAGTAAAAAAACAACGCCAAAAACTGTCATTGGAAATGCTAATGAAGCAATATTAAATTTTAGTCCAAAAGCAGCAATCAGCCAAGCTGTGGTTGTAGAGCCTATATTTGCCCCAAAAATTAATCCTAATCCGCCTGTTAAATTAATAAGTCCTGCGCTTATAAAAGATATTGTAATAACCGAAACTAAGGAACTCGACTGAATAAGTGTTGTAACAATGGCTCCTGCAGAAATACTTTTGTATAATTTGTCAGTCGCTTTTTTCATAATTAGCTGCAAAGGACCTTTGGTAAAAACCTTAAACCCTTCTTCTAAAGAAATCATTCCAAATATTAAAATGGCAATTCCAGCCGCAATTTTTTTAAAATTGGGGTTTACCAATAGTAGAATTGCTATTATAATTAGGAATAATATAAAAAGAATTCTTTTCAGCATACAATTTTTTTAGGATAGTAAACTTACACAGATTTATTATAAAATAAAAGTAACGCCTATAAGATATGTGTAATTAGTTTATTTTGAATGTGTTATTAGTAGTATCAATATCAGCCAACAAACCATTTGGGTCAATTATAACAGATTTTATATGTTTTTTAGTTGAAAATGAATACGTTGGATATGCCCAAGCCCAATTTTTTAAAACTGTATTAGTTGTTGGTTTTACACCTTTCATCATACGCAATGGAATGGTAAAAATTTCTTTGGATCCATCAAAATATTCAACTTTAATATCCAACGGCATTGGCATAGAACCAACACGCGCTAAAGTGATGGTTTTTTCTTCCACTTTGGCAATTGCATAGTCAATGGTATTGGTAGTTTGAGTCCATTCATTTAAGTACCAATCCAATTGTATTCCAGAAACTTTTTCAGCAATTCTTTTAAAATCGTTGGGTGTTGGATGTTTAAATTTAAATTCATCAAAATACCTTTTTAAACTTGTTTTTAAGTGTTCTTCCCCAATAATAGCACTTAATTGCAGTAAAAATATGCTGCCTTTAGTGTAAGACCCAATGCTAAATGCGGTATTTGTATGATACCTATCTGAATGTGTTGTTAAAGGTTCATTTAAATTATATTTTACCGCATAAAAATAATCTTGATATTCAGAATCAACAGGTTTTGATGCTTTTTTTCCAATGGCCTTATGGTGTGCTAACGTTGAAATGTAGGTTGTAAAGCCTTCATCCATCCAAGGGTGTTTACTTTCATTAGTCGCTAATATTTGTTGAAACCAAGAGTGTGCTACTTCATGATACATAGTTCCTAAAATGCTATTTAACGTTTCGCCACCAGCCAACAGAGTACACATAGCATATTCCATTCCGCCATCGCCACCTTGTATTACGGAGTATTGTTTGTATGGGTATGCGCCAATCTGTTCACTAAAATAATCCAACGCATTTTCGGTATATGGTTGCACTTCCTTCCATGCTTTTTTGTACCTGCTTTCATTTTTATATAGAAAATGGAGTTCAATGCCACTTTTAGTAATTATTTTATCATGTATATAATTGGGATCAGCAGCCCACGTAAAATCGTGCACATTTGGCGCTACAAAATGCCAGCTTAGCGTATTTCCTTTTTGAATTTCTAATTTTTTTGAAGTGTCTTCATAACCGTGACCAATTTCTTGTGGGTTTTGAAGATATCCAGTTCCACCAACGGTATATTTTTTATCAATGTTGATCGTGACATCAAAATCGCCCCAAACGCCATGAAACTCTCTACCAATATAGGGGTCAGCGTGCCAACCTTCAAAATCATATTCTGCCATTTTTGGGTACCATTGTGCCATAGAAAGTGCCACGCCATCCTCATTATTTCGTCCAGCTCTTCGAATATGAACAGATAATTGACCTTCAAAAACCATATCAAAAACGGTTGATTCTCCTGGTTGTAAAGCCTTGTTTAATGTTACTTGAAGGATGGTTCCTTCCGCAGAAAAAACCACTTTTTTATTGTTTTGAAGTAATGATTTAATATTTAAATAGCCAATTTCGTTGGCTTGTAATTTAGAAATTCTACTTTCAAAACGAGGATTGTCAATAGTACCAATGTTAGTTACCATACGACCGTCTGGATCTGGAATATTTTGTAAACGCACATCCATTTCGCTTCCTGGTTGAAAAGCATTAAAATACAAATGGTAAAATACTTGCGTCAACACGTCAGGTGAATTGTTGGTATATGTTAATTGTTGCGTTCCTTTATATTGGTAATTGTTAACATTTACATCTACATTCATCTTATAATTAACATGTTGTTGCCAATACGTAGTGTTATTTTGTGAATATATTGAAATAAAACCTAAAAATTGCAGTAAAAAA
>JAGPIQ010000189.1 GCA_018054895.1 Lutibacter sp. | reverse complement strand
ATTAGGTGGCTTTTTCGCTTTTGGGTTTTGGCTTTTCTCTTATTAAATTGTTACCTTCGTCTTTTCAAAAAAAAATGTCAATTTATACCTTAAATACTTCAATAGCGTACCTAAAAGGTGTTGGTCCTAGCCGTGCTGAATTGCTAAAATCAGAACTGGGTATCTTTACTTTTGGTAATTTGGCAAACTTTTTTCCGAATCGATATTTGGATAGAACACAATTTTTTAAAATAAAAGAATTGCAACAAAACGCTGCTGAAATTCAAGTTATTGGAAAAATTACCAGTATTAAAACAGTCGAACAGAAAAGAGGAAGTCGGTTAGTTGCAACTTTTGTTGATGAAACTGGCACTATGGAATTGGTTTGGTTTAGAGGTGTAAAATGGATTAAAACCGCTTTAAAAGTTAATACTCCGTATGTGATTTTTGGAAAAACGAATTCCTTCAACGGGCAATTTACGATGCCGCATCCGGAAATGGAATTATTAGCCGATTATAAAAAAAGTTTGCGTAGTTCTATGCAACCTATCTATCCTTCAACCGAAAAATTATCGAATAAAGGAATTACCAATAGAGTGATTTCTAAAATGGTAGAAAGTTTATTTGAAGAAGTAAATGGTAGGTTTACAGAAACGTTGTCAGTTCCAATAATGAATCATTTACAGTTAATTTCGAAAAGTGAAGCTTTATTAAATATTCATTTTCCAGTGAGTCAAGAATTATTGACAAAGGCTCAAAACAGATTAAAGTTTGAAGAGTTGTTTTTTATTCAAATGCAGTTGATTCGAAAAAAAATGATTCGAAAAGCTAAAATTAAAGGCTATAACTTCGATAAAATTGGAGAAAACTTCAACGATTTTTACAATAACAGATTGCCTTTTGACCTTACAAATGCACAAAAACGTGTGTTGAAGGAAATCCGAAAAGATATGGGTTCCAATGCGCAAATGAACCGTTTGTTGCAAGGTGATGTAGGTTCAGGAAAAACAATTGTGGCATTATTGAGTATTTTAATAGCGTTGGATAATGGATTTCAGACAGCTTTTATGGCGCCCACTGAAATTTTGGCGACGCAACATTATAATTCATTGGTAGAATTATTGGAAGATACGGATATTACGGTGAAATTATTAACAGGTTCTACAAAAACAAAAGCCCGTAAAATTCTTCATGAGGAATTAGAATCTGGTGAATTGCATATATTAATAGGTACACATGCGTTAATTGAAGATAAAGTTAAGTTTAAAAATCTAGGCTTAGCAATAATTGATGAACAACATCGTTTTGGAGTAGAGCAACGTTCTAAAATGTGGAAAAAGAACGATTTACCACCGCATGTGTTGGTAATGACGGCAACACCAATTCCAAGAACATTGGCAATGAGTGTGTATGGTGATTTAGACATTTCCGTTATTGATGAATTACCACCAGGCAGAAAAGATATTGTGACAGCGCATAGATATGATAAAAATAGATTGTCTGTTTTTAAATTTATGAAAGAAGAAATAGCAAAAGGTCGTCAGGTTTATGTGGTATATCCATTAATCAACGAATCTGAAGCTATGGATTATAAAGATTTAATGGATGGTTATGAAAGTATTTCTCGTGATTTTCCGTTGCCAAATTATAGGTTAAGTATAGTTCATGGGAAAATGAAACCTGTAGATAAAGAATATGAAATGCAGCGTTTTGTACAAGGAGAAACACAAATTATGGTAGCAACAACGGTAATTGAAGTAGGTGTAAACGTTCCAAATGCCAGTGTTATGGTTATTGAAAGCGCTGAACGCTTTGGTTTATCGCAATTGCATCAGCTTCGTGGACGTGTTGGAAGAGGCGCAGAGCAAAGCTTTTGCATTTTAATGACGAGCTTTAAATTATCCGATGATGCTAAAATAAGATTAAAAACAATGGTGGATACCAGTGATGGTTTTAAAATTTCTGAAGTCGATTTAAAATTACGTGGGCCCGGAAATTTAATGGGAACACAACAAAGCGGTGTGTTAAATTTAAAAATTGCTGACATTATAAAAGATGCTAATTGGTTGCATACTGCGCGAAAAATAGCTATTGAACTGTTAACAGAGGATCCTTCATTAAAGAAAGAAGAAAACCAACTTATTAAATTGGCATATATTGAATTGAGTAAATCAAGTACTATTTGGGGAAATATAAGCTAAAAAGAAGAAGGTTAATATGAAGTAAATAAGATGCTATAAATCAGCTTACTTACTTCACAAAAACCTTCGATAACAATCAATCAAAAAGTTATTTTATATTCAATGAAATTTAATTTTCTCTAAATTTCAATTCGTGGATTCTAGTTTAATAGCTTGTGTGCGCTTTTACAATAATACAACTAAGAAAACGAAATAGTTGTTAAAAAAACCTTAAAAAAAATATAAATAAATGTGAAAATTTTTTTCGTGAATTTTCAAAAATAATTGAAAAAGTGAGTGTGATAACTATACTGTGTTATTTGTATTAATTATCTTTGCCATTCGTTAAAAAAAATATACGTAGATGAAAATATCATATAATTGGTTGAAGCAGTTTTTAAAAGTGGATTGGGAAGCTGAAAAAACAGGGGAATTACTAACCGATTTAGGACTTGAAGTAGAAGGCATAGAAGTTGTTGAATCTATTAAAGGTAGTTTGGCTGGTGTTGTAGTTGGTAAGGTTTTGACTTGCATACAACATCCAAACGCAGATAGATTGAGAATTACGACTGTAGCTATTGGAGAAGAAGAAATTTTACAAATTGTTTGTGGTGCTCCAAACGTTGAAGCTGGTCAAACCGTTCCCGTTGCTACCATTGGCACTACATTATATGATGATAAAGGTGAAGGTTTTGTTATTAAAAAAGGTAAAATTAGAGGTGAGGAAAGTCACGGTATGATTTGTGCCGAAGATGAATTAGGCTTGGGAAAAGGTCATGACGGAATTTTAATATTAGATAATTCTCTAATTGCTGGAACTCCAGTTTCAAAAGTATTCAATATTGAAAGTGATCAAGTTTTTGAAATTGGATTAACTCCAAATAGAGCGGATGCCATGAGTCATATGGGGACGGCTCGTGATTTACGTGCTGGTTTAATTCAAAATAAAATTTCATTAGAATTAATAACGCCTTCTGTAAGTAATTTTCATGTGGATGATCGAACATTAAAATTTGATGTTGTTGTTGAAGATACAGAGAAAGCACCAAGATATGCAGGTATCACTATTTCTGAAATTACCGTTAAAGAATCTCCAGATTATATAAAAAACAGATTAAAAGCAATAGGATTAACGCCTATTAATAATATTGTAGATGTTACTAATTATGTGTTACACGAATTAGGGCAACCGTTACATGCTTTTGATGCCGCAAAAGTAAAAGGGAACAAAATTATTGTTAAAACCTTGCATACAGGAACAAAATTTAAAACCTTAGATGGTGTTGAAAGAGAATTGCACGAAGAGGATTTAATGATTTGTAATGGTAACGAAGAACCAATGTGCATAGCTGGTGTTTTTGGTGGTATGGATTCTGGAGTAACTGAGAGTACGACTTCTATATTTTTAGAAAGTGCTTATTTTAATTCTGTTGCAGTTAGAAAAACAGCGAAAAGACACGCGTTAAATACAGATGCTTCTTTTAGGTTTGAAAGAGGAATAGACCCAAATATTACAGAATATGCTTTAAAACGCGCTGCTAATTTAATTTTAGAAGTTGCAGGAGGTAAAGTTTCTTCGGATCTGGTTGATTTACGTGCAACTAAAATTGAAGATAATCAAGTGTTTCTTTCTTTTGAAAAAATGAATAGAATTATTGGAGCTGAAATAGATAGAGAAACAGTAAAAAATATTTTAGCCTCTTTAGATATTAAATTTACAAGTGTTACTGAAACAGGAATGGGATTGACAATTCCAGCATACAGGGTTGATGTAACGCGTGAAGCTGACGTTATTGAGGAAATACTACGTGTGTATGGATATAATAATGTAGCATTTTCACACAAATTAAACACCTCAATTTCTCACTCTGATTTTGATGATGTAAAGATTGAAAACATATTGGCAAACCAATTAAC
>JAGPIQ010000188.1 GCA_018054895.1 Lutibacter sp. | reverse complement strand
GGCCCTTCAAAAACGGCTGATATCGAACAATGTTTGGTTATTGGTGCACAAGGCGCCATGAGTTTAACAGTGATTCTTGTGTAATTGTGTTGGAAGATAACTAAAAAAACGTTGTGCATTTTTCAGAACATTACCTGTCTTTTTGTTTCTGATTATAGATATTAATACACAATACTATTTTTAGTGAATTTCAACTCATTTTTATGTAAAAGGAATAAAAGAAGCATATTTTATATTCTTTTAGAGAAAAAGATGGTTCTGGAGATGTTTTTTGTTGAAATTCCATCACCAATATTAAGACAGATTGGTAAAAGTTTATAGATTATATTAAACCTTAAATAGCTACAACAGACCTTCAAGTATGGTCTATTGTAGCTAAATAGGTATGTCTTTTGTAGTAATAAAAACTAATTATTAGACATGTATAGTGAGTTTGTTAAAATTATTTTCTAACAGACTTGATAATTGCTAAAGCATCCTTCACACTTTGTGTTAATTTAGCATAATCTTTAGTTTTTAAAATATCACTTGAAATTAATTGAGAACCCATTCCAACACAAGTAACACCTGCATTAAACCAACCTGTTAAGTTTTCAACAGTAGGAGAAACACCACCAGTAGGCATAATACTTGTCCAAGGTTGAGGGCCTTTAATTCCTTTTACAAATTGAGGTCCGTAAATATCACCAGGGAATAATTTAACGATTTCACATCCTAACTCTTCAGCAGCAGCAATTTCAGTTAATGTTCCACAACCAGGTGACCATAATACTTTTTTACGGTTACAAGCAATTGCAATATCTTCTCTTAAAACAGGTGTAACAATAAAGTTTGCACCTAAAGCCATGTATAATGAAGCAGCAGCAGCATCAGTAACTGATCCAACACCCATAATCATACCTGGTAATTCTTTAATTGCGTATTTTGTTAATTCACCAAAAACCTCGTGAGCAAAATCACCACGAGCTGTAAATTCCATTAATCTTGCTCCACCATCGTAACAAGCTTTTAATACGTTTTTACTTAATTCTAAATCGTTGCTAAAAAATAAAGGAACCATTCCTGTTTCTTTCATAACATTTGCAACTTCTATTCTTGAAAATTGTGCCATTTTATAAATGTTTATTTGTTTAATCGTTTACTTGTTGAGTTAAAAATAAATTTAAAAATTCAACAAATAAACGATTCAATTTTAATTTTTAATTATCAATTGTTCATTGTCAATTATCTAGCTACTCTACCAGAAGCATCACCACCCATTAATTTGTTTACTTCCTCAACAGTCGCTAAGTTAGCATCACCTTTAATAGTGTGTTTTAAACAAGAAGCTGCAACAGCGAAGTCTAAAGCGTTTTGGTCGTTGTCTGGGAATGTTAATAATCCATAGATTAAACCACCCATAAAACTATCACCACCACCAACTCTATCAACGATATCTGTAATTTGGTATTGACGAGTTTCAAGCATTTTTGTACCATCATATAAAACGCCAGCCCAAGTATTGTGAGAAGCTGAAATAGAACCTCTTAAAGTAGTAATTACTTTTTTAGCTCTTGGGAATTTTTCCATCATTTGTTTACAAACAGATAAGAAAGCTTCTGCTTTTACATCATGACCAGCTGTTTGAACCGCTGCACCATCAGGCTTAATTCCAAAGTGCATTTCAGCATCTTCTTCATTTCCTAAAATAACATCACAGTAAGAAGTTAATTCAGTCATAATAGCCTCACGATCACCACCATATTTCCAAAGTTTAGCTCTGTAATTTAAGTCAGTAGAAATTGTAATTCCTAATTTGCTAGCAGCTTTTACAGCTTCTAAACAAACATCAGCAGAGCTTTGAGAAATAGCAGGTGTAATACCAGTCCAATGGAACCATTCTACTCCTTTAAATACTTCTTCCCAGTTGATCATACCTGATTGGATAGTAGACATTGAAGAGTATGCTCTATCATATACTACTTTAGAACCACGAGAAACTGCACCAGTTTCTAAAAAATAAATTCCTAAACGTTCTCCACCCCAAACAATTTTATCAACACCAACACCTCTTTTACGCATTTCCATCATAGCACACTCACCAATATCATTTTTTGGTAAACGTGTTACAAAATCTGTTGAAATACCATAGTTAGCTAATGATACTGCTACGTTTGATTCTCCACCACCGTAAACTACGTCAAAGCTGTTTGCTTGTGAAAATCTTAAAAATCCTTCAGGAGCCAATCTTAACATGATTTCTCCAAATGTTACTACTCTACTCATTTGTTTTATATTTAATATTTAATTAGGTTTCTAAATGTATAATTTGAAGTTTATAGTAGCTTTAATAATTTCAGCAACAGAAATCAATCAGCACCTAAATATAGCACCTATAAATTACAAATTCTAATAAATGAACTTAAGTTTATATTTCTACCTTAAAATGTTGTAAATTAATATCATAACGTTAATGGTGTTAAGACATTTACGAATACATTTTGTTTAATTCGAAAATATTATTATTTTTGTTCAAACGATTGAACAGTGCAAAAGTATAAAAAAATTTGAAAGATAAAAAGAAAACAACGATAAAAGATATTGCTAATGTGTTAGGGTTGACTCCTTCAGCGGTTTCAAAGGCGTTGAACGACCATCCTAGGATTAGTGATAAAACAAAGATTGCAGTTAAGCAAATAGCTGAAAATTTGAATTATCAACCCAATCATTTAGCCAGTGCACTGCGAAAAGGAAAGAGTAATTTAGTAGGTATAATCATACCCAGAAATAACAGTAACTTTTTTTCTTCCGTTGTTGAAAATATAGAAGAGGTTTTAAATAAGGAAGGTTATAATATTATTATTTGCCAATCTAATGAATCCTATAAAAAGGAATGCAATAGTATTGATACATTGTTGTTTACACAAGTAGATGGTATTATAGCTTCCATGGCAAATGAAACTATAAATTTAGAATATTATCAAAAAATTAAAAGTAAAGGTATTCCATTAATTTTGTTTGATCGTGGAGAAAATGATTTAGAAGTAGATTATGTGGGGATTGATGATTATATGAATAGTTTTGAAATTGTAGAACATTTTGTAAATCAAAATTGTAAAAGAATTGCACATATTGGTGGTTTTAGTCATACTCGAATTTATAAAAATAGGATTAGAGGTTTAAAGGATGCGTTTAAAAAATACAATTTACCTATTGAAGATGAGTTGATAGTAGAGTGTAATTTACGAATGGAAGACGGACGAAGAATTATGCAGCAGTTTTTAAATTTATCGGAAAGGCCAGATGCGGTGTACGTTTCGGGTGATTATGCCGCTTTAGGAGCCTTACAAGTTATGCAAGAAAATAATGTAAAAATACCTGAAGAAATTGCATTGATAGGATTTAGTAACGAACCTTTTACTTCGTATGTAAAACCATCAATTTCAACGGTAGATCAACACAGTGCTCAAATTGGGAAATTGGCAGCTGAAGCATTTTTATATCGGATCAATAATCCGACTAAAAAGGTAACTTTGAATAAAATTATTTTGAATGCGGAATTAGTAATTAGAGAATCATCTAATAAAGGAAATTCGAACGTTAATTTTACAGAAATAAATAGATAAAGGAACTTGCGATTTTGTAAAAAAAAACACCAGTTTAAAAATAATTAAACTGGTGTTTTTTTGATTATGAATTTTGATGTAATTCCGTAAAGTATTTGTAAAATAAAGGAATCGTTTCAATACCTTTTAAATAGTTGAAAATTCCAAAATGTTCATTTGGGGAATGAATAGCGTCACTATCCAATCCAAATCCCATTAATATAGTTTTACTTTTTAATTCTTTTTCAAACAATGCAACAATAGGAATACTTCCTCCTGAGCGTTGTGGAATTGCAGGAACTCCAAAGCTTTCAGTATATGCTTTATTAGCTGCTTGATAGCCAATATAGTCAATAGGTGTTACATATCCTTGCCCACCATGGTGTGGTGTTACTTTTACTTTTACCGATTTTGGCGCAATGCTTTCAAAATGTTTTGTGAAAAGTTCTGTAATTTCTTTCCATTCCTGGTTAGGAACTAATCGCATAGAAATTTT
>JAGPIQ010000076.1 GCA_018054895.1 Lutibacter sp. | reverse complement strand
ATGTGCATTGCAATGTATAGAAACAAAAAGGTCGGCATCTGCCTTATTGGCTATTCTGCCTCTTTCCCATAAATCTACAAAAATATCCGTAGTTCTTGTATATACTACTTTAACACCTCTTTCTTTGCCTAGTAATTCGCCCACTTTTAAAACAATACTTAAAGCAATTTCTTTTTCTTTTGCATTGCTGGAATTTACTTTTCCTGGATCTTTCCCTCCGTGCCCAGCGTCAAGAACAACAATAAAGTCATTTTTTTGAGCTAAAAGTGATTGTTTGCTGAAAATTAACAAACAAAAAAATACGAAAATCCAACTGAAATTCGTTCTATTTTTAATTTTATGAAAGAGTTGTGAGTTCATCAATTATTTTAATTATTTTTGGCAACTATTAATAGGTGGAACAATTATTGAGCCATAATCGGAAAAAACAATTATTTAGCTTCTAATTTAAAGTGCTAAAGTAAAAAAACTTATGCTATCACACCATTTTAAAAGAAATTTTTATAAAAATTTAGTTATTAAAACACGAAGCAAAAATACAACAATTTTATTCTATCTGATACTAGCTTTTTTTGCTATATCAACAATAAAATCACAAGAAAACCTAAGGATATTGGATCCTAGAGACAATTTTAACATTTTAGATACCCTTAAAAACTTATTAAAAGATTCCATATCAATTAAAGTTAAAGATTCTTTACAACCAAAAAATTTGGATTCATTAATTCCTTTTACCCTAAATGACAGCCTTTTAACTGGAGAGAAGGACTCTTTATCAGTTTCAAAAGACTCTATAAAAAAACCTATTGAAGTATTAGAAAATATTATTGAGCATAGCGCTGATAGTATTGTTCGACAAGATTTAAAAAATAAAAAAATTACGCTTTATAAAAATGCTCATATTAAATATGGTGATATCGATTTAACCGCTGGATATATTGAAGTGGATAATAACACCAATATTATTACAGCAAAAGGAATTAAAGATAGCGTTGGAAAATATTCGGAATTACCAGTTTTTAAACAAGGTTCACAAGAATCAATACAAGATACTATTAAATTCAACATTAAAAGTGAAAAAGCAAAGATCTGGAATTTAAAAACAGAACAAGAAGGTTTAAAAATTAGAGGTGAAGTCAGCAAAAAACACAATGACTCTGTTATTTTTATTGAAAATATTAAAATGACATCTTCTGACAAAGAAAATCCAGACTATTACATAAAAATTAAAAAAGCAAAATTTATAAAAGATCAAAAGTTAGTCGCTGGTTTAAGTCAACTTGTAATTGCTGACGTACCAACACCAGCTATAATACCTTTTATTTATGTTCCTTTAACCAAAGGAAGAACTTCAGGTTTTTTAATGCCTACTTATGGTGAAAATAATCAACAAGGGTATTTTTTACAAAACGGTGGATATTATTTAGTTGTGAATGATAATTTTGACATTGCCGTTTTAGGAGATATTTACACGAACGGAAGTTGGGGTTTACGAACCGAATCTGGTTATTCTGTTCGCTATAAATACAGTGGAAATTTTAATTTTAGTTATGAAAATTTAACAAGTAGTATTAAAGGGCTTTCTGATTATGGGAATACTTCTAATTTCAACTTAAGAATAAGCCATAGCCAGGATCAAAAAGCAAGTCCTAATTCTAGACTTTCTGCTTCTGTAAATATGGGTAGTAGTAAATATTATAGACAGAGTAATAATGAAATAAACAACAATTCATATTTAAACAACACGTTAAGTTCGTCTATTTCATTTTACAAAAAGTTTGTAAACACCCCTTTTAACACCACTGTTTCGGTTACACATCAACAAAATACGAATACTGAAACAATTACAATGTCTTTGCCTTCATTACAATTAAATATGGATAGAGTATATCCTTTTGTAGGAAAAGGTGGCTCAAAAAACAATGCTATTCAGAAAATAGGATTAACCTACAGTATGAAAGCTGATAATAACATAAGTACTACTGATGATTTTTTCTTAAAAAAAGAAATGTTTGATGGCGCAAAATCAGGTATTCAACACAATATGTCGTTGAGTACTAATATGAAATTATTAAAATATTTTACACTTTCGCCAAATGCAAGTTACAAGGATGTTTGGTACTTTAACCAACTTCAAAAAACATTTGATGATGCTAAAGACGCTGTTGTTACTGATACTCTTAGTCAATTTAGCAGCTTTAGAGAGTATAACACTGCACTTTCCTTGTCTACAACCTTTTATGGAATGTATAAATTTAAAAAAGGAAGTAAAATTGAAGCAATTCGACATGTAGTGCGGCCAAGTGTATCTTACAGCTACACTCCAGATTTTAGTTTTTACAATAAAACCGTACAAAATTCATCCGACCCAACGGATGTTTCTGAATATTCTCCTTTTGCAAATGGATTGTTTGGACAACCAAGTAATGGAATTTCTAACAGTTTGAGTTTTTCATTAAACAACAATTTAGAAGCAAAAGTTAGAGCGAAAGATTCCACCTCAACTGAATCTACCAAAATAATTTTATTGAACAATTTAAATTTTTCCACAAGCTATAATATGGCTGCTGACTCCTTAAAATGGTCGCCTGTATCCGTTAATGCTGGTACAAATTTATTCAATAATAAATTAAGCGTAAATGCAAATGCAACTTTAGATCCTTATGCACTTGACATTAACAACACTAAAATAAACACCTTTAATTTTGATAACGGAGGAAGTTTATTTCGTTTAACAAGTGCTGGATTAACGTTAAATTATTCACTTGCTAGTGGAGGGAAGGGAGAAAAATCGAAAGAAGAAAAAAATAAAGTAGCCAATAACTCCGATGGGTTATTTGGTCAAAGCATGAAAACTTCAAACCAGCTATCAGCTTCTGAAAAACCAGATGAAGAAAAAGTAAAAACAACAAAACTATTTCAATATTCAATACCATGGACGTTGCAACTAGCCTATGCTTTAAATTATAGCAATTCAACACGCCAAGATGAAATATCATCCAATTCTTTAATGTTTAATGGAGATCTTGAACTTACCCCAAAATGGCAAGTAGGATTTTCATCGGGATATGATTTTAAAAATACAGGTTTTACATACACGCAATTACGTTTTTCTAGAGATTTAGACAGCTGGAAATTAAACTTTAACTGGGTGCCTTTTGGAGACAGACAATCATATTACTTTTTTATTGGAATTAAATCAGCTATGCTAGCTGATTTAAAATACGACAAACATAACCAAGCTGATAAAGTATTATTTTAAACGTTTTACATTATGAAAAAAATAATTAACACTACAAATGCTCCTGCACCAATAGGCCCATACAACCAGGCTATTTTAACAGGTAATACATTGTATATTTCAGGTCAAATTGCTATAAATCCAGCTTCTGGAGAACTTGTTTTAGACACTATTGAAAAGGAAACAACACAAGTTATGGAAAATTTAAAAGCCATTTTAACCGAGGCTAAAATGACTTTTGAAAATGTGGTAAAATCGTGTATTTTTATTTCAGACATGCATAACTTTACCGCTATAAACAGCATTTATGGTAATTATTTCAGCAATGAAACAGCTCCAGCTCGTGAAACTGTTGAAGTTGCCAATTTACCTAAGTTTGTAAATGTTGAAATATCAATGATTGCTATTCAATAGCTTTAATCAATAATTCTGCAGTAGCAGGATTTGTAGCTAAAGGAACATCGTGTACATCACACAAACGCATCAACATTGCAATATCTGGTTCGTGAGGGTGCATTCCTAGCGGATCTCTAAAAAACAACACCATAGCTGTTTTTCCTTCGGCAACACGCGCAGCAATTTGAGCGTCACCACCATAAGGTCCTGAAAGGTATTTTGTAACTTCTAGCCCTGCTTTTTCAGCATGTTTACCAGTTGTTCCTGTTGAAATTAGGGTAATATCTTTAGACTGGATAATTGCTTTAAAATCCATTAAAAACTGAACCATTTCAGTTTTCTTTCCGTCGTGTGCTATAATGGCTATTTCCATATATTTATTTTATAATGTTGAAGAATATTCTATTAAATCTACTAATTTGGTGGCATAACCAAACTCATTGTCATACCATGCTATAATTTTAAAGAAGTTTGGACTCAACTCCATTCCTGCGTTGGCATCAAAAACTGAAATCCGAGGTTCCGAAACAAAATCTTGTGAAACAACTTCATCTTCTGTATATCCAAGAATTCCTTGAAGTTCATTTTCAGACGCTTTTTTCATTGCTCTCTTTATTTCAGCATAACTTGTTGCTTTTTCCAATCGTACTGTAAAGTCTACCAAAGAAACATCAATTGTTGGAACTCTAACAGCCATTGCTAAAATTTTACCTTCTAGCTCCGGCATAATTTTCACAATTGCTTTTCCTGCGTTTGTTGAAGTAGGAATCATATTATTCAATGCAGAACGTCCTCTTCTCCAAATATCTTCAGGTCCATCTACAGTATTTTGACTTGCTGTGGTTGCATGAACCGTATTTACAAAACCTTCAACTATTCCAAAATTTTCATTCAACACTTTTACAATAGGCCCTATACAATTTGTAGTACATGAAGCATTTGAAAAAATAACATCTTCCTTTTTTAAATTGAAATGATTTACACCCATTACAAACATGGGAGCATTGTTAGATGGAGCAGAAATTACTACTTTTTTTGCACCACCAATTAAATGTTTTTCTGCCTGCTCTTTATTTGTAAAAAGTCCTGTTGACTCAATAACGTAATCAACATCCGCTTGTTTCCAAGGAATATTTTCTGGTTGTTTTTCTGAAAAAATTTGAATTACTTTATTATTTACTATTAATGTATTCCCTGCAACTTCGATAGTCCCTTTAAAACGACCGTGGACAGAATCGTATTTTAATAGGTATGCTAAATGCTCTACAGGAAGCAAATCATTAATTCCCACTATATTTAAATTTGGTCTTTCAAAAATCCTTCTAAATGTGAGTCTTCCTATTCTCCCAAATCCATTAATTCCAATATGTATCATCTTTTAAACAGTGTCAGTTTACACAGTCAATATTTCACTAACTCTTATTAACTCTCTATTAATTTCATGCTGTCCTTTCACCGCCAAATCTAAATCAGTTGTCACAATTTTATTATTAATTTGCCCAACCATTACATTTGTTTCGCCATTTATTAGCAATTCAACAGCTCTAACACCTAACCTACTTGCCAACACACGATCAAAACAGGAAGGAGTCCCACCACGTTGCATGTGCCCCAATACGGATACACGAACTTCATATTCCTTTAAGTTTTTATCGACATAATCGGCTAATTCAAAAACAGACTTTCCTATTTTATCGCCTTCGGTAACCACCACAATACTTGATGATTTCCCGGATCTTTTACTTCGTTTTAAGGATTGCAACAGACGGTCTAATCCTAAATCTTCTTCAGGAATTAAAATTTCCTCCGCTCCTGCTCCAACACCTGCATTTAAAGCTATAAAACCAGCATCACGCCCCATAACTTCAATAAAGAATAAACGATTGTGCGAACTTGCTGTATCTCTAATTTTGTCAATTGCTTGCACCACTGTGTTTAAAGCAGTGTCATAACCAATGGTGTAATTTGTGCCGTAAATATCATTATCAATAGTACCAGGAATACCAACACAAGGAAACTTATACTCCTCATTAAACACCATTCCTCCTGTAAAAGTTCCGTCACCTCCTATTAAAACCAATCCTTCAATTCCTTCTTTAATTAAATTTTGATAGGCTTTCTCACGACCTTCTTTTGTCATAAATTCTTTAGAACGAGCAGATTTTAAAATAGTTCCTCCTCTATTTATAATATTCCGAACACTTCTTGCGTCCATAGGTACAAAATCACCTTCAATCATTCCTTCGTAGCCTCTATAAATCCCTACGCACTCAATATTGTAATAGTGACATGCTCTCACAACAGCTCTAATGGCTGCATTCATTCCTGGGGCATCTCCTCCAGAAGTCATTACTCCTATTTTCTTCATCCTATCTATAAATTATTGGAACAAAAATATACTAATTTAGTTACAAAAAGTAAAAGTTAACCTTTCTTAATTGTAATTATTTCCACATATTTTGTGGATATGTTCCTTTTTGAATTAATTTTTGAATTTCAGAAGTTACATATTCTTTATCTTCTTTATAGGTTACACCAAACCAACGCGCATCCGACTTTAACACTTCCATGGTTCCTAAATCATTTACAATCATATGATTTACAATTGATGGAATAAAAAATTCTACTTTTGGCTCTTTGTAATTTTCCTCTAAAAATTCTTCGAATAATGAATCTGACAACTCAAAATATTTTGGTGTAAATCCAAAAAAGTTCATGGCTACTGTGGTTTCTTCAGAAATTGGCGACATAACTCCGTTGTCATCTTTATATTTTAAACCTCCATCCATTTTCTCAATATGTGTTCTTTCTGTTAAGCCGATTAAATAGCCATTTTCGTCAACCTGACATTCACCTCTAGAGACAAAACCAAAATCAGAAACGGTATTTTTTAATACATATCCCATCATTTTAAATTGGTTTGAATCTGTTGGAATACTATTTAATGTGTTTGCCATAACAGTAAAGGCCTCTCTACCGTAAAAATCATCAGCATTAATAACTGCGAAATTTTCTTTCACTACATCTTTGGTCATTAATAAAGCATGACCAGTACCCCAAGGTTTTTCACGTTGGTTATCTTTATACTTTTCAGGAATTTTATCTAATTCTTGAAATACATATTCTACTTCTATTTTTCCTTTTAATTTTTCATCAAAAAACGATCTAAAATCGGCTTCAATACTTTTTCTAATAATGAATACAACTTTTCCAAAACCCGCTTGGATTGCATCATAAATTGAAAAGTCTAAAATAGTATCTCCATTATCTGAAAATGTATCTAACTGTTTTAACCCACCATATCTACTCCCTACTCCTGCTGCTAATATTACTAAACTTGGCTTACTCATATATTTATTTTATTTTTTATCCTTAAATATAATTAACTTATTTTGAATTGAGTCTTTATTCATTTTAATTTGAGTTGAATCTTTTTCCTTTCTCTTTTTAAGCCCCAATTTCACTAATAACTCCTTACTATTATTAAAATCTATTTGATAACTTAAACCTGCTCCTTGGGTGTACCCCTCTTCTTCTTCAGTATATTGAATTTCATTTTGACGATTGAAAATAGAAGACCGTAAAGTTCCATCTTCATTCATTAAAAATTCTACATTTACTTCACCAATAACATTTGTTTGATCATTAGACCCTATAGGCATTCCCACTTTTCCGTTGATAACTATCCTATCATTTACCTGATAATCCAACGCTATTGCTAATTGGTCGTTTATGTTTAGATTATCTACTTTATTTTTTTCACCAACGGTATACACTGGTTTTAGTTTGAAGCGGTTATCACCTTGATTTAAAATATTATCGAACACATTCGACAGCACATCAAACCCAGTTCCGTACAATGCGGCGTTACTATTAACACTTAAATCGCTATCATTGTAAAAACTACCTGAAACCAGCAAAGATATGAAATGTACCGTTTTACTATTTTCATCATTACTATTTAATTTGAATGCTAACTCAGACGCTATTGTGGAACTTGAATTGGGTATTTCAATATCAAATTCGCGTTGAGAATTAAATAATTCACCTGAAAAACGCGTAATTAAATCAATAGGAATTTTACGGTTTGCCACCACATTTTCTAATATTGATTTTGGATTTGCAGACACTCTATAAACGGCTTCAATATTGATATCTGCGGTATATGGGTTTCCACTCCAAGATACGGCTCCTCCTTTTCTTACAGAAAAGGGTTTGTTTATAAAGCCACCATATTTAAAATTATAGACTCCATTATCCACTATAAAATCGCCATACATATCAAATAAATCCTTTGTGTCTAAATTTATTTGTAAATTTCCAGTTCCGCTTCCTTTTATATAACTTCCTGTAGCTTTATCTAATACCATTTCAACAATGGCATCTTTGGTTATTTCTAAATTGAAGTTCATCGATAATCCTTTTAACTTTTCAGAGAGAAACCACCTACGAACCTCATCATTATCTTCCAATTTATTACGATTTACAAATCTAATTAATTGGGTAGATTCTACTGATTTCACATCGCTTATTGGTATAACAAAATTGGTTCCTTTCTTTGTTTTCCCTACAAAATCAATCACTAATTTATCTGTAGGCCCTCTAAAATAGGCATTTCCTTCTAAATACCCAGTTCCATAATACACCGAACTTTCCTTTTCCTCAGTATTTAATACCAATAAGTTTTTTGTACTTAAATTTAAATTTAGCATCCAATCATCAAAATTGGTATGATTTATAGTTCCGGCAAGTCTTCCTTTTGTATTTTTAAAGCTATCTTTAACGGTTACATCTTCAAATATAAATGACTGCTCCTCAAGACCTATAATAGAAGTTCCATCAAACTCATAATCCACATTTAAATATGGAAAAAACACTCCAGCTTTATCTAAATACAACTCCCCTTTCATGGAAGGGTTTCTTATTAAACCCGTTAAATTAGCATTTCCATAGGCAAAACCCCTTATATTGGTAATTACATCCTCACCTAGTGGACTAAAAGCATCTAATTTAAACTCTTCAAAATCAATAATTAAATCCAATGTTGGATCTTTTGGGGTGAAATCTATATCACCTAAAACTGAAAAATTAATAGCTCCTTTTCTTCTTAAAGAAACATTTACGCCGTATTTTTTAACTGAATTTTTACCTTCAACATCTATTTTTAAATCACCTTGGTGTGAGTTATTTATATATAAATCAGAAATGGTTAAATCAGCTGTTGGACGAATTTGATCTGATAATTGCTTATAATTTAACGACCCATTTACCAAACCATCCAATTTTAAACTATCTATTTTAGGAGTAATATTGGAAAGATTTACATTTTTAAAATTAAAGTTTAGATCTTTTGAAATGGTATCTTTCATAGTTCCATATACCTCTATTTCTGCAATATCTGAAACTATTAAAAATGGATTAATATCGTATGTTTTGGTTTTATTATCATAAACAACTTTATTTTTTAAATTGTCATCAGGATTTATAATCCATTTATTTCTTTTGAACGTAAAACTCGACTTTTGCAATCCGAAAACCGATTTATTTTCTTTATTGAAGGTATGATAAAATGCTAAACTATACTTTTCATCTTTATTTATTCCTGCATCGAATTCTGTTCTAAAATAAAGTGTATCATTTAAAGTAACGTTTACTAATTGTAATTTATCTACATTAAAATATTCCGACTTTATATTATCAATAGTTAATTGGGTATTAAAAAGCGGATTTTTATTATCAATTTGAACGTCCAAATCTTCAATAACCGTTGTATAAGCCTCCACGCGAGGCGATTTTATATTTAATTTAAACGATTTATCGTCAGAACTAATGTTTCCTCGAACAGATGAATTTGCATCCAACACAATTTCAGGATAAAAGACCTCGACTATTTTATTATAAATATTAAATCTAAAATCTAAATATTGACCAGAAGTAACTTTGTACGGTTTGTAGTTAGAATAGATACTTCCTATTGAATTTTGAGCGAGCGTACCTAATTCCGCAAACTTAAAATTTCCTTTAATTCTACCTGTAATTATTTCAGGAGAATTAATAGTTATGGTACGTGTACTGTCTTCAAAGGAAGAAGTGATATTGAAATCTTTAAAAAAGTAATCACCTTTTTGATTGGTGTATAACATATCTTGAAAATTCAACGAACCTACAAGGTCATCAATAGAATTTCCTTTTACGTTTATACGTATTTCACCTTTTAAATTTGAAACACTATCACGCTTAAAAACATTAATAGTTCTTAAATCACAATAATCAACAACAGCTTTAAAATCGAAGGTGTAAATTTTAGTTGAAAAATCAGCTAATCCATTAAAATTCAATTTAATATTTTCATCATTCACTTCCGTTTCACCATTAAAATGTTTGTTTTTTACAACGCCATTTATTTTAATATCTTGATAGGAATAATTATTATACAAACATTTTGAGATAACACCTTTTACAGAAGTATTCATTTTTATTAATGAAAAACCTTCACCATCCACATTTCCTTCCATAGAAAAAAGCCCTAATGACGGATCGTTCAACAATTTCCCCAAATTCAAGTCTATCACATTCATATGCCCAATATAGGTGGCATCATCAATATTTGTAATATTTGTTAATTCTAAGTCCGAAACCACAGTTCCAACATCTGAAGTTATGGCTACTTTAGCATCAATAATAGTTGGTGTTATGTAAGTCACTCCAGCAATTGTAAATTTTCCTAATTTGGCTAAATCAGAAGGTAAAGAACCTCCTAGAATATTGGGTAGTAACAATTTTAAATGGTCATAATCGGATGTTAAATTCACAATATCACCCGTTAAAGAAAATCCATTTTCTTGATTAAATACATTCATTAAACTTACATCTCCCTGAATTATAGCTCCTTGATCTGAATATAAATCTAAATTATGCATTCTGAAATTATTCAAAACACCCGTTATACGTGTTGAAAAATGCAATTCATCTGATGTCCCTAATTCATTATAAAACTTTTTTAAATCCGCCATTGAAACATTTGCCTTTTCAATATTAGCATCTAATTTTACTTTATTATTGAAATCAGAAAAATCTTCACGATTATATATAAAACTAAAATCAGCTTCAATAGAAGAATTGGCTGTTTCTAACAACGCATTTTTAAAGTTCATGGAAGTTTTAGAATACGAAAAATCTGTGGTTAAATTTTCAACTCTAACATTTCTGTTTTCGGTAAACGCTAAATTTTTAATACTGGCAGTTACATTTGGCCCTTCAATTCGAAAGTTTTTGGCACTTCCTGAAATGTTTTTAAAAAAAACTGGAAGATCTGTTGGAAAATTATCATCTACAACCTCCACATAACCTTCCTCTAACTTTAAGCGCGTTGTAGTTAATAAAAAACCAGAAGGTTTATCACTTACTGTACCATCATCAAATTTATCTACAAAAACCGTTAAGGCATCATCATTTTCTCCTTTGTAGGTTTTTATATTTAAAATAAATTTTTCGAGTGCAATTTGACCAAAATCAGGTTTTCCATCTATTAATTTTTTAAAGCTAATGATGGAAGTTGTTAAATTATCGACAAAAATTAATGTATCAGCATGGTGGTTTCGAATCAATACTTGTTTCAATTGTACCTTTCCTAAAAACGATAAATCTACTTTTTTAACATTTATATCAACATCAAATTCCGTCTTTAAATAATTTGTTGCTAGTTTACCGACTCTTGTTTGTACAACAGGCAGAGATAATAAAATAGCCGCCACTGTTGAAAAAATCAAAAGTGAGGTTAAAATTACTTTAACTATTTTTTTTAATCGTTTGATATCCTTTAACTTTGCAAATTAACGGCAATTTTCATGCCTTTATTATTTTTATGACTACAAATAAACCTATTTATATATTAGGCATTGAATCGTCTTGTGATGATACAAGTGCTGCTGTTTTAAGCAATGACAAAGTACTGTCAAATGTTGTTGCTAACCAAGAAATCCATAGAAAATATGGAGGTGTTGTTCCTGAATTAGCATCACGTGCGCATCAACAAAATATTGTACCTGTAATTCAACAAGCAATTGAACAAGCAAATATCGACAAAAAAGAGTTACAAGCCATCGCTTTTACACGCGGACCTGGATTAATGGGTTCATTATTAGTTGGAACATCATTCGCTAAGTCGCTTTCATTAGCTTTAAACATTCCATTAATTGCTGTAAACCACATGCAAGGACACGTTTTAGCTCATTTTATTGATGATGAATTACAAAAAAAACCACCTTTTCCATTTATTTGTTTAACAATTAGTGGTGGTCATACTCAAATTGTAAAAATTACCGATTATTTTATAATGGAAGTTTTGGGTGAAACAACCGATGATGCTGTTGGAGAAGCTTACGATAAAACGGCGAAAATTTTAGGATTACCATATCCTGGTGGCCCTTTGGTAGATAAATATGCGCAATTAGGAAACCCGAAGGCTTTTAAATTTACCAAACCTAAAATGTCCAATTTAGATTTTAGTTTTAGTGGTTTAAAAACTGCTATTTTATATTTTATTCAGAAAAACGTAAAAGAAAATCCTAATTTCTTAGAAGAAAACATGAATGATATTTGTGCATCGGTACAATATACCATTGTTGAAATTTTATTCGAAAAACTTAAAAAAGCAGTAAAACAAACAGGAATTACACATGTGGCTATTGCTGGCGGTGTAAGTGCTAATTCTGAAATTAGAAAAACATTAAAAGCAACCGAAGAAAAATATGGATGGACAACCTATATCCCAAAATTTCAATACACTACAGATAATGCAGCGATGATTGGAATTACTGGTTATTATAAATATTTAGCAAAAGAATTTTCAGAAAACACAACAACTGCAACTGCGCGATTAAAAGTTCAAGAAAAATAATTGATTAACTATTAATTTTTTTAGCGAAAGATTTTAAATCACCTCCCGTTGGCTCTTCAAAAACTTCTAAATCAAAGTAAGGAATTGAAGCAATAACATGATCAAAAATGTCTGCCATTATTACTTCATACTTAGCCCATTGCTTGTTACTACTAAAACAATAAATTTCTAACGGAATTCCTTGTGAAGTTGGGGCTAATTGTCTTACCATTGAAAATAATTCTTTGCTTACATTTGAGTTTTGTTCTAAATAAGCATCTAAATATTTTCTAAAAACACCAAAGTTAGTTAAGTTCAATCCGTTTATTAAAACAGACTTATCCGCACCTATTTTTTTATTATGCTCTGAAATTTCATGACTTTTACGTTCAAGATATTCCGTTACTAGATGTATTTTTTTTAAATTTTCAATTTCGTCAGAATTTAAAAATTTAATAGACGATTGCTTAATTAATACCGCTCTTTTTATTCTTCTCCCTCTAGACTCCTCCATACCTCTCCAATTTTGAAAAGAATCTGAAATTAAACTATATGTTGGAATGGTAGTATAAGTATTATCCCAATTTTGTACGCGAACTGTTGCTAAATTAATATCTGTAACCGTACCATCTGCACCAAATTTAGCGTAAACAATCCAGTCGCCAATTCTTACAATATCATTCACTGATACCTGAATAGAAGCTACAAAACCTAAAATGGTATCTTTAAAAATCAACAATATTACGGCAGAAGCTGCACCTAATGTTGCAAAACTTAAAATATCTTTTCCTGTAAGTTGATAAACAATAAAAATGATGGCGACTCCCCATAAAAATATCATAATAACCTGAGAATAACTTTCTAAAGGTTTATCTTTAAATTGTTCTTTTGTTCTTAAATAACGTTGGGTAGATTTTATAAAACTCCTAATAATTTTTACAATTAAAACAATTCCATAAATATTAGTAACAATGTTAAAAGCATTTAATAAGAACGGAAAATCACTTAAAAATAAAGGAACAACACCTATTAAAATGAAAAATGGAATAATGTGAGCGATGAATCTTGGAAACTTAGTTTGCACCAAAAAATCGTCAAAAGTAGTTTTTGTTTTCAAAGAAAATAATTTAAAAAGTTTAATAAA
>JAGPIQ010000075.1 GCA_018054895.1 Lutibacter sp. | reverse complement strand
AAAATATAGCATGTGAAACCCTACATTCAATGTCAGTTGCTTTGAAAGTTTAAATTTAGATTGACTGTAAAATTGATATAGTTCAGACTGCCCATTTTCATTTACAACGTTTGTGGGTAAGTTTTCAGTAAAATCAGTTTGTTTAACATCCAAATTATAGCCTAAATGATTTATATAAAATCCAGTGCGATTAGAATGCCTATCGCCTAAATATTGAGTGATGCTTGATTGTAAAGTGAATCGATAATCATTATTATAAGCACTTGATTTTGGTTGTAGTTCTAAATTGTCATCAAGACGCATTTCATTATGATCCAATCCATTTCCTGATACGGCAATTGCAGTATTAAGCAAAGCATTTGACCACAAAGTCACCTTATGATTTATACCAGTTGCGTACATATATAAGGATGTTCGAGAATTTTCTTTGTCAGAAATAGACTCCCATTCATCACTATCTAATGGATCGGTATCTATACCATCGTATGCTCCAATGCCCCATAGGGAAAATGTACCTGCATTTTTTGTGGGTAGGTTAATTTTAAAGGATAAATCTTGATATTTTAGAATTCCACTATTATCTGGCAAAATAGGACTGATGAGTGCCATAGTTGAGTATCGATAATTAAATAAGTAAGATGCATCTTTTCCTTTCTTAAAAGGGCCTTCGGTTGCAAAATTAATTCCTAACAAACCTACTTCAAAAGAGGATTCCCGCTTTGAAGGATTCCCTGTTCTTAATCGTATATCAAAAACTCCAGAAGTTGCATTTCCATATTCCGCAGGAAATGCACCCGTATAAAAATCACTATTTCCCATAACTTCGCTGCTTAGAGCGGTAAAGAGCCCAGCTCCTGAAATAAGTAGATTTGCGAAGTGGTTGGGACTTGGCACTTCTACATCTTCTATTCGCCATAAAAGACCTGAGGGACTATTTCCACGAATAGAAATACCATTACTGTTAAGTGCAGGAGACGCCACACCAGCAAATGATGACACTAAACGAGCTGGGTCATTTAAGCCTCCAGCATATCGTTGTGTTTCTTCCACTGTAAATTGTCGACTACTCAATGTAGCCATTGCATTTATAGGTTTGTTTTTAATTGGTTTGAAGGGTATATAAACTACATCCAATTCCGTAGCTTTTTCTTCTAACTCTATATTGAGGGCAACCTGCTTTCCAGAGCTTATCAAGAGTTCGTTTATGAAATACGATTCATAACCTATCATACTTACTTTGACATTTTGCCTTCCAACGGGTACATTTTCTAAATTAAAATTACCCTCAATATCAGTAATTGTTCCAAGTGCAGGGTCGGAATTTGTCAATAATATGTTTGCTCCACTAAGTGGTTCATGCGATATTTTATCATAAACTTTTCCTTTAACAGTTTGTGTCGCAGTTTGAGCGTATGTGCTACTGTAAATGACAATTAAACATAGCGCTACTATTGATTTCCCCTGTTTATATAAGGTTTTTAACAAACTGTAAAATAGGATAAATCTATTTGTGTTAGTCTTCATTTCTTTTTGTACTTTATAATTCGGGTACAAAACAACTATGAAATAAGAATAGAATCGCTTTATCTTATAATTTGGGACTCATTTATTGAATTAAATAACTCATTTACTGAATTCAGACATAAATTGAGAAGGGGTAACACCTTTAATTTTTTTGAAGACATTGTTAAAAGTGGATTTTGAATTAAAACCAGAATCTAGGGCATTGGCTAGAAAACTATAATTTTTATTGGTTGAAGCTTTTTCAATAAATTCATCAATACGATATTTATTTACAAAATCGTTAAAATTCTGTTGCTCATGTTGATTTATTATTTGAGATAGATAATTTGGTGAAAGATCCAAAAGATTGGCTAACATATTTAGTGATAACTTTGGTTCAAGATATGGCTTATCTTCTTTCATCAATTTTAAAAGTAAGTTATACTTAATTAAAGCTTCACTTGCCTTTAAACCTGAGTTTTTATATCCTATATTTTCAGAAATTTTATTTGTTTTAATAATGATGTTATCAACAAATATATGTTGATGTCTAATTCCATAATAACCTAATAGAAGTATAGCAGTTGATATCATGGAATAAATAATATAATCTGGATTAAATATAAAATTATACCCTAAAAAGTCCCTTAGAATGGTTATTACAATTGCAGTAAAAAATATTACAACAAAACTCCAAATAAAACCTTTTAACCAATTCAGATTTATATCCTCATCATTAGAAAAATTTGTATCTATCAATTTTTTGTAATTATTTAAAAGCCTATAGGATAAAACAGCATAGCTAATTGCGGAAATTATAAAACCTAATAATAGAATTTTTGTAAAAATCTCAAAATCGTTAAGTTGTCCAGAATCTACCAACCTTTTATCTTCCTCAGAATAGAAAAAATAAAACTTGCCCATATATAACAAAGAGCCAATAGATGGAATAAAATGTATATAATCCACTTTTCGCAATCGATTTTCATTTTTTAGAGA
This sequence comes from Lutibacter sp., assembly GCA_018054895.1. Lineage (GTDB taxonomy): Bacteria > Bacteroidota > Bacteroidia > Flavobacteriales > Flavobacteriaceae > Lutibacter. The sequence continues at coordinate 11,202 of JAGPIQ010000075.1, read as the reverse complement.
ATACAATATGTAGAGATATAAAAGAGGACCATATAAAAAGGGGAATGGTACTGTAGTACCTACTAAATGAGGATATTTATCCCAATACCCTAAAAAATTCAAGTAATAGCTAATTAGATGAATAGTAATTATAAGCATCCATGTAGCTAATATTCTGTCAGGAAATGATTTAGCCTTTTTGTTTATTAATAAGACAAATTGAAATGCGGAAATAAAAATTGCTATTAATAGAATTATATTCATTTATTCTTTTTATGGTATTCAAAATCTTTTAGTGTCAGATGTTTAGCTTTCCGTTACCATTAGGCTAACAAAATTATAGGTATATTGGTTTAAAGTTGCAAGTTAATATTTTTTGATCTAAATATTGATGTGATACTAATTATGACATAGATTATATAATACATCTATAAACGAGTTAAAGGTAAAAATTGAGCGTTTATTAAAACAATCGATTACTTTACCATGAAATGATATTTTTCCAAAGCCAATGATGACAGTTGTTAGATTCCGCTAATTTTGATAATTAAAGTCCGCTAGGTAGAACGCGGTCGAGACACATTATCAAACACGAAGTTACTTCGTGCATACAGGTAAAATTTCATTCGGAACCAAACAATACTTTATCATCAGTTCTTTTGAAATTTTTTCAGAATACTGAACCTCATCAACAGTAAAACCAACGGCACGTAATTTATCGAAATAATCTTTTCCGTACACACGTACGTGGTCATATTGTCCAAAATGTTTGGCTTTTTCTTCAGGTGAAGTAATTGAAAAATCTTCGTAGGTAGTCGTTCGTTCTAAATCTTGCGGAATTTGAAAAATACCTAAACCTTTCGGTCTTAATACACGATATAATTCGCTCATCGCTTTTTTATCGTCCACAATATGTTCCAAAACATGGTTGCAAAACACCACATCAAATGAATTATCTTCAAACGGTAAATCGCAAATATCTGCTTTTACATCCGCCAATGGCGAAAATAAATCAGCTGTTAAATACTCTAAGTTTTGTTGATTTCTAAATAACTTCAAAAAACACTGTTCAGGCGCAATGTGCAATACTTTTTTAGGTGACGTAAAAAAATCAGTTTCATTTTTTAAATACAACCACATTAAACGGTGTCTTTCCAAAGAAAGTGTACTTGGCGACAAGGCATTTGCACGTTGTTCACCATAACCATACGGCAACATTTTCCGAAAACTTTTTCCATCAATTGGGTCGGTAAACACGCCTCCTTTTAAATAAAAAGAAACAAACGGACGTACCAAATAACTTGCCTTAATTAAAAAAGGACGCGGAATGGTATTTAAAATAAATTTAAACAATTTCATTACAACGCTTGTCTAAACTCGTCTTCTTCAGTACTTGTAATCCCTAAAGCTTCATAAATATATTTAAATGTCGAAAGTAATTCAGGTTTCCCATTTACCAAAGCAACATCATGTTCAAAATGCGCACTTGGTTTTCCGTCACGCGTTAAAATTGTCCAACCATCACTTAATTGGTTAATTTGATGCGTACCTAAGTTAATCATCGGCTCAATAGCAACCACCATACCTTCTACAAATTTCTTCCCTCTTCCTCTTCTACCATAATTTGGCATTTCAGGATCTTCGTGCATATTTTTACCCAATCCGTGCCCCACTAACTCTCTAACAACACCATATCCGTGTTTCTCGCAATAATTTTGGATGGCAAAACCAACATCTTCCACTCTATTACCAGCTTTAAACTGACGGATTCCTTCGTATAAACTTTGTTTGGTTACATCCAATAATTTTTTAGTTTCTGGAGCTACTTCACCTACCTCAAAAGTATACGCGTGATCGCCATAAAAACCATTTTTTAAAGCACCACAATCAATAGAAATAATATCGCCTTCAATTAATGGTTTATTATTTGGAATTCCGTGAACTACTTGCGCATTAGGACTCATACACAATGAATTTGGAAAATCATACATTCCTAAAAACCCAGGGTAAGCGCCTTCAGCTCTAATAAAATCTTCTGCTAATTTATCTAAAAATAAAGTTGTAACACCCGGTTTTACTTCCTTCGCTAACATTCCTAAAGTCTTTGATACAATTAAAGCACTTTCGCGCATTAATTCAATTTCTTCTCTTGTTTTTATTATAATCATGCTCTTCAAAAATTGGTATCGCAAAGTTACTTTAAAAAAAAGAAAATCAAAGATATCTTGCTTTCAATTAAAATATTTAAGAAAACGTTTTCGAAAAATGATATTCGACAGTATTTTTCCTATTTATCTTGGTAAATTTACCACAACCAAACTATTTTAATTAGTACATATGTATAAATCAGTTTCCGCCGAAGAGGCAGTAAAAGTCATAAAATCGAAAGACCGTGTATATATTCAAGCTGCTGCAGCGGCTCCACAAATTTTAATAAATGCCATGTCAGCCAGACATGAAGAATTAAGAGATGTAGAAGTTTGCCATTTACATATTGAGGGTGATGCTCCTTATGCAAACCCTATTTACAAGGATAGTTTTCATGTAAATTCTCTTTTTTTAGGGAAAAATGTTCGCCATACGTTAAAAGCTGGGAATGGTTCTTATACGCCCGTTTTTTTAAGTGAAGTCCCCAATTTATTCAAAAGAAATGTGTTGCCTGTGGATGTTGCTTTAATTCAAGTTTCAACACCCGACAAACATGGATATTGCTCCTTGGGAGTTTCAGTAGAAGCTATTTTATCAGTAATAACAAATGCAAAACATGTAATTGCGCAAATAAATGATCAAATGCCAAGAGTGCATGGTGAAGGGTTGATTCATATTTCTGAATTAAATACTTTTGTTGAAGAAAGTACTCCAATACATGAATTTTTGATGAAAGAACCTTCTAAAATTGAACATAAAATTGGCGATTTAATTGCCGAATTAATTGATGATAGAAGTACGCTACAAATGGGAATTGGATGTATTCCAAATGCTGTTTTATCGCGTTTAGGAAATCATAAAGATTTAGGATTACATACTGAAATGTTTTCAGATGGCGTAATTGACCTTATTTTGAAGGATGTTATCAACGGAAACTACAAAGGTGTAAATGCTGGACGTGCTTTAACTACATTTTTAGGCGGTTCAAAACGCTTATACGACTATGTAGATGATAATCCATTTATTGAAATGCGCTCCTGCGATTATACCAATAATGTGGTAAATATTCGTCAAAATCCAAAAATGGTGGCTATTAATTCTGCTATTCAGGTAGATTTAACGGGGCAAGTTTGTGCGGATTCTATTGGTGCAAATATGTATTCCGGCGTTGGTGGACAAATGGATTTTATACGTGGAGCTTCCTTAAGTGAAGGTGGAAAAGCAATTATTGCCTTGCCTTCTGTTACCAACAAAGGAGTTAGCAGAATTGTACCATTTTTAAATAAAGGCGCTGGAGTTGTAACCACCAGAGCACACGTGCAATATATTGTTACTGAATATGGTGTGGCTGATTTATATGGAAAAACAATTGATCAGCGTGTTTCTGAATTGATAAAAATAGCGCATCCTGATTTTAGAGAATCTATGGCAAAGGAATACTTTGAAGCTACAAAATAGCGTTATACTTTATCCATTGGGTATAATTGTTTTTTGTAAATAATCATTCCTTTTTTTGTCATACTGAGCTTGTCGAAGTGCCTTTTTAAGAGGTCTTCGACAAGCTTAAACTGACAATTACGTAATTAATTACTGATTTTCTAAATGAAGTTTATTCCTCTACTTTTTGAACCTTATTGTCTATCAATTGGTATTTTTCGCCACTTTCTTTACACAAAGCAATGCCTTCTTTATTGAAATTTAAGCGATGTCCATACTCACTTACCCAACCAATTTGTTTTGAAGGATTTCCAACAACCAAGGCATATGGTAATACTGGTTTCGTAACCACTGCTCCTGCTCCAATTAAGGCAAATTCACCAATTTCATTGCCACAAACAATGGTTGCGTTTGCACCAATTGTTGCGCCTTTTCGAACATGGGTTTCAACATATTGTTCACGACGAATAACGGCGCTTCTTGGGTTTAAAATATTGGTAAACACCATACTTGGCCCTAAAAACACATCATCTTCACAAATAACTCCGGAATATATAGAAACATTGTTTTGAACCTTTACATTAGTTCCCAACACTACTTTTGGAGAAACCACTACATTTTGACCAATATTACAATTTTTCCCTATAATAGCATTAGACATTATATGACTAAAATGCCAAATTTTTGTTCCTTCACCAATATAACAATCGGCATCTACAACAGCAGTTTCGTGTGCAAAAAAGTGTACCATACTAATAATTATCTGGGTTTACATTGCCATCCGCAATAGCTAACGCAGCCGAAGTCCCAATACGTTTTACACCAATTTCAATCATTTTTAGCGCATCCTTAAAGTTTTTTACACCACCTGCAGCCTTTGCTGGTAAGGGTTTTGCGTTTTCAATAATCAATTGCATTCCTTCAAAAGTAGCTCCATTAGGCTTTCCACCTTCCGTTTTAAAGAAACCTGTAGACGATTTCACATATACTTTTGGTGCTTTTTCTTCTCCAAAATTATCTAATACAACATCACGAATTAATTGTGTAATTCCAACAATTTCTTCATCAGTTAAAGCAGAAATTTCAATAATCCATTTAGCAACTTTATTTGCGTCTAACGCTAGTTTTGTACATTTAAAAATTTCAGATTTTACCAAATTTACTTTTCCTTCTTTAAAAGCTATGTAATTTGCCACAAAATCCAATTCGTCAACACCATCACTAATTGCTTTTTCGGTTTCTTTTAGTTTATCTTCTGTGGAATACGTTCCTTCATGAAAGCCAATAACTGTTCCAACTTCTGTATAAGAATTTGCACCTGCCATCATTGCCTTCGCCATTGAAATAAACTCTGGACGAATCATAACCAATTTAAATTTATGTTTAATTGCTTCAATAATAAGCTCTTCTACATTTCTTTTGGTTTCTTCAGCAGATATTCCAGCTTGCACTGGTGTTTTTAAATAAGTAGATTCTAAAAATTGATTGATATTAACTTCGCAACTCATACGTTTTATATTTAATAATTTAAAGTAACAAATATAAACTTTTAATTTCCATTGAGATATAAAAAATCCCTCAGTTGCAGGATTTTTTATGCTTTAAAATTATTCAACTTTAAACATAATTGGTAAGCCATAACTAACAGATACCGCTTTTCCTCGTTGTTTACCTGGTGTCATTTTCGGTAATTTTTGAATGACTCTTATGGCTTCTTCTTGCAATCTAACATGTGGTGCTCTAGCCTTAATTTCAGATATTTCACCTTCTTTATTAATTTTAAACATCACAAATATTTTTTGAATTGTACCTGGTGTTAACCCTAAATCCGTTGACAGTTGCGTATTGAAATTTCTAGCAACAAACTTGGTTATTTCTTCAGAAAAACAAGCTCTACGCTCTTCATTTGTACCTTTACAACCTGGATAAAGAGGAACATCTTCAATAATCATGAAAGGAACATCTTCTACTATTGGTTCTTCTTCTTTTTCAACAACCACTAATTCTTTTTTCAATTTTACAACTACGGCATCGTTTTCAGAAATTTCAGTGGATTCTAAAATAGTTTCTTCAATTTCAACAGCATCATCAACTTTTAATATACGCTCCGTAATCACCGCTTTAGGTGTTTCGGTTTGTTGAACTTCAACAGGTTTAATTTCTATAATAGACTCCTGATTGTCAACACTAACGAAAGTGCTCATTACAGCTTTTACCTCACTTGGGTACGATTTCATTTGAAATGATTCGTACACGATAAATAAGGACAATACTAATCCTAATTGAATAAATATTTTTGAATAATTTTCAAGAATTGCGTGTGGATACTTTTTAATTTCCATGACTGCTTGTTTTAGGTTAAACAAGAACTACTTAGAAACCTGCACAATGTACAGTAAAACGTATAATGCAAGAAGTTGCGAAACAAAATGTTATTTAGTCACAACATTCTGCAAGATTAATTATCATATTAAATGTACGAAAAATATAGGGTATTTACAAATTTTTAATGGTAAAATAAGGTTGCTTCTAAATAATTTTAACTTTTAAAGGGTTCGTTTATGGAACGACTATAACTAAAAAAAAGCTGCCCAAAGGAGCAGCTTTTTACGTGTGTTTAAATTTAAAATAACTTATGGTAATGCATTTATTAAAGTTGCTAAAGCCGCTTGGGTTGTTGGACTTAAACTTGAAATTACTTCCGTATGGTTATTTGTAATTGTTGTTGCCTTTATAGCGTAATTTAACTGTCCACCAATTTCAGCAACCATAATAATATGTACTTGTTGACCCACAGGAATTTGACCATAATGCTCTGTAAATAATTGCAATCCACTATCAAAAACATCCATTTTAGCTAAAGCTGTTGGCTCACCATCATATGATAAAAATACAGCGCAATTAGTACCATTAAATCCTTCTGGAACATCCACATACAATTGTGTTTTAGGTCCTGAATAACTATACCATCTATCCAAGTTTGTCCATCCGAATGAGCTAATATCAAAACCATAAAATATAACGCCTCCAGCATCTCCTTTACCATCTTGTATTTCTGGTTCATCTTGTTGACCATCGCCATTTTCATCAGCAGCTACCCAATCGCAATTATCATCTATTCCATCACAATTATTATCTATTCCTCCACCAGTTCTAAAAATTTTCATATCTCCATCAAAATCAGCCATTGCAACTTCTTTACTTGTAATTTTTGCAGGAAGCAACAAATCTAATGCTGTAGTACCTTTCTTTGCATCAACAAAAAACTCTCCAGCTGATTTTAAAACTGCCTTATCTCCATTTTCTTTTTGCCCCATGGTAGATCTGTTATTTAAAAGCATAGAAGCTCTATCATAAATTTCAATTAAAGTAACTGTTACATTTCCTGTAACTGGCACACCATTTATTCCAAATGATTTTGGTTGAAACTCCACCTTTGTTCCTTTTGTTCCAGTAATTGTTCCACCTAAAGTAGCATCTAATGTAAATTGTTCAGCGGTTTCATTTCTATTCTCTAAAAATCGTTCATTCAATGCAATTCCATCTGGTTTTAGATCCGTAGTATCGTAATCATTATCTGATATACAACTTCCTAATGAAATTGCTATTGATAAACTAATTGCTCCTTTTAAAATGTTTTTCACAACTTGACTATTTTTTAAGTTGGTAAAAATTTTTGTGTGTGTTTTCATAATTGATTATTTTTAGTTTTTAAAATTCGTTTTATACCACTATATCAACACACTTTAAATTTTGTTACCCTTATTTCTGAAAAAAAAATTAAATTAGCGTACTCTTAACTAAATTCAATGGATCAAAAACCACACGAAGACCATAAATATATAGAAGCACTGCTCAAAAACGACAGCAGGTTGCTATCTGAACTATATAAAAAGTTTTCACCGAAAATAGTTTACTACATAAAAAACAATAGTGGCGATGCGGATGCTGCGCAAGATATTATCCAAGAAACACTCGTAACTATTTATCATCAGGCAAAAAACAACGATTTTATACTTACTTGTCCGTTTGATGCCTACTTTTTTTTATTGTGTAAACGAAAATGGTTCAATGAATTAAAAAAAAGAGGCAATAATAGGGTAACAATTGTGGACGATATTACATCTATTACCGAAGAGCAAGAACAACAAGTAGAAGAAACTGAAATTTTCGAACAACAACATCAATTATTCGAATTAAAATTTAAGGAATTAGGCAACAAATGTCAAGAATTATTAAAAGCTACATTCACCATAAAATCGATGGAAGAAGTTGCAGAATTTTTGGGAGTTACTTACGGTTATGCTCGTAAGAAAAAATCGCATTGTATGGGCGAATTAACCCAACTTGTGAAAAATTCAACAGCATTTAATCAACTAAAAGGGTAAAAGATGGAAGAATCAAGATATATATTGTTTGAAAATTATTTATATAACGAGCTGAACGCTACGGAAAAGACTGCCTTTGAAAGTCAGCTACAAACCGATGCCGATTTTTTACAAGAATTTGAAATTTATAAGAACTTGGAAGCTTCCCTTTCTTCAAAATTCAATAATGAAAAAGAAGAATTGGATTTACGAGCCACTTTAACCAACCTTGGAAACGAATATGTTAAAGAGGAGGAAGTTGCTAAAAAAGAAACGAAAGTAATTTCATTATTCAACTACAAATCTTTAATGGTCGCAGCCAGTATTGCGCTGTTAATTGGATTCTTTTTAATGAAGGACGGAAATCCAGTTTACGGAGATTTTGCAAACCATGGAACGTTAGAAATTGTGGTTAGAGGTGAAAATAGTGAAGATATTATAGACGCTGAGAAAGCGTTTAATTCACAAAATTATTTAGATGCTTTACAAGCTTTAAAAATTCTTTCGGATGCACAACCAAAAGATATTGAATTGCAATTATATAAAGGAATTTGTCATTTAGAATTGAATAATTTTATGGATGCTGATCGGATTTTTGAAGAAATTAGCACTGGCGAATCTGCTTTTTCAACAAAGGCAACTTGGTACAAGGCGTTGAGTTTTTTGAAACAAGAAAAAATAGCCGAATGTAAAGTTGAATTACAAAAAATTCCAGCAACTGCTGAAGAATTTAAACAGGCTGAAAAATTATTGAAGAAATTGTAACAATAGAAACCCTCCTAAATTCGGAGGGTTTTTTATTCCGCATCATCTAACTTTTTAAAATTTGATTTCGGAATACCTTAATTTGAATTACTTTTGCCCCATGATTATTACCGATACACACACGCATTTATACAGCGAACAATTTAACGAGGACAGAACAGAAATGGTGCAACGCGCCATTGATGCCGGTGTTTCTCGATTTTTTATTCCAGCAATTGATTCCACGTATTTTACAGCTATGGAAGCGTTGGAAAAGGAATTTCCTGAAAACATTTTTTTAATGATGGGTTTGCATCCAACACACGTAAAAGAAAATGTAGAAGAAGAATTAGCCTTTGTAAAACAGCAATTAGATGCCCGAAATTTTTATGCAGTTGGTGAAATTGGCATTGATTTATATTGGGATAAATCCACTTTAAAGCAACAACAACACGCTTTTAAACAACAAATTGTTTGGGCAAAAGAGAAAAATTTACCTATTGTAATTCATTGTAGAGATGCTTTTGATGAAATTTTTGAAGTGTTGGAAGAAGTAAAAGATGACAAATTATTCGGAATTTTCCATTGTTTTTCTGGAAATTTGGAACAAGCCAACAAAGCCATTTCATACCATATGAAATTAGGAATTGGCGGCGTAGTTACCTTTAAAAATGGTAAAATAGATCAGTTTTTACATGAAATTCCGTTGGAACATATTGTATTAGAAACAGATTCGCCTTATTTAGCACCAACGCCTTTTAGAGGGAAAAGGAATGAAAGCAGTTATATAACCAAAGTTGTTACTAAATTAGCTGAAATTTATGAAGTTAGTGAAGCGGAGGTTGCACAAATAACCACACAAAATTCAAAAAACGTTTTTGGAATTTAATCAGACAGCATATTACAAAACACCCATTGGAATTGCCAAAATAATGGGCAATGAAGATGGAATTTCCTCTATTTCTATACTTGATGAAGTCGAAAATTTCCCTATTGAAATTCCAACTTATTTAAAGGAATGCGTGCAACAATTAGAGGAGTATTTTAAAGGTTCTAGAACCGAATTCAACTTAAAATTGAACCCAAAAGGGACAGAATTTCAACAAAAAGTGTGGGATGATTTGCAAAATGTTTCCTTTGGAACTACAAAAACATACAGCGAACAAGCTATAAAATTAGGTGATATTAAAGCCATTCGAGCAGTTGCTGCTGCAAATGGTAAGAACCCTATTTGGATCGTAATTCCTTGCCACCGAATTATTGGAACCAATGGTTCACTAACAGGATATGCAGGTGGAATTTGGCGTAAAAAATGGTTGTTAAATCACGAAAATCCTTCAATGCAACAATCATTATTTTAAACTATTTTTGCAAAAAGCACGTTTGTTTAAAAGATGAAAAAAAGATTCTTCTTATTGTTTTTAATATGCACCGTGCCTTTGTTCGCTCAAACCGAGCACAATTCAGTTATTAAACAAAAATTTGAAGTCAAAAATGATACTCTACAAATTTCTGCTGTTAGTATTAGTCCTTATCATTTTAAGGTATTATCGAATTTACAAAAGGAGATAGATACTTCTTTTTATACTGTTGATTTTTCAACAGCAACGCTTGTTTTTAAACCTAACCTTCAACAAAAACCAACTGAAATAGTTATTGAATTTACACCTTATCCCGATTTTTTAACCAAAAAATACGTCATTTTCGATAAAAGATTCATTGTTCCGACCACGTCCAACGAAACACAATTATACAGTGTAACTTCAAATAAAAAAAGTGAGTACAAACCTTTTGAAGGATTAAATACTACAGGAAATATTTCTCGCGGTTTAACGGTTGGAAACAACCAAAATGGTGTTGTTAATTCAACCTTAGACTTACAAATTGGTGGAAAAATATCCGAAAAAGTAACCTTAAAAGCTTCCATAGTAGATACTAATTTACCCATTCAAGAAAATGGTAATACCTATAAATTAAATGAATTTGACCAGGTTTTTATTGAATTGTCCAGTGAAAAATGGCAAGTAAATGCGGGTGATATTTATTTAAACAACCGAAGAACAAATTTTTTAAACTTCAATAAAAAAGTATCTGGTTTAGGGGTAAAAGCCACTATCGAAAACGAAAATTCAACCATAAACGTTGAAGCAAACGGAGCGCTGGTAAAAGGAAAATACAACAAAATACAATTTACGGGGCAAGAAGGAAACCAAGGACCTTATTTGTTATCCAATTTTGGCAATAAATACGTGTTGATTTTAAGCAATACGGAACAAATTTATGTAAACGGAATTCAACTAAAAAGAGGCGAAGAAAATGATTATATAATTGATTATAACACTGCTGAAATTACGTTCAACACCACATTCCCAATTACTTCTAACAGTCGGATTACTGCGGAATACCAATATACCGACAGAGTTTTCACTCGTTTTGTAACCTATAATAACGTGGAATATAAAACGGATAAACTGACTGTTAATGGCTTTTTTTATAATGAAAATGACTTAAAAAATCAGCCTTTAGA
>JAGPIQ010000074.1 GCA_018054895.1 Lutibacter sp. | reverse complement strand
CTTAAAGTTACATGAAGAATCGAAATTAAACAAGCCTCCCTATAATTTTCAAAAAAAAGAATCGTACACCAAAATAAAGTTTAGTAATGACAATATGCTTGTGGTGGATAAAGGAAGAACGGTTGGAGAAAAATCGGTTTTACTGATTGAAAATAATAAATTTTTAGGCTACTGTTATGTAAACTTGGAATACCAATTGAATAATTTGGAAATTTTAAGAACCTTAATTTCTCCAATGAAAAATTCTATTGAAAACAGATATATTATAAAAAAATATTTGGAGAAAAACAAGGTTGAAAAACTCATTCGGTTTTAGCAGTATAAAAAATCACTATGAAAACAAAAATTGCTACGCTTACCTTCTTTTTAACACTTAACTTTCTTTTTTCACAAGAAGACGCTAAACGATTTGTATTATTATCAAGACAAGAAGCAGAAATGACTTCCTATGCTAACGACCCTGAAGCAAATGCGTTGGTATTATTTGAATCTGGGAGTGTTCAATTTGTTGATGAAGTTGATGGTATTTACACAAAAACTGATTTTTACAAAAAAATTAAAATATTTAATAGCGAAGGTTACAAATATGCCACTTTCAAAATTCCGTTATATAAAAATTCTCGTCATACAGAATCTGTTCTAAACATAAAAGCCTTAACGCATAATGGAACCGTTCGTGTTGAACTTGATAAAGCCCAAATATTTGATGATAAAGTAACCGAAAACTGGAGTGAAGTAAAATTTACTTTACCTGCCATAACTGACAGCTCTGTGGTAGAAGTTTTTTACACTGTAAAATCACCTTTTTTTTTCAATTTAACAGGTTGGCAGTTTCAATCTGATATTCCAAAATTACAGAGTAAATTTAAAGCATTGATTCCTGGTAATTTCACTTATAATAGAAGCTTAATAGGCTCCTTAAAATTAGCTACTAACAGTTCACAGATAAAAAAAAGATGCTTTAACGTAACGGGATATGCACAACCATCAGATTGCGAAGATTTAGTGTATGAAATGAAAGATATCCCAGCGTTTGTTGAGGAAAAATATATGACAAGCGATAAAAATTTTAAGTCAAAAATAAAGTTTGAATTAGAAAAAACGACTTGGTTTAATGGCGTAATTCAAAACTACACAACTACTTGGGATGCGGTTGACAAAGAATTGAAATATGATAAAAACATTGGGCGTCAGTTTAAAAAAAGTGATGTTGTTGAGTCTTTAATTCCTTCTGAGATTAGAGAAATAAAAGATGAATTAGAGCGTGCCAAAGCAACATTCTATTTCATTCAAAAATACTTTTCTTGGAATGAAAAATATAGTATTTTTAAAAATGTAAACATTAAAGATGCCGTTTCCGAAAAGGTTGGAAACGTAAGTGAAATAAATATTGCACTTACAAACGCATTAATAGCTACAAAATTAAATGCTGAAATTGTCATGATTTCTACCCGTGAAAATGGATTTCCAACCAGATTGTATCCTGTAATGTCTGATTTCAATTATATAATTTCTAAAGTTAAAATAAACGATAAAACCTATTTTTTAGACGCAACTGATAAATTGGTATCATTTGGAATTTTACCTTTTAGATGTTTAAACAGTTATGGTAGAGCAATTGATTTTCAAAACCCGAGTGATTGGATTGATATTATTCCTGAAAACCCTTCAAAAAACGATCTTTTAGGAATCTTAAAATTACAAGAAAATGGCATTATTACAGGGAAAATAAAAAAACTAACAACACTTTATGAAGCAAAAGAACGCAGAGAAGAAGTAACACCACTGAGTAACGATGCTATTATTTCTAAATTTGAAAATAATTTTAAAAACATCAAGGTTATTTCTTATAAAAATGAAAATTTAAAAGACATAGATAAACCATTAATTGAATATTTCGAAATTTCTATTGAAAATGGAGATATAAACGGAATGCATTACTTGAATCCGTTTTTTGAAAATAGCAAAATGAGCAATCCGTTTAAACAAGAAGATAGATTGTATCCTGTTGATTTTGGTTATACTCAAAGCAATACTATTTTATTTTCGTTGGAATTACCACCAAATTTCAAAGTAGTTTCAGCGCCTGAAAGCCAATCCCTTTCTTTAGAACAAAATGCGGGTAACTTCACGGTGAAATCTGCTATTGAGTCTTTTAAAGTAACCGTTAAAAGTACCTTTACAATTAATAAATCATTATTTTATAATAACGAATATGCCAGTTTAAAAGAACTCTATAAACAAACTATCGCCATTTACAATACACCTTTAGTATTGAAAAAAGATGCAGTTAAATAATTTTTAGTTGATTATAATTTCATAACATATCTATTTTAAAGCGGTCTGTACGTTTTTTTCCATACATTCAAAGTAAGCTTCCTTATAAAATTTTAAAAAAAATGCTACATACAATAAATTACCAATAAACATAGTATCTTTGAATAAATGAGATTGGAAGAAAAAAACATTAAAAATACTAATTGGAAGAATCAACTTCATAAAATAATTTATGAGGCCGATACTCCTGCTGGTAAATGGTTCGATTTAATGCTAATCATCACCATTATTATTAGTATTATATTGGTAATGCTGGAAAGCGTACACAGTTTTGATGCCAAATACCACCGTTTTTTAAACTACTCGGAGTGGGTAATTACTATTTTATTCACCATTGAATATATACTTCGGGTTATTACCATTAAAAAACCAACTTCTTATATTTTTAGTTTTTATGGCGTAATAGATTTGTTGGCAACCATTCCAAAATACATTTCTTTAATTTTTGTAGGAACGCACGCCTTGGTTGCTTTACGTGCCTTGCGATTACTTCGAATATTTAGAGTTTTAAAATTAGCACGCTATTTAGGCGCTTCAAAAACATTATCAACAGCATTAAAAGCAAGCAGAACTAAAATTGCCGTATTTTTATTAACTGTTCTTATTTTAACTATTATTTTAGGAACCATTATGTATCTAGTTGAAGGTCCTATAAATGGCTTCACTAGCATCCCATACAGTATGTATTGGGCAATTGTAACGCTAACTACTGTTGGATATGGTGATATTTCTCCACACACACCTTTAGGTCAGTTTATATCGAGTATTGTTATGATTTTAGGTTACGGAATTATTGCTGTACCTACAGGAATTGTGACTTCAGAAATGACAAAAATGGATAATATTCCTCATAAAAATACCGAACATTGTCCACATTGCAATACCGACAAACATATTGACAATGCTATCTATTGCCATAAATGCGGAAAAAAACTAAACAATGACTAACTATTTAATATCCGTAGTTGGCGCAACTGCTATCGGAAAAACATCTTTAAGTATTCAATTAGCAAAACATTTTAATGCTGATATAATTTCCTGTGATTCTCGACAGTTTTATAAAGAAATGTCCATTGGAACCGCCGTACCTTCATCGGAAGAATTAGCAGCTGCTCCGCATCATTTTATCCAAAACAGATCCATTTTTGACGATTATAGCGTAGGCGATTTTGAAAAAGACGCGCTTCAAAAATTAAATGAATTATTTAAAAAAAATAACATCGTTATTATGGTTGGTGGCAGTGGACTGTATGCCAATGCTGTTATTGATGGTTTGGATTATTTTCCTGAAGTGGATGCTCAAATTCGTATTGATTTAAACAAAAAATTAGAAAAAGGCAAACTTGAAGAACTTCAAAATCAGTTAAAAGAATTAGATATTGACAGTTATACTACCATTGAAATTGAAAATCCGCATCGCTTAATACGAGCTTTAGAAATTTGTATTGGTAGTGGTCTTCCCTACTCATCTTTTAAAAAGAAAGATAAAAAGCAACGCAATTTTAAGGTGCTAAAAATTGGTTTAACCGCCGACCGTGAGATTATGTATGATAGAATTAATCAGCGTGTGGATATAATGATGAATTTAGGTTTGTTGGATGAAGCCAAAAAATTATTCCCAAACAAACACTTAAATGCACTTCAAACAGTTGGTTATAGAGAATTGTTTGGGTATTTTGAAGGAGAATTCACATTAGATTTTGCTATTTCTGAAATAAAAAAGAACACTCGAAGATTTGCAAAACGACAAGTAACTTGGAATAAAAAAGATTTGGATATCCATTGGTTTGACTACACTTCGAAGCCTGAAACCATTATTGAAAAACTACAAAAGTTATTAAATGATGACATTTAACGAATTACAGGAATTTTTAGATCAAAAAGTACTTCAATATAACAATCCTAATTTTATTGAAAGTGATCCTATTCAAATTCCACATTCTTTTTCTTTAAAAGAAGACATAGAAATTGCGGCATTTTTATCAGCAACCATTGCTTGGGGAAATCGAAAAATGATTATCAAAAATGGTTTTAAAATGATGGAATTAATGGGGAATTCGCCTTATGATTTTATATTGAATCATGAAAATTCCGATTTAGATGCTTTTGATGGTTTTGTACATAGAACCTTTAACTCTGAAGATTTAAAATGCTTTGTAAAAGGTTTACAACATATTTACAAAAACCACAACGGATTAGAATCTGTATTTTCGTCATCCATTACAGATAATTCTACGCAAAATTCCATTCATCATTTAAAGCAAGTCTTTTTTGAAATTACACATCAACAACGGACTCAAAAACATATTTCTGATCCATTAAAAGGTTCAGCGGCGAAACGGATTCATATGTTTTTACGTTGGATGGTTCGAAATGATGCAACAGGAGTCGATTTTGGAATTTGGAATACTATTTCTCCTGCCGTTTTATCGTGTCCGTTAGATGTACATTCAGGAAACGTTGCAAGAAAACTCGGTTTGCTAACCCGCAAACAAAATGATGCGAAAGCTTTGCTAGAATTAGACACTTCCTTACGTAAAATGGATGCAAACGACCCTGTTAAATACGATTTTGCTTTATTTGGCTTAGGTGTTTTTGAAAAATTTTAATTTCCACTTAAAATTATAACGGCAACTTCACTTTTAAAGCTTCAATAATATTATATGCAGCTGGGCAGATTTCTGTGTTTTTAATAGTTAAATCAGCTATTTGAATAAATTTTCTACGATCGGTGTGTGGATATTCACTACAAGCTTTCGGACGAACATCATAAATAGAACAGGTATTATCTTCTAAATCTAAAAAAGAACAAGGAGCAGATTTCAACACATAAAAATCATCTACATCACGATCTAAATACGTAGTTGTAAAATCCAACACTTTCATTCTGAAATGTTTGGAAATACGTTCAATATCTTTCAATGTAAAAATAGGACTCGTTGTTTTACAGCAATTTCCACAGGTTAAACAATCTGTTTTATCAAATTCTTTATCGTGCAACTCTTGCATTACCAAATCTAAATTCTTAGGAACACGCTTTTTTAATTTTTGAAAATATTTTTTATTTTCTGCCTGTTTTTCGAGTGCTAACTTTGGTAACTCTTTTAAAAATTCTTCCATACTGCAAATATATAAACTTCGCAATTGTAGTGCACTATAATTTTAAGTATTAAATTTGTGGGTGAAATTAGTTGGTTCCAAGTTGTCAATTTAATCAAGTCCAAGATTATAAACAATAATCTGATAACTATTTAATTATAGCTTTGAGGTACTTTGCATTTCTTTTGTGAAACTTTGCGAAATAGCAAAAATGTAAAGTTACTCAGACTCTCTAGCTTACAAATAACACGTGCTAAAAATATTTAAAAAACACGTGTCAATAATTATTTTTAGTATATTTGTAAACAACAACTCATAAATTTGATATTATGAACACAAAACTGACGCTAACAATTGAGCGAGAAATCATAGAAAGAGCAAAGAACTATGCGAAAGAAAAAAATCGCAGTTTATCTGATTTAATTGAGAATTATCTAAAAACGCTGACCAAAGAAGAGAATGCAGATAAGCCGGAAAAACTGAGTCCAGTTGTTGAATCTTTGAAAGGTTCATTTAAAATGCCTAAAAATATGGATTACAAAAAAGAACTTAGAAATAGACTAGAAGAAAAATACTTGTAAAATGGATAATGTTCTAATTGATACAGATGTAATACTTGATTCTTTCTTTGATAGAGAACCGTTTTCCGAGTTTTCTACAGAAATACTAAATTTATGTGAGCAAAAAAAACTGAACGGATTTACGACTCCTGTAATAATTTCGAATGTATATTATTTATTAAGAAAATCAGCTAAACATCAAATAATTATTGAAAAAATTAAACAACTACTAACTATTATTGACATAGTCAAAGTGGATAAAAATGTTGTTTTAAGTGCCTTAAATTCTGAATTCAAAGATTTTGAAGATGCTTTGCAAAATTTTTCTGCAATTGAAAATGGAAACATAAAAATTATATTAACTAGAAATATAAAAGATTTTTCAAAAAGCAAATTAGCAGTTTTAACACCTGAAACTTATTTAAAAGGAAAAGCCAGTTTTTAGATTATCGCCTACTTACAAATTCTGTAGCTTAATTTTAATTTAGTACTTAAAAATACAAACTCACCACAATGAAAATATTTAAAGCATTCCAAAAAACACTCCATTTAGCACTTTTAGTAGTAACTACAACGCTATTTGCACAAACGCCTCAACAGTTACATTACCTAGATACTTATTTTGAAAAATCATTAAAAGAATGGCAAATTCCTGGAATGGCAATTGCCATTGTAAATGCGGATTCCATTGTTTTTAGTAAAGGATATGGTTTTGCTAATTTAGAAAAAAAACAACCCGTAGATGGCAATACATTATTTGCTGTAGCTTCTAATTCCAAAGCTTTTACAGCAACTGCTATTGCAAAATTGGTGGAAGAAGGTAAATTAAATTGGGATGATAAAGTAATTGACTTCCTGCCCTACTTTAGAATGTACGACGATTATGTAACCAACCATTTTACCATTACTGATTTATTATGCCACAGAAGTGGTTTAAAAACCTTTAGCGGCGATTTATTATGGTACGGCACAACGCTTTCTGCGGAAGAAATTATTAGAGGTCAAGAATATTTAAAACCGACTACGGAGTTTAGAACTACTTTCGGATATTCAAACATTGCGTTTTTAGCCGCTGGGAAAATTATAGAAAAAGTGACTGGAGAATCGTGGCAAGAATACGTGCAACAACAATTTTTATCTCCGTTGCAAATGAATAGAACTTTAACTTCAACTAGACAACTTCAAAACACTGATAATGTTTCTGTTCCTTACTTTTTAGAAGGTAATAAAAACCATCCTTTAGCTTGGTTAAATTGGGATAATATTGCGCCTGCAGGAGCTTTAATTTCTTCAGCAAACGACTTTGCTAAATGGTTACAATTGAACATTAATAAAGGAACATTTAATGATAAACAATACTTTTCAACAACCTCTTTAACAACTTTAACAACGCCACACGTTAACTTTTCAATTCGTGAAAATGAACAAAATAACACGTACAGAGGTTATGGTTTAGGCTGGGATGTGCAGGATTATGAAAAAACTAAAATCGTTTCTCACGGTGGTGGTTACGATGGAATGATTTCTAAAACGTTTTTTATTCCTGAAAAAAGATTAGGAGTGGTTATTCTTACTAACAATCTAAATTACTTACCAAGTGCTTTGACAAATAAAATTTTAGACGTTTTATTGACTGACACTTTCGACAAAACAGATTGGTCTGCTAAATATTTGGAATACAGAACAAAACAAGATGTTGTTACCAAGATGGAACAAGAAAATATGGAATCAGAAAGAGGTACTTTAGGTAAAAACCCATTACCAATAGCAGATTTCACTGGAATTTACAAGGATAAAATGTATGGAACAGTCACTGTTTCAGAAAAAAATAATATTCTACATTTTACGATGGATAAAACACCTATTTTTTATGCAGACTTAAAACATTGGAATAATTTAATTTTTACCTTTCGATTCCCAATGCATTTAAGCTCCTTACCTACTGGAAAAATGCAATTTACAACCAATGAAAACAGCAAAATTACAGGATTAAAAATAGTTGTTGAAAACCCAGATTTCGACTTTACAGAATTTGATTTTGTAAAACAGTAAAAATTATATTGAATTTAGTACTTTTGCGCTTCGAAATAATTATCATATAGTATGCAACATAGTTTAGAAATAGCAGTTAAAAAAGGAATTCAAGAAATCTACCAAATAAACGTTGAAAACGTTGAATTTCAAGCAACAAACAAAGATTTTGAAGGAGATGTAACCATTGTTATTTTTGCTTTTTTACGCTATATCAAAGGGAATCCTGTTGAAATAGGCACTAAAATTGGTACATATCTAAAAGAAAATTTAGATGAAGTCGCTGATTTTAATGTAGTAAAAGGTTTTTTAAACTTAGTCATTGCTGATACTTATTTTGTAGATGCCTTCAATAACATAAAAACTATTGAAAAATATGGTTTTGTTATTCCAAATGCCAATGAAAAAGCTGTTATGGTGGAATATTCTTCGCCAAACACCAACAAGCCATTGCATTTAGGACATATCCGAAATAATTTATTAGGATATTCTGTTGCTGAAATTATAAAAGCAAGTGGTAAAACGGTTTATAAAACCCAAATTATCAACGATCGTGGTATTCATATTTGTAAAAGTATGCTGGCTTGGCAACGTTTTGGAAATGGAGAAACTCCTGAAAGTACTGGTTTAAAAGGCGATAAATTAGTAGGAAACTACTATGTTGCTTTTGACAAGGCTTACAAAGAAGAAATTTCAACATTAATTGCACAAGGAAAAACTGAAGAAGAAGCTAAAAAACAAGCGCCTATTTTATTAGAAGCACAAGATATGTTGCGTAAATGGGAAGCTGGAGATACTGCCGTTGTTTCACTTTGGAAAACAATGAACGAATGGGTGTATGCTGGTTTTAATGCTACTTACAAGGAATTAGGCGTTGATTTCGATAAAAATTATTATGAAAGTAACACGTATTTATTAGGAAAAGATGTTGTTGCAGACGGCTTGGAAAAAGGTGTTTTTTATAGAAAAGAAGATAGTTCAGTTTGGATAGATTTAACTGCAGATGGATTAGATGAAAAGATTGTTTTACGTTCTGATGGAACTGCTGTATATATAACACAAGACATTGGTACTGCTATTGAACGTTTTAAAGATTTCGCTTTAGATGGACTTACCTATACTGTTGGTAATGAGCAAGATTACCACTTTAAAGTATTGTTCTTGATTTTAGAAAAACTAGGTTTTGAATGGGCAAAAAACCTATATCATTTATCTTATGGAATGGTAGATTTACCAAGTGGAAAAATGAAATCTCGGGAAGGAACTGTGGTAGATGCGGATGATTTAATGTTGGAAATGACAGATACTGCTAGAACTATTTCACAAGATTTAGGAAAACTAGAAGGCTATTCAACCGAAGAAAAAGAAGGCTTGTA
Source organism: Lutibacter sp. (assembly GCA_018054895.1). Classification (GTDB taxonomy): domain Bacteria; phylum Bacteroidota; class Bacteroidia; order Flavobacteriales; family Flavobacteriaceae; genus Lutibacter. The sequence continues at coordinate 4,452 of JAGPIQ010000074.1, read as the reverse complement.
TAAAACCATTGGTTTAGGTGCGCTAAAATATTATATTTTGAAGGTAGATCCTAAAAAACGTATTTTATTCAACCCAGAAGAATCTGTGGATTTTGCAGGTAATACAGGGCCTTTTATTCAATACACATACGCTCGAATTCAGTCTATTTTACGCAAAGCGGATTTTGATTTTTCAATAACTTTAAACTCAAGTGAAGTAGTTTTACACGAAAAGGAACGTGAATTAATCAAACAAATACAACTATTTCCAGAGGCAATTCAAAATGCGGCAACCAACCACAGCCCTGCTTTAATTGCCAATTACACCTATGACTTGGTAAAAGAATACAATTCATTTTATCAAACAGTGCCAATTTTAGGTTGTGATAGCATCAACGAAAAAATTTGGAGAACTCAACTTTCTAATAAAGTAGCAGATATTATTAAAGATGCTTTTACCTTGTTAGGTATTGCCGTTCCTGAGAGAATGTAATTTTTTAATTGAAAAACAACCTCTATCAATAGTAATTTAGCATATAAAATTTCAAAATCATAACATATAAAAACACCGCTCAATAACAAGTTATTGAGCGGTGTTTAAGCTTATATTATTGAATATCATAATTTTAATTTTATCTTTTCAGAATCATTCATAAAATACTCAACGCTTCTTAAATAAAACCTGCTTGATATATTTATATAGCACCCTGTACCTTTTTGAAATATTATCTCTTCTTCCCTAAGGTATTCTTACGCCTCTTCAGTGCTATTTTCTACTTCTTTAAAAGGACTTTCTATAATTTCTTTAAATTATGTATTTCTATTTAGTTAATTCACGCAAGAAATTAAGATTTTTATTAAAAACTTTGTAAATTCGCTTTTTAATAACAAATCAAAAAACATGAAATACGACATTATAATAATTGGAAGTGGTCCTGGAGGATATGTTACCGCAATTAGAGCTTCTCAATTGGGCTTTAAAGTTGCAGTTGTAGAAAAAGAAAATTTAGGTGGTATTTGCTTGAATTGGGGATGTATTCCAACAAAAGCTTTATTAAAAAGTGCACAGGTTTACGATTATTTAAAGCATGTAGATGAATACGGTTTAAAAGCTGAAGCGATCGACAAAGATTTTGAAGCAGTTGTTAAACGTAGTAGAAGTGTTGCTGAAGGAATGAGCAAAGGTGTTCAATTCCTAATGAAAAAGAATAAAATTGATATTATTGATGGTTTTGGAAAAATAAAACCAGGAAAAAAAGTAGACGTTACAGATGCTGATGGTAAAGTTACTGAATACAGTGCTGACAACATTATTATTGCTACTGGAGCTCGTTCACGCGAATTACCTAACTTACCACAAGATGGTAAAAAAGTAATTGGTTACCGCCAAGCAATGACCTTACCTACACAACCTAAAAAGTTAATTGTAGTTGGTTCAGGTGCTATTGGTGTTGAATTTGCACATTTTTATAATTCAATGGGAACAGAAGTTACTATTGTAGAATTTATGCCAAATGTGGTTCCTGTGGAAGATATTGATATTTCTAAACAATTTGAACGTTCATTAAAAAAATCTGGAATTAATGTAATGACAAGTTCTTCTGTAGAATCTGTTGATACTTCTGGAGAAGGTGTAAAAGCGGTTGTAAAAACGAAAAAAGGAGAAGAAATTTTAGAAGCTGATATTCTTTTATCTGCTGTTGGAATTAAATCGAATATAGAAAACATTGGTTTAGAAGATGTTGGAATTGTAGTTGATAGAGATAAAATTTTAGTAAATGATTTCTACCAAACAAATATTCCTGGTTACTATGCAATTGGTGATGTGGTTCCTGGACAAGCGTTAGCACACGTTGCTTCTGCTGAAGGGATTACTTGTGTTGAAAAAATTGCAGGTTTACATACTGAAAAAATTGACTATGGTAATGTGCCAGGTTGTACGTATGCAACTCCAGAAATTGCAAGTGTTGGTTTAACTGAAGCGAAAGCAATTGAAGCAGGTTACGAAATAAAAGTTGGTAAATTTCCATTTTCTGCATCAGGAAAAGCGAAAGCAGCTGGTACTCCAGATGGTTTTGTAAAAGTTATTTTTGATGCTAAATATGGTGAATGGTTAGGTTGCCATATGATTGGTGCAGGTGTTACCGATATGATTGCGGAAGCTGTTTTAGGTAGAAAATTAGAAACTACTGGGCATGATGTATTAAAAACAATTCACCCACACCCTACTATGAGTGAGGCTGTTATGGAAGCTGTTGCTGATGCTTATGGTGAAGTAATTCACTTATAAGAAACAAAACATATTATAGAAAGAAGGCTGGTTTTTAACCAGCCTTCTTTGTTAAATTTAAAATAATAATCATTAAGAGTTTTCATCTGAATATTCCAATATATCACTAGGTTGACAATCTAACACTTCACAAATTGTATCTAATGTTGAAAAACGAATGGCTTTGGCTTTATTATTTTTTAATATGGAAAGGTTAGCCATCGTTATTCCAACTTTTTCTGAAAGCTCAGATAAAGTCATTTTTCTTTTAGCCATTATAACATCTAAATTCACAATAATTGCCATACTATACGGTTAATTGATTTTCTTCCAATAATAAATTTCCTTCCTTAAATATTTCTGCCATAATAAAAGCTAAAAGCGCTAAAATTAGAAGGTTAAATGAAAAATAAAAACCACTAGTTCCTCCTAGTTGGTAAGTATATGATGAATAACTTCCTAAAACAAAAATTATTAAAATATATTTACCTATCCTACGAAAAGACGAAACATTTCTTTTTTGAAAGGTTTTAATTTCCTTTACAGATTCAATTATCTTTTGAAATTCTGTTATAGATAAAAAGCCAAGTAATAAAATGACAGCTAACTTTATATAATTAAAATATAAAGAAGAATAGGTTAATTTATTTAAAATGAACACTTCCGAATCTTCAGGTATCTTCCCATCTACATGTATTTTATAACTAGTAGAGCTTTTTAAAAAAATACCACTATCATTTATTTTAGCTTTAAAATCAATATTTTCATAAGATGATGGGCTAAACTGAAAATGTACAAATATTCCTGTAAGAATTAAAAAAATTACGATATAAAATAGTCGTAAGAACTTGCAAATAATGATTCATATATTCAGAAGTGTGTTTTTTGTCATAATAAGTCGTTTTAAATTATCTATTTTGAATACGCAAATATATAATATTTTTCTAAATAACAATACATTTTTATCGTTTATCAATATATTTATACTTATAAACAATAAAATAAGTATTTCTATTTATGAGAAAAAAAATTAATACTTAACTAAAAAATGAAACTATATTTAGGATTAACACTTATTAAATTTAACACTTTTCACAAAGCAATTCCAATTCTTTTTTGCACTCCGCATTAATTTATTATATTTGAGTTTTTACAACTAAAAAACTATTAAAAACATGAATTATTATAAATATATCCTTGTCCTATTGTTTTCTGGCTTATTAATTTCCTGCGGAAACGATGCTTCAAAAAACAAAAAAGAAAACGCTAAAGAAGCTATAAAGCACTATTATTGCTCAAATGATACTTGTGAAGGAACAGATAGTCAAATAGCTGGAAATTGTCCGAAATGTAATGTGCCATATACACATAATCAAGCATTCCATAATTCAGAATTTTTAAAAAATGGTCCTTTAAAAATACAAAGTAACACACCGCTTCCTAATTCAAATACAAACCTAAACACAACAACAAACACACCAGCCGAACCAGCACAAAATGATTTGGGTGTTTGGCATTATACCTGTCCAAAAGCATGTGTAGGAGGTTCAGGTTCTCCAATAAATTGCGCAACTTGCGGTGAATTATTAGAACACAATTCAATTTATCATAATTAATTATTTATGGCTTTTTCTTTTTCCGACTTATTTAAAAAAAATACGACAACTACAGAAATTAATGTTCCTAAAATTGATTTTAAAGGTGGAACAAAATTTGCAGAAAATGAAACCGATGATGTGTATTTAGACGTTGAAGTTTTAGGTGGATTTCCTTTTGTAAAAACAATTATTATTGGTGCTATTTCCGTAAAAATTAAACGTGTAGGTTGTTCTCTTACTTTTTTCTTTGAAAATAATGAAACATTGACAATTCACTCGGACAATACAGCCATTGAATCCAATAGGATAAAAAATACACCGTTTAATTTTACCGAAATTGATTTTGAATTAAATAATGGTGATGCTTCAAAAATAAAAAATAAAAAAATAGATAAAATTGTTTATAATTTAAAGGATACTGATTATACGTTTAATACGATTTAAATAGTTGAGTATACCTTATTATTTAGAACATCATGAACCTAACAAGACACTAATTAATTAACTTTTACTGAATTAAATCTCTAAGATAACTTTGTTTGATAGTATTAGAAAAAGCAGCTTTAAAACTCTGCTTAGCCAACTCTAAATTCACTTTTACAACAT
>JAGPIQ010000073.1 GCA_018054895.1 Lutibacter sp. | reverse complement strand
TTTGAAAATGAGCTAAAAAGCATTCAGCCAGATTATTTTGTTGTAAATGAAGATGGTTTTTCTCCTATGAAAAAGGAGCTATGTACCAATTTAGGAATTGAATTAGTGGTGTTAAGTAGAATTCCGAGTGCTGGTTTGCCGGAACGTTCAACCACTTCCTTACGAACCGAAAATAGCTCTCAGTTACCCTACCGTATAGATTTAGCAGGCACATGGATAGATCAGCCTTACGTATCTAAATATACGCCAGGTTGGGCAATTACACTGTCCTTAGAACCTGTAATTGAATATAATGAACGCTGTGGAATGAGCACTTCTACACGAAATGCAGCAAAAAATATGTGGCCCAATTTTTTACCCTTAGAAAAGCCTGAAAAATTAGCTGAAATTTTATTTCGACATGAAAATAAACCAGGAACTAAAACTATTTCAGGAGCACAAGATGCCATTGGAATTTGTATGCCTGGTTTGGTACGCCATTATTATAACAATGATTATTGGCCTGAAAAAATAGAATCCATGCATAATGAAGACGTTTTAAATTGGTTAGAAGCGCATTTATATATGGTATTATTATGGCCGCGACCGAAAGAACTGGATTTGTTGAGTGACACAGTCATTACGAAACCCAATGTTGAAAAACTTACAGAAGCCTCTGAAGATGTGTGGGATGCTATAAAAAATAAAGATATTACAGCATTTAGCAACGCATTTTCAAGATCCTTTGAAGCGCAAACTACCATGTTTCCTTCTATGGTGAATGCTGAAATTAATAAAGTAATAGCGTTGTATAAAAAAGATGCTTTGGCGTGGAAATTGGCAGGAGCTGGCGGTGGTGGGTATCTTATTTTGGTGGCTGAAAAACCAATTGAAGGTGCTATGAAAATAAAAATTAGAAGAAAAGAAAGTGGCTTGTAGTTGGGTGGTTGAATTTAGATATTAGAAGTGAGAATTGAGAATTGAGAAGTGAGTATTGAGAAGTTGGATGTCGATAGTTACCGGTGGCTGAGCGAAGTCGAAGCCTTTTTTTAGGAAAGCCAAAAGCCAAAAGCCAAAAGCCAACAACCAAAATCCAACAAAAAAACTTAAGATAGTCTTAGAATAAAATGGAACAAGCAAAACGAGTAGCTAAAAATACAGGTATTTTATACTTGCAAATGGCTATTACCGTAGTAATGTCTTTGTATGCAACACGTTTAGTGTTAGCAGCGTTAGGAGCGGAAGATTTTGGAATTTTTAATGTGGTTGGAGGCGCAATTGTTATGTTAACTTTTTTGAATACAGCCATGGCTGCGGCATCACAACGGTTTATGTCGTTTGCACAAGGTGAAGGCAATTTTAAAAAGCAAAAAAACATTTTTAATATTAGTTTAGTATTGCACTTTTTTATTGCAATTGCTGTAGTTATTATATTAGAAATAGCAGGTTATTTTTTATTTGGAACTATATTAAAAATAGCACCAGATAGATTGGATGTTGCTATTTTAATTTATCAATTTTTAATAGTAAGCACTTTTTTCACTATTATTTCCGTGCCTTATGATGCTATTATTAATGCGCATGAAAATATGCTGTTCGTTGCAATTTTACGTATTGTTGAAACAATACTAAAATTAGCAATAGCTGTATTTATTACCTATACCAGTTTTGATAAATTATACATTTATGGACTTTTAATGGCTGCTTTAGCTGTTTTTTTATTAATAATACGCCAACTATATTGCCATAAAAAATATGAAGAAGTTGAAATAAACATACGGAAATACTACGATAAAGACCTTTTTAAAAAAATGACCAGTTTTGCAGGTTGGAGTTTTTTAGGTTCTTCCAGTAGTTTAATTGCTAATTATGGCCAAGGGATTGTAATTAACATGTTTTTTGGTACAGCGGTGAATGCAGCACAAGGAGTTTCTGGGCAGGTAAGTGGACAATTAGGCGCTTTTGCAGGTACTATGTTAAAAGCACTAAACCCAGTAATAGCTAAAAGCGAAGGAGCAGGAGATAGAAAAGGAATGTTGCAAGCTTCTTTTATTGGTAGTAAAGTTTCCTTTTTTCTTTTAACCATATTTTATGTGCCTGTGATACTTGAAATGCCCTATATTTTTGGTTTTTGGTTAAAAGATGTTCCAGAATTTGCTATTATTTTCTGTCAATTAATGTTGATTAGAAACCTTATAGAGCAACTCTTTCTTACATTATCATCTTCAATTGCAGCGGTGGGTAATATCAGAAAATTTCAAACATATAATGCGCTCCTTAATTTTTTACCTTTAATAGTTAGTTATGTCCTATTTGCTTATGGGTATCCACCTTACACCTTGTATATCGTGTTTATAATGTACGCTGTTTGTAATGCAGGTATTATCCTTTATTTTGCCAAAAGAGAGTGTGGTTTATCTATTAAGGAGTATTTAAAAAATGTGGTATTTAAAAGTGTAGCCGCATTTATAATTTTAATTTTAATAACAGCCATTCCAACTTATTTATTATCTGAAGGTTTAATTAGGTTGATACTAGTCCTATCAGTAAGTACCTTCTGCTTTTTTATTGTTGTTTGGTTTATAGGTTTAACTAATTATGAAAAAAACAAGTTTAAGAATATATTTAACAAGTTCCACTTCAAAAATAAACTAAAATTATAAATGAACAATTATACTGTTTTTGTAAGTTCATCCGATTCATATTCAGATATTTGGCCTGTGTTTTTTGATTTATTCAAGAAGTTTTGGCCTGAATTTGAAGGTGAAATAGTATTAAATACGGAAATACTAAATTATTCAAGGGAGGATTTGAATATACGATGCACCCAAGTTGGTAAATTAGGTAGTTTTGGTAAAACATTACGTGCGGGTTTAGATACTGTAGAAAGTGATAATGTGTTGTTGATTATGATCGATTATATTTTTATGGGAAAAGTAAATAATCAAAAAATTGAAGATTATTACAAGTATTTTAATGAAAACAATTTAGATTCACTCTGTTTGGAATATCAAGGTTATCCAAATGTTACCGCAACCAAGCATCCTGAACTAATAAATGTAATTCCACCTGCACCACATATTATGTTTTCGTATCAAATTGCTTTTTGGACTAAGACAATGTTATATGAAATGGCATTACCACATGAAAACCCATGGATGTCTGAATGGTTTGGCTCACAACGTGCTGAGAAAATGCGGATTAAACTAGTTTGTCCCAAAAAAGAGATAGAGATGCCTATCCCATACGATTTAAGAGGGTGTTTGCATCAAGGAAAATAGTTGGATAATGCAGTTGAGTTTTTAAAAACAATTAACTATACATTCGATTTTGAAAAAAGAGGATTTTATGTTGATGGGTATAATACCCTAAAATTTAGGGTGCAATTAAAGTTGAAAATTTGGAGTACAGGTTTGAAGGGGAGTTATTGGGATTTGATGCAAAGAGGACAAAATGAAAATTGATATAAAATTAGTGCAAAAAATAAAAAATAGGCTCTGGTCAAAAATTGTATCAGCTACGCGTAATAAGGCTATATATCCATATTTATATTTTTCATATTGGCATAGTTTAGGGACTAAGAACAATATTGAAAATGATAGCAGACACTATTATTTTACGGCCATTCCTAATCCAGGCGCAGGTATCGGTCATCAACTAGCTAATTGGATTGCAGGATATTGGTTTGCCCAACAATTTGGATTGCAATTTGCGCATATTCCTTTTTCTTCCAATAAATGGGAAGATTTTTTAGGTTTTGGAGATGGAGAAATAAGTGTGCAGGAATTATGTAAACATAAAGGTTATAAAAAAGTTAGGTTGCCACTATTTAATGAAAACAAAACAGAGGAAGTAGCCTTAATAAAATCAATTATAGCATCATACAGCAACCAAAAAGTGGTTTTTGTATGTGAGCAAGACCAGTTTTATCGAAATCAGTTTGGTATTCAGGAAAGTATTCAGCAAAAATTTGTAGCATCGAAAGCCAGAGAAAATGAAAAAATAATATATTCAAAAGAGAACTACAATATAGCCATTCATGTCCGAAGAGGAGATATCGTAGTAGGACAAACAAATAACAACCCAAATTTAGTAATGCGCTGGCAAAATAATGATTATTTTGTAAACGTATTAAGCAATGTGCTAAATCAAATAGAAACTGATAAGCATATTGCTATTTATTTGTTTTCGCAAGGAGTGGAAGCTGACTTTCCAGAATTTAAAAAGTTTGAAAATATAACATTTTGTTTAGATATGAATGCGCAAGATTCATTTGCGCACATGGTTTTTGCCGATGTGTTAATTACCAGTAAAAGTTCTTTTTCCTACAAACCAGCATTATTAAATAAAGGAATTAAAGTATGTCCAAAAGATTTTTGGCACGGATATCCAAAAACTGAGGATTGGATATTGGCTGATGAAAATGGGCAATTAATAAAAAAGTAAATGAATAAACTCACTATTTTTACACTTAAGGCTTTAAGAAAAACCTATACCAAAGTTTTTCGTATTAAGCCTTTGCCGAAACCTGCTTGTATACAAGACCCAGACAAAGCTTCACAAATTATTTACGATGCTTTAATGGAAAATAAACCATGTATGATTGCACGCTTTGGTGCTTTTGAATTAAATACAATGGTTAATTATTTAGGCGTTAAAAAAGGAGAAAGAAATTATATAAATTATATTAAAGGAAATGAGCCTGATTGGTGGTGGAATAATAAATTAATTACCTATATGCATACCAATGCAGGTTTTTTTCCTCCAACAGTCGACAAAATAGAGCAGTTTTGTGAATTAATGATGAACGACATACCACAGGTAGATGTTTTAGGCTCGTGGCTACCGAATGAATTATACTTTGAGCAAAGTTATATGCACGCTCCTAAAATTAATTTAGAACTTTTAAACCCCTACTTTTCAACTTTGCCATGGACAAAAGCGTTGGAAGGAAAAAAAGTATTAGTGGTACATCCATTTTCCACAACCATTGAGGTGCAGTACAAAAAGCGCAAATTATTATTTGAAAATAATTTATTACCTCAATTTGAACTAACCACTATTACCGCAGTGCAAAGTGTTGCAGGTGAAAAAACCAGTTTTAAAGATTGGTTTGAAGCCCTCGATTTTATGAAAGCAGAGATTGATAAAGTAGATTATGATATTTGTTTAATTGGTGCAGGAGCGTATGGGTTTCCTTTAGCTGCTCATGTAAAAAGACGAGGTAAAAAGGCTGTACATTTAGGTGGTAGTCTGCAATTATTGTTTGGTATAAAAGGTAAACGTTGGGAAGATCCAAATTATAATGCAACCTATAATTATGCGGCATTAATGAATGAACATTGGGTATATCCAGACGAATCTACTAAACCTAAAAATGCTGAAACAGTTGAAGGTGCTTGTTATTGGTAAAAAAAACTATGGATAAAAGATTATTTCATAAATTATTTCCACTACTGATATTAATTAATACATTTTTATCTGTAAACCAATGGAGTAAATTACCTCTAGGGAATTTTTTTATAGAGTTGATAGTAAATGTTGTAATTATATTTTTTATATTTTGGTACAAGCGTAATTTTTTTCGCCCAAGAAATAAATCGGATTATGGCATAATATCAATTTATTTTTTGTGGACTTTGTTAACGGTAGTTAGAGGTGTATTTGTAGCTGAAAATTATTGGGAATGGAAACAATTGCTTACAGGAACTTTTACGCTAGCCTTACCATTATTCGTTTATGTTTTCTACAGTCCTCTAGTTTTAAGAAATGTTTTAAGATTTTGGATTAAATATGCATTGCCTCTTTTTGTGTTGTTTTTTGTTTGGGTAATTGTTGCGGATAGCTATCATTATTACCTTGCCCCAGTATTATTATTATCTTGTTTTTTGCCAATTTTACCAAGGAAATGGCAATTGATATTTATAGTGTTATTACTAGTAATGATGTTTGCTGATTTTGGAGCTAGAAGTCAGGTTATAAAAGCGACAATAGCACTACTAATGAGTTTGGCTTATCTTTTAAGCAAATATTTAAGTTCTCGCATCCTTAAAATAGCACATTGGATGTTTTATATATTGCCCTTGGTACTTTTATATTTGGGATTTACTGGAGTATTTAATATCTACGAAGGATTATCAAGTAACAAAGGAAAATATATTGAAAGCAAGTTAGTTGATGGTGAACACGTAGTTGATGATTTATCTGCGGATACCCGAACTTTTATATATGTTGAGGTAATAGAATCGGCTTTGAAACATGGCTATACATTTTGGGGACGTACACCAGCTCGTGGAAATGATTCAATGGCTTTTGGAGCGTATCAAGCAGAGGATTTAAAAACTGGAAGATATGAGCGACATAGTAACGAAGTTTGTTTTCCCAATGTTTTTACTTGGTTAGGTTTAATCGGCCTGATTATGTATTGTTTTATTTATTTAAAAAGTTCCTATTTAGCAGTATATAAATCAAATAATATATTTGTAAAACTAATTGGAGTGTATATAGCTTTTCATTTTACATTTGGCTGGGTTGAAGATTTTAACCGTTTTGACATTACTAATATTAGTTTATGGATGATGATTGCAATGGGCTTTTCGGAGCGGTTTAGGCGTATGAATAATTGGCAGTTTAAAATATGGGGAAGAAGTATTGTTAGAACTTTCCATTAGGTTATCATTTAAAAAAAAATAATGAGAATAGGATACACTTATCAAGGAATTAGTCAAAAAGTAGGAGGAGTATCTCGTTATTTTTATGAAATATGTTCTCGTCTACAAATAGAAAATGAACTTATTTTTATGAATCGTTTTTCTAAAAACATTTATTTTAATAAAGAATTAATCAAAAAATCAGAATTTTTCAAAGAATTTAAATTTCGAGGTAAATGGAGAATTGAAGAATACCTAGAAAAAACACACACACAAAAAATCTTAAATAATAATAAATTTGATTTGATACATCATACTGGTGAGTTTTCACAAATTTTTAATTACGCAAAAAATACACCTATCGTAATTACTATTCATGATATGACACCAGAAATTTTTCACACGGAAAATAAGAAAAGGCTCGGTGAACGAAAAATATGTATAGAAAAGTCAGCAGCGATTATTTGTGTTAGTGAAAATACTAAAAATGATTTATTTCATTTCTTTCCTAATATAGATAAAAAAAAAGTTTTTGTTATATATCATGGGGTGTCTGAAAATAAATATAGTTACTTACCAAATATTTATAATAAAAAATATATTTTGTATGTCGGTTCAAGGTACAAGTATAAGAATTTTGATTTCTTCGTGGAATCTATCTCTAAAATTTTATTTGAGCGAAATCTCTCACTATTTTGTACTGGAGAAAAATTCACACAGTCAGAAGAAAAATTGTTAAAGAAACTAAAAATAGATGATAAAGTAGTTAATTTTGGTTTTGTAGATGATCAAAAATTAGCAAATTTGTATCACAATGCAGAATGTTTTGTTTATCCATCGCTATATGAGGGATTTGGTATACCAATATTAGAAGCATTTCAACATCAATGCCCTGCATGTATAAGCGAAAAATCCTGTTTTCCAGAAATAGCTAAAGATGCAGCAATGTATTTTAATCCTACTAATGCCACATCAATATGTAACTCAATTGAAAATACAATAAATAATAAAGATTGTTTGATTAAAAAGGGGAATAATAGAGTGCTTGATTTTTCTTGGGATAAAGCAGCAATGGAAACCGAAAAAGTATATAATATGGTAATCTCTAATGATATAATATGAAATATATAGCAGTATTACTAACCTGCCATAACCGCAAGGAAAAAACCTTACAATGTTTAGAAGCATTGTATTTAAACGAAATACCGGCAGGTTATTTTTTAGATGTTTTTTTGGCGGATGTTGGTTGTTATATAGATAAAGGAGTACAGGTACAAAAGAATAATATACTATTAGAAATATAATAAACGCTATAAGTGATTTATGAATAAAATTAAAAAGTTGTTAAAAGGAAAAGATACTTTAATGGATATAGTTGCATTACTATATTCAGTTTTACATTGGAATTGTAATTTTATTTTGAGTTTTAAAAATATAGTAACTCAAAAAGGAGCATTTTTAAAAGGTAATAAATTTGATGTAAAAGGTAAAAACAATAGTATAGTTATTGGTAGAAAGGCTCGTTTAAATAATTGCCATTTTACTATTATTGGGAATAATTGTAAAATTATTATTGGTGGAGGTAGTACAATAGTTTCCAATGTTCATTTTTGGTGTCAAGATGATAATAGTACAATTATTATTGGAAACGATTTTACAATGGGAAGTGGACATATTGCAGCTACAGAAGGAAAAATTATTAAAATAGGTAATGATTGTATGTTTTCAGATGATATTGAAATAAGAAATGGAGACAGTCATTCAATTCTTGACATAGTAGCCAATAAACGAATAAACCATGCCGAATCAGTTGTAATAGGTAATCATGTTTGGCTAACGGCACATGTGCGGGTTTTGAAAGGTTCCATAATAAAGTCCAATTCAATAATTGGGAATTCGAGTGTTGTTACTGGTAAATTAGAAATAGAAAATGCATTGTATTCAGGAATTCCTTGTAAATTATTAAAACAACAAATCATCTGGGATAGAAATAAAATTGACCATATATGAAATATATAGCGATACTTCTTACCGTTCACAATCGAAAAGCTAAAACATTGGAATGCTTAGAGTACTTGTATGCTCAGCAAAATGTAGCAGGATATGAATGGGAAGTTTACTTAACCGATGATGGTTGTACCGATTGTACAGCGGAGGAAGTTGCCAGATTATACCCAACTGTTAATATTATAAAGGGCGATGGTAATTTGTATTGGAACAGAGGGATGTATACCGCATGGAAGGCGGCTGTTAAAGCAAAAGATTATGATTTTTATTTGTGGCTGAATGATGATACTTTATTATTTCCTAATGCTATTAAACAAATGCTTCAAGCTTCAGATCAAACTAACTTTAATGCTTTAATTTGTGGGGCTACTTGTTCAAAAGATAACAATAGTGTTACATATAGTGGATGGTTACATAATCAAAAACAAGCATTAAAACCAAATGGTCAATTACAGGAATGTAATATAGTAAATGGAAATTTTCTATTAGTGCCAAAAATTATATATAAAACGATTGGTAATCTCGACTGGCAATTTCGACATGCAATAGGTGATTTCGATTATGGTTTGCGTGCTCAGAAAAATGGTTTTAAATGTTTAGTTGCACCCGAGTTTATTGGTACATGTGAATCAAATTCAACTTTACCCAAGTGGTGTTTGAAAACAACGCCATTAATTGAACGTTTTAAGTTTTTGTATTCTCCTTTGGGTTATGCTGAACCTATACCTTTTTTTATTTATGAAAAGCGACATTTTGGGTTATTTACAGCTGTAAAGCATTTTTTTAGTATTAATTTAAGAGCTTTAATACCACAACTATGGAAATAATCACACAATCCAAAGTATTCCAAGTTGATAGTGCAATTGTACAAGAAGCGAGGTTATTGGATAATTACATAATTAGCACAACAGAAACTAAAACGAGTGTACCTGAAATTTGTGCGGTCTACTTTAGTAGCAATTATATCTATTTTCCAAATAATGAAGCAAACGTAAAAAAGAAAATTATTGATAAAAATAAATTTGAATGGTGGAATTTAAAACATCCAAAAGCTACAAAACACATTTTTATTAGAGATATTTATAAACAATGGTATTTACATGGAATCAATAAGGATTTAAATTCTATTGAAAAATTGACAAGTTTTTTAAAAAATGAAACAGAAGGTATTACTACCTATTTTATAGGGAGTTCAGCAGGGGGCTATGCTGCTGTTTTATTAGGAAGCCTTTTAAATGTTGATAGAATTTATGCATTTAACAATCAATTTTATTTAAATGATTTATTAGAAGAATCTACAGCTAATACAGATCCATTAATTTTTAGAGAACAATATAATCCCAAAATTAATAAATATTTTAATCTCAAAACGTTTATCAAGAATCCTGAAAATATTTATTATTTTCATTCTAATAAAAGTGGTTGGGATATTAAGCAGTTTGAAGCAGTTAAAGAGTTGAAAATGAATGTGATTTCTGTAAATACAAAAATTCATGGAATTCCGTTTTTAAAAAACAACTTAATACCCCTATTTTCCATGGATAAAGCTGATTTAAAAGAATTAACGAGAAAATCGTTAAAGCCTATAAAATTTTCAATAAAAATTATTGGACTTACTCAAACATTATTAATTTTATTAAAGTTAATTCCAAATGCTTATAATCGTTGGGTCTATAATCCATTAGTTAATAAATTAAAAAGCAAATAAGTACAAAACATGAGCTCATTTATATCACAGCAAATTCATAAATTTATTAAAAACTGGGTAAACCTAAAACCTATCTCTAATGAAAAAGCCTCACTGTTTATAAAAAAAGAGTTGGAAAAAATAACACCAACTATGATTGCTCGTTTTGGATCTAATGAAATTAAAGCTGTGCTATATCCAAGAATGAATGTTATTTTAAGAATTCTTTTAAAAAATAGGATATTCGTTCCAATGCAATTTAATGCAGGTTTTTTTCCTTCAAATAAAGAAACAATTAAAAATTTCTCTAAGTTGATGTATGAAGATATACAACAATTAGACGTTTTGGGCTCTTGGCGTATTGAGGAACGATTTTTAGTATCTCATTTTAAAAAAGCAGTTGTTGTGCAATTGGATGCATTGGAACCTTATTTACAAAAAGACCCTTGGTCGGAAGTTTTAAAAGATAAAAAAGTATTAGTAATACACCCTTTTAATAAAACAATTGAAGATCAATATTATAACAAACGTGAATTATTATTTTCAGATCCTCGGGTTTTACCAAAGTTCAAATCTTTAGAAACAATAAAGGCGGTTCAAACAATTGCAGATAATAAGTCTGATTTTAATAATTGGTTTGATGCATTAGATTATATGAAAGGTGAAATTGATAAAAAAGATTTTGATATTGCCATCATCGGTTGTGGAGCTTATGGTTTTCCTTTAGCAGCGCACGTGAAACGAATTGGTAAAAAAGCGATTCACTTGGGTGGTGCAACCCAAATGCTTTTTGGGATTAAAGGAAAACGCTGGGTGGATAATCCAAAATTTCAACATATTATAAATGAACATTTTGTATTTCCAAATGAGAATGACAAAATAAACAACGCTTCTAAAGTAGAAGACGGTTGTTATTGGTGAAAATTTGTAGTATCCATAGTAAATATACTTTTTTCAAGTTAAAGGTATATAATGTTTTAAAATTAATAACTACTATTTATATAAATTGATGATTTCAATAATTATTACACTATACAACAAGCAAGCCTGTATATTAGATACCGTAAATTCGGTTTTAAACCAAACAAATAAGAATTTTGAACTTATTATTATTAATGATGGTTCAACTGATAACAGCCTTTCAATTGTTTCTGCTATAAATGATATTAGGATAAAAATATATAGTAAATCCAATGGAGGAGTCTCAGCTGCAAGAAATGACGGTATTATACATTCAGTTGGTGATTACATTCTTTTTTTGGATGCTGATGATATTCTTTATCCAAATTGTTTAGAAGTATTTTATAATTTGATTTTAAATTTTCCTTTAATTGAAATTTATACCGCAAACTTTGAAATGATTGAAGCTGAATCAAAAGTAAAAATATGTAGTGAAAAAGTAAGAGGTGTTATTAATGAACCAATAAAAAGTCGTTGGTACAACAATATTGTACCGCGTATCGGAAACACTTTACTAAAAAAAAATGTAATTGAAAAAATAGGTGTTTATAGGACAGATATTTCATATTATGAAGATTTAGAATTTAATATTAGAATGTTATCTAATTGTAGCGTTGCTTATACTCCTGAAGTTGTATTAAAATACAATAGGGATTTTAGTGCTTTAAGTAATAGGTATTTACCTCTAGAAAAAGAATTTAGCTGGTATATAACTCTTACTAATAAACCCTATTATACAAAACTTATACTGGCAGATAATATTAATCACTCAATTTTTAATAGGTTGAAGCAACGTGACTTCAAGAGTGCATATCAACTAATACGTAAGAATTCAAAATATATGTTTTTTATTCTATTTACACTTGTGTTTTTTTTATTAAAAAATTTTAAAGCAAAACTTCAATGAATAACTATTCTTATTATAAAATAGAAAGCAGTAAAGCATCTGTTTTTTCTTTGATGAAATTAAATAAATCAATATCTCTGTTCTCTTTTTGGGATAAAAAGTGTAGGTTTTCAAATAAAGTTTTCCTAGCTCCTGGGGTGAAATTAGAACAATCTGAGATTGGAGATTACTCTAGAATTAGGCATTTCACTATGCTGAAATTTGTTACTATAGGTAAATTCTCATCAATTGGTAAGCATTGTAAAATAGGTGTAGCTGCGCATCCTTTAAATAGAATTTCTACTAATTTAATATTCTACCAAAAGAATAAAATTAGACAAGATTGGATAAAACCTATTGATTTTAATCCTTATAAAAAAACAATAATTGGAAATGATGTTTGGATTGGAGAAGAATGTTTTATACCTGGAGGTATTACCATAGGCAATGGGGCTGTTATTGCAGGTCGATCTGTTGTAACTAAAGATGTACCACCCTATGCCGTTGTAGCTGGTGTTCCTGCAAAGGTTATAAAGTATCGTTTTAATAAAGAGGTAATTAAGGTTCTAGAAGAATCAGAATGGTGGAATTTTTCAGAAGAAAAAATTGAAAAAGTTTTAGATATTTTTACTATTTCCAATCCTGAAAAAGATACTATTTTAAAATATTTTAACGATGTAAGGTAGCACTATCTTATATTTATTTATGACTGGTTATTTAAATTATATATGATAATTTAAGATTTTATTATTAAAACAAACATATATAATAAACGACTTAACTAAAAACATTCATTTACTTCATGCAATTAACCCCAACAATAAAAAACAACGTTTTTAGTCAACCACTTTCCACCATAAAAACGGATAAAAAGTGTGTTATAAACACTATTAATGCCTATTCATACTGCGTTACAAAAAAGGATGCACATTTTGCGGAGGTGTTAACAACTAGTGATGTGTTATTGCCAGATGGTACCAGTATTGTGTTGGCTGCAAAGTTATTAGCCCATAAAAATATTCAAAAAATTGCAGGTTGGGACATCCACCAACATTTATTAGAACAAGCCAATGCAAAAGCACAAAAAGTGTTTTATTTAGGCGCTTCAGAAAATACATTACAATTAATTAAGCGTAGAATTTCACAAGAGTTTCCAGCTATAAAAGTAGCTAGTTATTCGCCTCCTTTTAAAACAACTTTTACCCAACAAGAAAATGAAGCAATGATAGCCCAAGTAAATGCATTTGCTCCAGCTATTTTGTTTGTTGGAATGACAGCACCCAAACAAGAAAAATGGGTACATGCGCATAAAAACGAGCTAAATGCTACGGTTATATGTTCCATAGGTGCGGTATTCGATTTTTATGCAGGTACTATACAACGTGCACCACATTGGATGATTCGCATAGGTTTGGAATGGTTGTATAGATTGGTAAAAGAACCAAAACGCATGTGGAAACGCTATTTAATTGGGAATACGCAATTTATTTATTATGTGTTTAAAGAAAAATGGCAATCCCTATTTCATAAAAAGTCTAATTAAAAAGAACAAATTATGCCCAAAGGAAAAATGAAATACCTGCCCATTCCTGCTTTTTTAATAACCTGAGTTCGATTATTAAAACAAACAAATTTGATTAGAATTTTCAGTTGCGAACTTGATTGAAGGTTTTTTAGGTAAAAAACTATAAGCGATAAGTCCAGAAATTAGATTAGTTAAAAAGT
>JAGPIQ010000072.1 GCA_018054895.1 Lutibacter sp. | reverse complement strand
GAGATAATCAAAATTTAACGATGTTTGGATCTAATTCTTTATCCGAAAAAATGAAAGTATCCATGCAGGGTCAAGATCAAAGCATTATTATTAGAAATTTTTAAAAAAGAAGTTATGTTTTTATGTAAAAGCAAAAAAACAATAACATCTGTTATTGTTTTTCTTTTGACAATTGGGACTTATTCTCAGTCATACAATGCTGAAATAGAAGCAAAGCTTCAAATTAAAGAAGAAAACGGATACATTAGTGTAAAAGGAACAGCGCTTAATAAAACACAAACAACAAAAAAATTAAGTTATAAATTGTCTGTATTTAAGACAGGGCCAAATCAAAATAAGTCAGATAACCAACAATCAGGTCAATTCATTCTAAATTCAAATCAACTAAAAGATTTATCATCAACCACCATAAATTTTAATGATGAAACAAAAGTTATTATTCTTCTTTTAATTTACGATTCTAATTTAACTATTATAGGTAAAGATAGGGTTGTGTTTAATGACGATCAAGAAAATAACATAGTTGCTAAAGAAGGTATTGCTAATAAAATTGAAGATACCGCAGCAGAATTAGCTTCAGAAATAATAAACGATGATTTTGAAGCCAAAATACAAGTAGAGAATCAAAATGGAATTATAATAATTAATAGTACTGCTTTTAATAAAACCGAAATAACCAGTAGTTTAATATATAAGTTTACTCTTTTTAATAGCAATGAAAGTGTAGATAATATAGAAGAAGAAAAAAATAGTAGATTTGTAGTATCGGCAAATGAAAAAGTCAATTTATCTTTAATTACTTTTAAGTTAAATGGTACCGAAAAAAAAATAGCTGAACTTTTAATTTACAATTTAGATAATGAAATAGTTGCTCAAGACAGAATAGTGTTTAATGAAAATTCTAACGATGAATTAGAAAAAAAGAAAGTTCTTGATGAAAAGTTTAAACAAGAACAAGAAAATTCACAAGATGTTAGTGTTGAGGTAAAAGATGGACTTGAGTTAAGAGGTATTATTGTCGAAGATACAAAAACAAAACCAGGACGAGATTTTTATAAATTATTTTATTCTTTATATACTCAAAATAATATTAATGGTAATGAAGTAGTAAAAATAAAAGAGATTTTAGCACTAGGAAGAAATACAAAAATTGAAGTTATTGTAGGAGATGACGTCGTATTTTCCTTTTTTGTTAGACCTAGTATGGAATATTTATCCAAAATAAATGACTACGCCATTATTAAAGTGTACAGGCACTTTAAAAACTTAGAAAATGAATCTAAAATAATTAAACGCTACTAATAGACATGAAAAAACTATTATCAATCATATTATTTTTAACGAGCTATATTTGTATTGGTCAACAACTTTCTTATAAACCAATAAATCCTGCATTTGGCGGTGAAACGTTTAATTACCAGTGGTTGTTAAGTGGCGCAAATGCCCAAAACTCTTTTACCGACCCTAGTATAAGTAGGGCTAATGGAGAATCTTCTTTAGAAGCTTTTTCTGAAACGCTAAATAGACAAATATTAAGTCAGTTGTCAAGGTCTTTATTTGACACACAATTAGGAGACGAATTAACAGAAGGGAATTTCACTTTCGGTAGTTTAGCTCTTGAAATTTATGACTCATCAGAAGGGTTAGTTGTTAATATTCTAGATACTGATACTGGAGAACAAACACAAATTATAGTCCCTAACTAATATCTTAAACACCCATATGTTAAATTATAGATATATATATACAATTCCACTATTTTTGTTATTAACTAGTTGTGGTGCGTTTTTTAATCAACCTTATAAGCAAGAACGAGCAAGAATAGGGGAAACTACGCCAGTTACTCATAAGTTAAAAGAGTTCCCTTTGCCACAAGAACCCGTAGTAGCAGCTGTATATAATTTTAAAGATCAGACAGGTCAATATAAAGCTGTTGAAAGTGGTAGTACATTTAGTACTGCAGTGTCACAAGGCGCTACTACAATGTTAAATAAAGCATTGGAAGATTCTAAATGGTTTACTGTTATTGAAAGAGAAAATCTTAGTAATCTTTTAAATGAAAGAAATATAATTCGATCAACTAGAGACGAATACACAAAAAATAAAAATACAAGCACAAATTCTCCTAACTTACCTGCGCTTTTATTTGCGGGTGTATTGTTAGAAGGAGGTGTAATTTCGTATGATACAAATATTATTACGGGTGGTGCAGGTGCTAGATATCTTGGTATTGGAAGTTCAACACAATACAGGCAAGACAGGATTACGGTGTATCTAAGAGCAGTATCTACATCTACGGGTAAGATATTGAAAACAGTCTATATATCTAAAACTATTTTATCTCAAGCGCTATCAGCAAACTTATTTAAGTATGTAAAGTATCAAAGGTTATTGGAAAGTGAGATTGGTTTTACTAAAAATGAACCAGTTCAATTAGCTATGAAAGAGGCCATTGATAAAGCTGTTGAAAACTTAATTATAGAAGGGATCATTGATGGATTATGGATGCCACAAGGAGGACAACCTACTGCTGATTTAATAAAAGAAGCATATTTAAAGGAAGAAGCGGATGCTGAATCTACGGTATTACTAGAGAGAAAATTAGAAGATAGACGAGGTCAGTTTGCAATAAGCTTTTCAGGAGGTACTGCACTTATGGATGGAGATTATCCTAATCCAAAAGCTACGATTTCAACTAATTCATCTCTTAAGATTTTCTTTAAAAAGCCAAACTTCAACTTAAATGTTGATATGGGGTATTTAAAATTAGAAAATAAGCAATCTTTTAAAGATCAATTTTTAACCACTAATGTTAGTTTGGAGTACAATGTGTTGCCTTATGATAATTTCACGCCATTTATTTATGGAGGTGTTGGGGCAATTTCTTCATCTTCACATATTAATAAAGCATTTGCAAAAATACAATACGGTGTTGGTTTTGAATATTTGCCAGTCAATAATATAGGGATTAAACTATTTGGAGAACAGAATTTGGTACTATCCGATAAGTTAGATGGAATCAATAATGGAAAAAGAGATGATTATTTTTGGAGGTTTGGTGTTGGATTAAATTTTTATATAGGAAAGCCACATGAAAGTGTGAAATCTGCAATTTATAAATAGCTAAAAAAGAAGAAATGAAAAAAGTATATAATATTTTAATGATACTAACTCTAAGTTTATTTATAAACTGTAATGAAGATACCATAGATTTAGTAGGATTAGGAACTATTACAGGAAGGGTAGTTGAAGCAAATAGTTTTGCTCCTATTGAGAATGCAAAAGTAACATTAACACCAACAAATAATACTGTTTTTACAGATGCAGACGGCTATTTTATAATGGAAGATATAGAAAGCGGTGACTATTCTGTAAATGTTAAAAAAGAAGGGTATGTAGCAAGGTTTCAACCAGCAACTGTGCCAACAGATCTTACGGTTAATGTGATTTTTGAATTGGATGGAGTTGATGCTTTAAATGAACCTCCATCTACACCAGTATTAATTACTCCAATAGATGGTAGTGAAGAACAAGAGCTCTCAGTTGAATTAATTTGGTCATCAAAAGATCCAGAAGCAAATGCTATTGCATACAGACTTGAGATTAAGAACGCTAATAATAATGATGTTATTAAAGTTGAAGGTATAAAAGACACTACCTATGTGGTTCCAAATTTAAAATATGGGACTAAGTATTTTTGGCAAATAGTAGCTAATGATAGTATAAATACGGAAGTTTTAAGTGCTGTTAGTTCATTTAAAACAAAAGTAAATCCTGAAAATAGATATTTGTATGTTCAGAAATTTTCCAATGGGAATAATGGAATTTATTCCTCAAGCTATAATGATGTTACTCGTGAATCTGAAAATACTGTTGAATTAACATCTCTAAATGTAAATAGTTGGAGACCTAGAAAAAGCCAGGCTTCAAATTTAATTGCGTTTTTAAGAACTTTTAATAATGAAACTCATTTATATACGATGAACCCTGATGGTTCTAATGTTTTTAAAGTGACATCAGCGGTGCCTGTTGCCGGTTTTAATTTAAATGAAATCGATTTTTCTTGGTCGCCTAATGGAGAAAAAATAATGTACCCTAGTTACAATAAATTATATAGTATAAATAAAGATGGTAGTGGGCTTCAACAAATATTTCAAACCTTAGATGGTAGTTCTATAACTGAATGCGATTGGAGCAATGATGGAAGCATGGTTGTACTAAAAACAAATGATGTTACAGGCTATAATTCATCAGTATATACTATTGATATGTATGGAACAATTCTAACGACTGTTTTATCAGGAGTTAAGGGGGCTGTAGGTGGAGTTAATATTTCAGCAGATAATAAGTTGTTATTATACTCTCACGATGTTTCTGAATATGAAATATCTAACAATAGACAATTAGATACTAAAATTTTTGTTTATAATTTTGTAACGGGTATAACAAAAAATGTATCTGTAGAAAAACCATTAGGGACATTAGATTTAGATCCTAGGTTTTCACCAAATGAAGCGGAAGTTATTTTTGTAAATACATCGAATGATGGATTGTCTTCAAAATCGATTTATAAAGTAGATTTGAATTATATAATTTCGGTGGACATTAGAACGTTATTATTTTCAAATGCCACAATGCCGGATTGGGAGTAAAATAATATCACATAAAAAAACCGAATGAGTCTCATTCGGTTTTTTTATGTTTTCCTATGTTAAAAAGAAAAATTACTTTTGCACAAGAATATAATAAAGCACCAATGAGTTCAGATATAAGTAAAAGATATAGTCAAAGAGGAGTTTCAGCATCAAAAGAAGATGTACACAATGCAATAAAAAATGTAGATAAAGGATTGTTTCCAAAGGCATTCTGTAAAATTGTGCCAGATTATTTAACTAATGATGAGGATTATTGTTTGGTAATGCACGCAGATGGAGCAGGAACAAAATCGTCCTTAGCATATATGTATTGGAAGGAAACTGGTGATATTTCTGTATGGAAAGGAATTGCGCAAGATGCTTTAATAATGAATATTGACGATTTATTATGTATCGGTGCAACAGATAATATTATGTTATCTTCAACTATTGGTAGAAATAAAAATGTAATTCCTGGTGAAGTTTTATCCGCAATTATTAATGGTACAGAAGAATTGTTACAAGATTTAAAAGGTTTTGGAGTTGAAATTCATTCAACAGGAGGTGAAACTGCTG
Source organism: Lutibacter sp. (assembly GCA_018054895.1). Taxonomy (GTDB): domain Bacteria; phylum Bacteroidota; class Bacteroidia; order Flavobacteriales; family Flavobacteriaceae; genus Lutibacter. Next base: position 8,688 of record JAGPIQ010000072.1, on the reverse strand, counting down.
ATGTTGGTGATTTAGTGAGAACAATTATTGTAGATTCAACAGTAACGGCTCGTATGAAACGAACTGATGTAATCGATAATGCAAACATTCAACCAGGTGATGTAATTGTAGGGTTAGAATCTTTCGGTCAAGCAACGTATGAAAAGGAATACAATGGAGGAATGGGGTCAAATGGATTGACTTCTGCACGTCACGATGTTTTTCATAACTATTTGGCGGATAAATATCCTGAAAGTTTTGATGCGGCTGTACCTGCTGAATTAGTATATTCTGGAACTATAAAATTAACAGATGCAGTTGAAAATTCTCCAATTGATGCTGGTAAATTAGTGTTATCTCCAACAAGAACGTATGCTCCAATTATCAAAAAAATATTGAGTACATATTCTTCCAAAGAAATACACGGGATGGTACATTGTAGTGGAGGAGCACAGACAAAAATCCTTCATTTTATTAATAATTTACACATTATAAAAGACAATTTGTTTGAAGTGCCTCCATTATTCAAATTAATTCAAGCACAAAGTAATACTGATTGGAAAGAAATGTATCAGGTATTTAACTGCGGTCATCGTATGGAAATTTATGTTCCAGCAAATGTTGCAGCGGATATTATTGAAATTTCAAAGAGTTTTAATGTAAATGCACAAATTGTAGGTCGCGTAGAGGCTTCGCCTTCAAAAAAATTAACAATTACAAGCGAATTTGGGGTTTTTGAATATTAAAAAATTATTCAAGAATTTATCGTAAATTTGCAATCCAATTTTTAAAAAGTAATGTTAGACAAACTTAGAATTATAAAACAACGTTTTGATGAGGTTTCTGATTTAATTATTCAACCGGATATTATTTCAGACCAAAAACGTTATATTCAAATAAATAAAGAATACAAGGATTTAAATGCCGTAATGACTCTTGGTAACGAATATGAAACCTTATTAGGTAATGTAGAGGAAGCTAAAGAAATTATTTCCGATGGTTCCGACCCTGAAATGACAGAGATGGCAAAGTTGGAGTTGGAAGATGCGAATACTCGTATTGTAGAATTGGAAGATAAGATAAAATTTATGTTAATTCCACAAGATCCAGATGATGCTAAAAACGTAATGGTGGAAATTAGAGCTGGTGCTGGTGGTGATGAAGCGAGTATTTTTGCAGGAGATTTATATAGAATGTACACTAAATTTTGTGCAGAAAAAGGATGGAGAACTGAAGTTGTGGATATAAGCGAAGGTACTTCTGGAGGTTTTAAAGAAGTTATTTTTAGTGTTGAAGGTGAAGATGTTTATGGTGATTTGAAATTTGAAGCAGGTGTACATCGTGTACAACGTGTGCCTCAAACTGAAACACAAGGGCGTGTGCATACTTCTGCGGCTACGGTAATGGTTTTGCCTGAAGCTGAAGAATTCGATATTGAATTGAAAGCAAGTGATATTCGTGTGGATTTTTTCTGTTCTTCAGGACCAGGTGGACAATCTGTAAACACAACATATTCTGCAGTGCGTTTAACACATATTCCTTCCGGTTTAGTGGCGCAATGTCAAGATCAAAAGTCGCAACATAAAAATAAGGAAAAAGCAATGAAAGTATTGCGTTCTCGTTTATATGAGCAAGAATTAGCGAAGAAGCAAGAGGAAGATTCTAAAAAACGTAAAAGTATGGTGAGTTCTGGTGATAGATCTGCTAAAATTAGAACGTATAACTATCCTCAAGGTCGTGTTACTGAACATAGAATTGGACTAACAATGTATGATTTAGGGAATATTATCAATGGTGATATTCATAAAATTGTGGAAGAATTGAAACTTGCTGAAAATACGGAGAAGTTAAAAGAATTAGGAGAAGTTTTTTAAATTGAAACTTTAAAATGATATAAAAAAGCAAGAAGAAATTCTTGCTTTTTTTATGAAAAACAATTTGTATGCTGGTTCAAGTATCTTGCTTGTACCTAAAAAAATATTAACAAAGAGAGGTGAAATTTTAAATGGTTTCGTATTAAAACATTCTTGTATATTTGCGCCTTCAAAAAATAACGATAAAAATTCAATATAATGATTACAGTTAATGATATTTCGGTTCAATTTGGTGGAACAACATTGTTTGGTGGTGTTTCCTTTGCCATTAATGAAAACGATAAAATTGCCTTAATGGGTAAAAATGGAGCAGGAAAATCAACATTATTGAAAATTATAGCGGGTGCAAGTAAACCTTCATCAGGGAATATTTCAGCACCAAAAGATGCTGTTATTGCTTATTTACCACAACATTTATTGGCTATGGATGATGCAACTGTTTTTGAAGAGACTTCAAAAGCATTTGCTGAAATTTCTTCAATGAAAACTGAAATGGATAAAATTAATGAAGAATTAACGGTAAGAACGGATTATGAAAGTGATGCGTATATGCAGTTAATTGAACGCGTTTCAGAATTGAGCGAAAAATTTTATGCTATTGAAGAAGTAAATTACGAAGCGGAGGTCGAAAAAGTATTGAAAGGGTTAGGTTTTGAACGTACGGATTTTGATAGGCCAACTTCTGAATTTTCTGGTGGATGGCGTATGCGAATTGAATTAGCGAAAATTTTACTTCAAAAACCAGATTTAATTTTATTGGATGAGCCAACAAACCATATAGATATTGAAAGTGTGATGTGGTTGGAGGATTTCTTAATCAATTCAGCCAAGGCAGTTATTGTTATTTCTCATGATAGAGCATTTGTAGATAATATTACCAATAGAACTATTGAAGTGACTATGGGGAGAATTTATGATTATAAAGCGACGTATTCTCATTATTTAGAATTAAGAAAAGATAGGAGAGTGCATCAGCAAAAAGCGTACGATGAACAACAAAAAATGATTGCTGAAAACACGGAATTTATCGATCGATTTAAAGGAACATATTCTAAAACAAACCAAGTACAATCGCGTGTTAAAATGTTAGAGAAGCTTGTAATGGTTGAAGTAGATGAAGTGGACACTTCAGCATTGAGACTGAAATTTCCGCCTGCTCCACGTAGTGGTCAATATCCAATTGTTGTTGAAGAGTTAACCAAAAATTATGGAGATCACGTTGTGTTTAACAATGCAAATATGGTTATTGAGCGTGGTGAAAAAGTAGCGTTTGTTGGAAAAAATGGGGAAGGAAAGTCTACAATGATTAAAGCTATTATGGGTGAAATTGATTTTCAAGGAAAAATGGAAATCGGTCACAATGTGAAAATTGGATATTTTGCACAAAATCAAGCTTCCTTATTAGATGAAAATTTAAGCGTTTTTGAAACGATTGATCAAATTGCTGTTGGAGATATTCGAACTAAAATAAAGGATTTGTTAGGTGCTTTTATGTTTGGCGGTGATAATGTTACAAAAAAGGTAAAAGTACTTTCAGGAGGTGAAAAAACACGTTTAGCAATGATTAAATTGTTGTTAGAACCTGTAAATGTTTTAATTTTGGATGAGCCAACAAATCATTTGGATATGAAAACCAAAGATATTATCAAAGATGCTTTAAAAGAATTTGATGGTACATTGGTGTTAGTATCACATGATCGTGACTTTTTAGACGGTTTAGCAGCGAAAGTTTTTGAATTTGGGCATAAACGTGTAAAAGAACATTTTGAAGATGTTGCTGGATTTTTAGCTCATAAAAAATTGGAAAACCTTCGTGAAATAGAGAAGAAAAACTAATTAGTTAATTCTCCATTATCGTTTGATCTTAAAGAAACTACAATTCCAACAAATAATGATAGCGCTATAACACCTAATGAAACCCATTCTGGGAATTTAAAGTGGTGAGCTAATAGTAATTTTATTCCAACAAAGGTTAAAATTACGATTAAGCTGTACTTTAAATGATGGAATTTTGCCAACATATTTGATAGGAAAAAGTACATGGAACGGAGTCCTAATATAGCAAATATATTAGAAGTAAACACTAAAAATGGATCTGCAGTAATTGCTAAAATTGCAGGGATACTATCCATTGCGAATAAAACATCTGTAAATTCAATAATTATTAAAGCAATAAATAGGGGCGTAGCTGCTTTTATATGTTTTAGTTGAACGAAAAAGTGCTCACCATTCATATGTGTTGTAATAGGCATATATTTTCTTAATTGTCTATAAACGAACGAATTTTTAGGATTGAATTCTTCATTCTTTGAAATAAGCATTTTGTATGCTGTAAAAATTAAAAACGCTCCAAAAATATAGGTTGTAAAACTAAACTTGTTAATTAGTAATACACCAAAAAATATCATAAATGCTCTAAAAACAATAGCGCCCAAAATCCCCCAGAATAAGACTCTATGTTGATATTTTTGAGGTATTTTAAAGCTTGTAAAGATAACAGCTATCACAAATATATTATCAACACTTAATGATAATTCTATTAAGTAACCAGTAATATATTTTACCGCAGCCGTTGTAGGCGTTAAATTATCGATATTGTCTATTAGGTCTGTGGAATATAACCAATAAATAACTCCAGAGAAAAGTATTGAAATTGTTACCCAAATACTCGTCCATATTGTTGCTTCTTTTGTGCTAATAATGTGTGGATTTCTATTAAAAACTCCTAAATCTAACGCTAAAAACAGTAAAATAACAGCAATAAAAATTCCCCAAACAAGCATATCTATGTAAATTTAATTTGACTGTAAATATATAATAATTTTGAAATTAAACACGTGTAGAAAATAAAAAACCCAATCTAAAAGATTGGGTTTTTTATATAAGCAAGAAATTTAAAAATCTATTTTACTGTATCTATAATAGCCTTAAAAGCTTCTGGGTTATTCATAGCTAAATCAGCAAGAACCTTACGATTCAATTCGATATTGTTAGCTTTCATTTTTCCCATAAACGATGAGTAAGACATTCCATATTGACGAACTCCAGCGTTAATACGTTGAATCCATAAACCACGGAAAGTTCTTTTTTTGTTTTTACGATCTCGATAAGAATAAACCATTCCTTTTTCAATCGCATTTTTTGCTACTGTATAAACGTTTTTTCTACGTCCAAAGTAACCCTTTGCTTGCTTCAATATCTTTTTTCTTCGAGCTCTTGAAGCAACTGAATTTACTGATCTTGGCATAATTTCAATTTGTTTTTTGTAGTAGGCGGCAAAAGTAAATTTGCACTTGTATTAGGCTCTACTCCAAGGTTAATAATTAAATTCCCTGTAACTTTATTATTTTAAAGTTAACTGTTGTAAAACACTTCCAACATCCGCTTTATGTACTAAACCTGAATGTGTAAGTTTTAATTTACGTTTTTTGCTTTTCTTAGTCAAAATGTGACTTTTAAAAGCGTGTTTTCTCTTGATTTTACCAGAGCCTGTAAGCTTAAAACGCTTCTTAGCACTAGATTTTGTTTTCATTTTAGGCATCTCTCTTATACTTATTTATCTTGCTTAATATTTTTTCCGAGCGCAAAAGTAATCTTTTATTTGATAATCTCTTGCTTTCGAAGTATTATTTCTTTTTAGGAGCAATATACATAATCATTCGTTTACCTTCTAATTTAGGCATTTGTTCCACTTTTCCGAACTCTTCTAATTCAGTAGCTAAACGTAATAATAGTATTTGTCCTTGATCTTTATAGATAATTGATCGTCCTTTAAAAAATACAAATGCTTTTAATTTTGCACCTTCTTGCAAAAACTTTAAAGCATGCTTTTTCTTAAATTCGAAATCATGTTCATCTGTATTAGGTCCAAATCTAATTTCTTTAACCACAACCTTAGTAGCTTTAGCTTTTTGAACTTTCTCTCGCTTTTTCTGCTCGTATAAAAATTTCTTATAATCAATAATTTTACAAACAGGAGGATCAGCTTTTGGCGAAATTTCAACTAAATCTAATTCTAATTCTTTAGCTAAAGCTTTTGCTTTTGCTAAAGGATAAACACCAACCTCTATGTTTTCTCCTACTAAACGTACTTCAGATAAATGAATAATATTTTCATTAATCCTATGTTGGTCTTCTTTTACTACTCTCCAAGGTTTTCTCTCACCTCTACTTCTATTTAATGCTATGGCTATAAAATTTAAATTAAACTTAATAATTTACTAATGTATTTTCTATTTCTTTTTGAATGATAGAAACAAATTCTTCAACTTTAAATGTTCCTAAATCACCTTCTCCTTGTTTTCTAACAGAAACACTTCCTTCATTTTCCTCTTGTTCTCCTACAATAATCATAAATGGAATTTTATTCAATTCTGCATCTCTAATTTTTCTACCTGTTTTCTCGTTTCTATTATCTACAAGTGTGCGAATTTCGGAATTTTCTAACAAATGTAAAACTTTTTCCGCATATATTTGATATTTCTCGCTGATTGGTAGGATAATAACTTGTTCTGGGGTTAACCAAAGCGGAAATTTACCACCTGTATGCTCTAGTAAAACAGCTATAAATCGTTCCATAGACCCGAAGGGAGCTCTATGAATCATAATTGGTCTATGTAGTTGATTATCTGCACCTTTATAGCTTAATTCGAAGCGTTCAGGTAAGTTGTAATCTACTTGAATTGTACCTAATTGCCAGCTTCTACCTAAAGCATCTTTTACCATAAAATCTAATTTAGGCCCGTAAAAAGCAGCTTCGCCATATTCTATCACATAATCTAACCCTTTTTCTTTGGCAGCGCTAATAATGGCATTTTCTGCTTTTTCCCAATTTTCATCACTTCCAATGTATTTATCGCTTTTCTCTTTTGATCTTAAAGATACCTGAGCAGTAAAGTTTTCAAAACTTAACGATTTAAATACATATAAAACTAAGTCAATAACAGCCTTAAATTCGGTATCCAACTGTTCTGGCGTACAAAAAATATGCGCATCATCCTGAGTAAAACCTCTAACTCGAGTTAACCCATGAAGTTCACCACTTTGCTCATATCTATATACCGTTCCAAATTCAGCATAGCGTATAGGTAAATCTTTATAAGAATAAGGTTTGTTATTATAAATTTCACAGTGATGAGGACAGTTCATCGGTTTTAATAAAAATTCTTCATCTTCTTTTGGAGTTTTTATAGGTTGAAAACTATCTTCCCCATATTTAGCATAATGACCAGAAGTAACATATAATTCCTTTTGACCAATATGCGGTGTTATCACCATTTGGTAACCTGCTTTCTTCTGTGCTTTTTTCAGAAAATTTTCTAAACGCTCTCTTAAAGCGGCTCCTTTTGGTAGCCATAAAGGTAAACCTTGTCCAACTTTAGCCGAAAAAGCAAATAGTTCTAATTCTTTTCCGAGTTTTCTGTGATCTCTTTTTTTAGCCTCTTCTAATAGCTCAAGATAGTCAGTTAGCATTTTTTGCTTTGGAAACGAAACACCATATATACGTGTTAACTGATTGTTCTTCTCATTTCCTCTCCAATAAGCACCTGCAGCACTTGTTATTTTCACAGCTTTAATCAAGCCTGTATTAGGAATGTGTCCTCCTCTACATAAATCGGTAAAATCAGCATGATCACAAAATGTAATTTCGCCATCCGTTAAATTTTCAATCAATTCAACCTTATATTGGTTGTTTTGACTTTTGTAAAAATCTAAAGCATCTGCTTTTGAAACCTCTCTCATTTGAAACTCATGTTTTCCACGAGCCATCTCTAACATTCTATTTTCAATTGCTGGAAAATCTTTTTCAGAAATTACATCTTCACCTAAATCAATGTCATAATAAAAACCATTGTCTATTGCAGGTCCAATGGTTAATTTTACTTTTGGATAAAACGAAGTGATTGCTTGCGCAAGAACGTGAGCTGATGAATGCCAAAAAGCTTTTTTACCTTCAGGGGTATCAAATGTGTACAACGTTAAAGTTCCATTCTCATTTAGTCCCGTAGTAGTTTCAATAATTGTATTATTATATAGTGCAGAAATAACGTTTCTAGCGAATCCTTCGCTGATGCTTTTTGCAACGTCCATTGGTGTAATTCCTTTTTGGAATTCCTTAACTGAACCATCTGGTAAAGTAATTTGAATCATATTTTTAAATTAAAGATACAAAGGTATTAGAATTCTATGTTCAATACAATATAAAATGTATGTTAATTTTGATAAATTATTCAATTTATATATTTGAAAGCTATCAATAGTAGATACTGTAAACTATACCTTAATATATAAAAAGGCATTCGACACAGTAATTTAATTCCATTATTTCTATTTAAATATGAAGATGTAGCTAGTTTCATATGAATTAAAATGAATTTGTATGATTAAGTACGGTCATTATATTGTATGAATATAGTTTATAAAAACACAATTGCATGCTTTAGAAGTCTTATATAAATGTACGTTCATTCAAAACAAGAGTTTAACCCCTTAAAAATTAGAGATACTGGGTTTGTTTCAATAGATAATAGGGAGGTAGTAAACTTAAAAGCGAGTATTGTATGTAGTAGTAGGGGTAATTAAACCTATATATTTAAGGGTATTTATAAGAATAACAAGTTATATTTAAGTAATACCTTAGCTATCCGGCTATTATTAAAAATAAAACACACTTTATAACCCACTACAAATAAGAGACTTGAGTATTTCAGTAAAAATAAATTAAAAAAAGTGTTTAAAAAGTTTGTTTAGAAGAGATAAAGAGTGGTATCTTTGCAGCCGCTAAGGGATTTAGGTTTGTTAGTAAAGTTTTTTGAAAGTTGGGGATGTGAAAAAA
>JAGPIQ010000187.1 GCA_018054895.1 Lutibacter sp. | reverse complement strand
CTAAAGCAAAAATAATAGCAGCACTTGCAGCGTATTTAATAAATGCAGGTGTTCTTCTTTTGTTTTCTTCTGAAGGTAAAATAGGTGCAATTGTTTCCAATTGACGTACTTTTTCCTTGTACTCAACACGGTTCACTGTTTGTGAAACATATGAATTTAAACCAAATGATGACGTTAAATAGTTAACACTAATATAAGGTTCAAATAGTAGTTTTCCTTCATTATTTAATTGAAGTGTTCCTACTTTTTCAAGCTCTAATTCTTCATTTTTTAGTTGAAGTTTCCAATTTTTTACTTCATTGTCTATAAACTCCAGCGCATTTGGGTAGGAAATGTTTTTAGCTTCAGCAATAAAATTAGCCAATAACCCGTCATTATTTTGCAAATGCGAATTAAAAGTCAATTGTTTTGACGGCGCATAAAAAGTATGCGTAGTATTATTTATTTTTGCCGAAATTTCGTTGGTTACAAAACCTCCAAAGTTTGGTACAATTACACATTCGTATCTGTATAATAAATCGCTGATGTATGTTGCTAATTTCATTAAAACAAATATACTTAAAACTCTAATTGATTTTTAAAGTTATCATCATTTTTATTAACAAATTTTTATATCTTGACTTTCAAATTGTTAAATTATGCTTGAAGAAGAATTGCTATATGTTTTGGCGCTACAACGTGCCAAAGGAGTGGGTGATATTATCGCCAAAAAGTTAATATCCCATTGTGGATCCGCTAAAAATGTGCTAAAGTCGAAACCTTCAACCGTTGGGAAAATTAATGGAATTGGTGCTTATTTACTTCAAAATATATTCGAAAAATCGAATTTAATTGACGCCGAAAAGGAATTGAAATACATTCAAAATAATAAAGTTGAGTATTACTATTTTTTAGATGAAAGTTACCCTTCTCGGTTAAAACATTGTGTGGATTCGCCTATGATTTTGTTTAAAGAAGGTAATTTTAAGTTGGAAAATCAACGAATTATATCCATTGTAGGTACTCGAAATATTACAAGTTATGGACGTGATTTTTGCGAGAGTTTAGTTGAACAGTTGAAACCATACAATCCTATTATAGTAAGTGGATTCGCTTATGGAGTGGATATTTGTGCACATAGAGCTGCTGTAAAAAATAATTTAACAACTATTGGCGTTATGGCGCATGGGCTGGAGGAAGTCTATCCAAAATCACATAAAAAATATATTGCGGACATCAATAAAAATGGAGGTTTTTTAACCGATTTTTGGCATAATGATCCGTTGCTTCGCGAGAATTTTTTGAAACGTAATAGAATTGTTGCTGGAATATCCGAAGCTACCATAATTATTGAATCGGCGGATAAAGGAGGTTCATTGGTTACTGCGGATATTGCGAATTCATATAGTCGTGATGTTTTTGCAGTTCCTGGGCGCGTTACAGATACTTTTAGTAAAGGATGTAATGATTTGATTAAACGGAATAAAGCGGCTATTTTAACAAGTGCTTCAGATTTGGTTGAAATGTTGAGTTGGGATGTTGTTACGGCTCAACCTAAAGTAATCCAAAAGCAATTATTTGTCGATTTAAATGACATTGAACAAGCTATTTATGACTTTTTAAGTAGTAACGGAAAGGAATTGTTAGATATTATTTCCTTAAGATGCCAATTGCCAATTCATCAAACAACTACGGTTTTATTTAATTTAGAAATGAAAGGCGTGGTAAAACCCTTACCAGGGAAATTGTATGAAGCGATTTAAATAGCAAGAAGCTGTCTAAAAGTAATGAAAGTCGTCATGCTGAAACAAGTTCAGGTTGATGAAATTTTCACTTTTTAGACAGCTTCCTGCTTTAATGAATTACTTCAATTTAATTTGTTGAATTGGTGTGTTTTGAGTTCCTCTAATTATTTCATAAGCAGCAATTAATTCTTTTAATTTAGCAGGATTCGATTTAGCCATATTATTTTTTTGACTTGGATCGTCCTTCAAATTATATAATTGATATTCTGAAGCATTTCCAGTTTCAATAGTTACTTCTTTTAACATAGCAGGTCCTTTGTATGGAGGAATCATAGCCCAATCTCCACTTCTGAAAGCTGTTTTTGAATTTGCTTCAACAATTAAATCCTTTCTTCCAGTTGTTGTTTTTCCTAAGAAAACATCTAAAAATTCTTGACTATCAGCTACTTTAATATAACTACCAACTAATTTTGATAATGAAGATAAAATGTCTAATTGTGAAATTAATGCGTTAGAAACAGATGGTTGAATAGTTCCTTTCCAGTATGTAAAGAAAGGCACTTTTGTACCAGCTTCAAATAAACTGTATTTTCCTCCTTTTAATACGCCTGCTGGAGTATGTTTTCCTACTTTCGTGTCTGCATCGTCAAAATATCCATCATTTAAAACAGGTCCGTTATCACTTGTAAAAATAATTAAGGTATTTTCTAACAATCCTTCATCTTCCAACGTTTTAACAAATTCACCAATACACCAGTCGGCTTCTAAAATTACATCACCTCTTGGTCCCATTCCAGATTTCCCTTCAAAACGTGGGTGCGGAGTACGTGGCACATGTGGTTGTTGCATAGTGTACATTAAAAAGAAGGGTTCGTTTTTATGTTTTTTAACATAGTCTTGAGCACCTTTTAAAAAGTAATCAGCCATATCTACATCGCTCCATTTTGCTTTTTCGCCACCTTTCATATAACCAATTCGGGGAATACCATTTACAATACTATTGTTATGTCCGTGGTGCCATTTCATAGTTGTTAATTCAGGATTGTCTAAACCTGTTGGTTCACCTTCAAAGTTTTTTTCATATGAAACTTGAATAGGATCAGTTGGATCTAAACCAACTACATTGCCATTTTCAATATATACCGTTGGTACACGATCTTGAGTGGCGGCCAAAATTACAGAATAGTCAAACCCAACTTCATTTGGCCCCGGTTTTACGGTTTTATTCCAATCTACATTTCTAGTTCCTAAACCTAAGTGCCATTTTCCTACAATACCAGTATAATAACCTTTGGTTTTTAACATTTTTGGAATGGTCATTTGTAAGGTGTCAATGATTAATGGTGCTGTTCCAGGTAAAATTTTAGCATCTTTATTTCTCCAAGGATACACTCCGGTTAATAGCGCATATCTACTTGGTGTACAGGTTGCAGAAGTAGCGTAACCATTGGTAAAACGTGTTCCACCATTGGCTAATTTATCAATATTTGGAGTTTGTAATTCTGTTGCTCCATTGGCGCTAATATCTCCAAATCCTAAATCGTCCAAATATATAATAACGATGTTAGGTGACTTTGATTTTTCAAATGCCTTATTGGTTTCTTTGGATGCATTTTTAGTTTGACATCCAAACAAAACAGCGAATGAAAGGGTTGAAAATAAAATTAATTTTTTCATTTACATTGTTTTACGTTTAATAAATGTAATTATTACAGTTATTTTTAATATGGTAAAAGTATTAAAAAATTTAAGATTTAACCAGTTTCCTAATTAAGATTTTTTTTAAAGTAGGATTATATAAGTACTTTTACAGGATAAAATGACACAATGATAGAAATTCCTAAAAATGCAAAAGCATTAATATTTGATTTAGATGGAACGATAGCTAATACTATGCAATACCATTTTGAAGCTTGGCGAAAAGCAGTTGAGCCTTACGGTATTGATTTTAGTGCAGCATTATTTTTGAGTTTAACAGGTTCGTCTCGCGTGGCAACTATAGATAAATTAAATGAACTATTCGGAACAAAAATGATTGTAGCCGAAGTTGGTAGAGTGAAGGCTGCACATTTTAAAACATTAGTACAACAAACAACAGAAATTAAGGTTGTGGCTGATGTTGTTCGAAAATATCATACTATTTTACCTATTTCAATTGGAACAGGAAGTACCACAAATGGTGCAACTACCACCTTGAAAATTATTAATATGCAGCAGTATTTCGATATTATTATTACTTCGGATAACATAGAAAATTCGAAACCACATCCTGAAACGTTTTTAAAATGCGCTCAATTAATGGGAGTGAATCCTAAAGATTGCGTAGTTTTTGAAGATGGTGTTTTAGGCATGCAAGCTGCTAAAACTGCTGGAATGATGGTTATTGATGTAAACGATTATTATAAATTTGAATTTATAGTTTAACTTAATTTTTTTC
>JAGPIQ010000186.1 GCA_018054895.1 Lutibacter sp. | reverse complement strand
CAAATCCGCCACCAATAGAATAATAAGTGTCATTTGCAATTTCTTTTTCGTTGATAAAAGCTTTAAAAGTAATACCGTTTGCATGAAAAGGTAAAAATTCTTTGTTAAAAATGATGTCAGTAATTGGATTGAATGCTATAGAATAGCTATTTCCAAACGTTATTTCATTGTTGGTTTTTACATGGCCTACTAAAATAGGTATTTCAGAAATAGGAATATATTCTGGGTCTTGTCCTGTTAATCCTAAAATTATGGCTAAATCGGTTGCATGTCCTTTCCCTGTTAAGGATAAAGACCCATATAAATCAACTTTTATAGCTGTAATACCTTCAAAAGTATCAACTTTTTTAAGATGATTAATCCAGCGTTCAGCAGCGCGCCATGGACCTAAAGTGTGTGAGCTTGACGGTCCAATGCCAATTTTTAGCATATCAAATATAGAAATACATTCCATAATAATTTTATTAAGTATGTAAATATATGACTTGAAAAAATAAGAATTCAAAATAAAGGTCATATTAAGTACTAAAAATAAAATCATTGTCAAAACTATAGGATTAAAATTTTTTTTTATGACAACTTGACATAAAATATTGAATGGCATAATCATTGTCTAATTGATGTTGTAGAGTAAAAAACAAAAATTTAAAAACATAAAATATACGATTATGAGTAAAATTATAGGAATTGATTTAGGAACTACAAATTCATGTGTTTCTGTTATGGAAGGGAATGAGCCTGTAGTTATTCCTAATGCAGAAGGAAAAAGAACAACACCGTCAATTGTTGCATTTATTGAAGGTGGAGAAAGAAAAGTTGGAGACCCAGCTAAACGTCAAGCGGTTACAAACCCAATGAAAACGATTTATTCAATTAAACGTTTCATGGGGAATAAATATTCTGAGTCTAAAATGGAAGCAGAACGCGTACCTTACAAAGTTGTAAAAGGAGATAACGATACACCGCGTGTTGATATTGACGGAAGATTATATACACCTCAAGAAATTTCAGCAATGGTTCTTCAAAAAATGAAGAAAACAGCTGAAGATTATTTAGGTACTGAAGTAAAGGAAGCAGTAGTTACTGTACCTGCTTATTTTAATGATGCACAACGTCAAGCAACTAAAGAAGCTGGAGAAATTGCAGGATTAAAAGTAAGTCGTATTATTAACGAGCCTACTGCTGCGGCATTAGCGTACGGATTAGATAAAAAAGGAATTGATCAAAAAATTGTTGTATTTGATTTTGGTGGTGGAACACATGATGTTTCTATATTAGAATTAGGAGATGGTGTTTTTGAAGTGCTTTCTACAGATGGAGATACGCATTTGGGAGGAGATGATGTAGATCAAAAAGTTATTGACTGGTTAGCAGACGAGTTTAACGCTGAAGAAAACATGGATTTACGTAAGGATCCAATGGCTTTACAACGTTTAAAAGAAGCTGCTGAAAAAGCAAAAATTGAATTATCATCAACTGCTTCAACTGAAATTAACTTGCCATACATTACAGCAACAGCTTCAGGACCAAAGCATTTAGTTCGTAATTTAACAAAAGCGAAGTTTGAACAATTAATTGACGATTTAGTAAAAAGAACTATAGAGCCTTGTAAAACAGCTTTAAAAGCAGCAGGTTTATCAACAGGTGATATTGATGAAATTATTTTAGTAGGTGGATCAACTCGTATTCCAGCAGTTGTAGAAGCAGTAGAAAAATTCTTTGGAAAAGCGCCTTCAAAAGGAGTAAATCCAGATGAGGTTGTAGCTGTAGGTGCTGCAATTCAAGGAGGAGTTTTAAGTGGTGATGTAAAAGATGTATTGTTATTAGATGTGACTCCTCTTTCTTTAGGGATTGAAACTATGGGGAATGTAATGACAAAATTAATTGAAGCAAACACTACAATTCCAACTAAAAAATCGCAAGTATTCTCAACGGCAGCTGACAATCAACCATCAGTAGAAATTCACGTATTACAAGGTGAGCGTGCAATGGCTGCGGATAACAAAACAATTGGACGTTTCCATTTAGATGGTATTCCACCAGCACAAAGAGGTACACCTCAAATTGAAGTAACTTTTGATATTGATGCAAACGGAATTATCCATGTTACCGCTGGTGATAAAGCAACAGGAAAAACACAAGATATTAGAATTGAAGCTTCTTCTGGTTTAACTGAGGAAGAAATCAAAAAAATGAGAGCTGATGCTGAAGCAAATGCTGATGTAGATAAAAAAGCGAAAGAAACTGCAGAAAAAATTAACGGTGCAGATTCTATGATTTTCCAAACTGAAAAGCAATTAAAAGAATTTGGTGAAAAATTATCAGCTGATAAAAAAGATCCAATTGAAGCTGCTTTAGTTGAATTAAGAAAAGCGCATGAATCTAAAGATGTAGATCAAATAGATGCTGCAATGGAAAAAATTAACGAAGCTTGGAAAGTAGCAAGTGAAGAAATGTACAAAGCAGAACAAGAAGGGCAACCACAAGGAGGACCATCTGCAGATGCTGGTGCGAAAAAAGATGGAGATGACGTAGAAGATGTTGATTTCGAAGAAGTAAAAGAAGACAAATAATTCTTTTTAAATAATTATAACTAAAACACCTTCAATTTTGGAGGTGTTTTTTTGTTTTAATATTTAGTATTATGCACGCATAATAATTACTATATTTGAAAAAACAACCTATATGAAAGCTTCAAAATTATGCGATTTATTGGATATTAAATATCCTGTTATACAAGCACCTATGTTTTTAGTTTCAAATACAGCCATGGTTATTGAAGCTATGAAAAGTGGTATTGCAGGTTGTATTCCAGCGTTAAATTATAGAACTTTAGAAGAATTAAGAGCTGCAATTATAGAATTAAAAGCAGCTAAAGTTTCAGGCGGTTCTTTTGGTTTTAATTTAATAGTGAACAAATCTAATGTTAAATATAAGGATCAATTATCGGTTATTTGTGAAGAAGGTGTAGATTTTATAATAACTTCATTAGGAAGTCCAGAAGAAACTATTAAACAAGCTCATAGTAATAATATTAAAGTTTTTTGTGATGTTACGGATTTAAAGTTTGCACAAAAAGTTGAAAATTTAGGAGCAGACGCCATTATAGCGGTAAATAATGAAGCTGGTGGACATCGGGGAAATATGTCCGCCAAGGAATTGATACGTCAATTAAAAACGTATTGTACTATTCCAATAATTTCGGCAGGAGGTGTTGGTAGTAAAGCAGATTTAGATAAAATGATTGCTTTTGGCGCAGATGGCGTATCGGTTGGAAGTCTTTTTATAGCTTCCGTTGAAGCAAATGTGACCGATGAGTATAAGCAAGCATGTGTTAATTATGGAGCCAATGATATTATTATGACAGAAAGGATATCAGGAACTCCTTGTACGGTAATTAATACGCCGTACGTTCAAAAAATTGGAACAAAACAACCTTGGATTGAACGTATTTTAAATAAAAACAAACTATTAAAAAAATGGGTGAAAATGATTCGTTTTTCAATAGGAATGAGAACAACGGAAAATGCAGCTACAAAAGCTACCTATAAAACGGTTTGGGTTGCTGGACCCAGTATTGAGCACACAAGGGAAGTGTTGCCTGTCCGTAAAATAGTTGCTAATTTGATGAGGAGTAATTTAAATAATTTCTTGTATTTATTTTAAATATTTAAGGCTGTCCGAGCATTATTTGTATCTTTGCGGCACTAATTAAAAAAAATGAATATACCTAAAACAAGTTTGCCAAGGCTTGTAATTATTGGCGGTGGTTTTGCAGGAATTAATCTAGCAAAAGGACTAAAAAACAAAGATCTTCAAGTGGTTTTGTTAGATAAACATAACTACCACACATTTCAACCCTTATTATATCAAGTGTCTACTGGTGGTTTAGAGCCTGATTCTATAGCATTTCCACTTCGGAAAATTATAAAAAGTATTCCAGATTTTTATTTTAGATTAACGGAGGTTCTTAGTATTGATGCTGAAGACAACACTATCAATTCAACAATAGGAAAGCTAAAATATGATTATTTAGTTATTGCTACAGGTTCTAAAACGAATTACTTCGGAAATACATTTATAGAAAGGTATAGTATGCCCATGAAAAATGTACCTCAATCCTTAAATCTTCGCAGTTTAATTATTGAAAATTTTGAAGAGGCTTTATT
>JAGPIQ010000071.1 GCA_018054895.1 Lutibacter sp. | reverse complement strand
ACATATAATTTTGTAAGATTTAAGCTATTAATCGCTATTTCGGAGTTATCATCATTGGTAATTTTATTTACAAAGTTATTTACAATCCAGTCAGGGTTATTCGCATCAAACCAACTTTGTACTTCTGCATTCCATTTTTCTTTTGCAAATAACTGTCCGTTAAACTGACCCGTAATCATACTTGCTAAATACACAGCAGTTTGCACAGAACCTCCACTATTGTAGCGTAAATCTAATACCAACTCCGTAGCTCCTTCACTTTTTAATTGGGCAAACGCAGTATTTAATTGTTGATCGTACGTACTTGTAAAAGAATTATACATTAAATATCCAATTCTTTCACCTTCAACAGTTACCGTTTTAGCAATATATACAGGATTTTCTTGATATTCACTTTGAATTAAAGAAACCGTTTTACCGTTTGAAATAGGGTTTCCATTGTTTAAATCCGCCATATTTAAGGTGTATGAATTGGCGCTTAACAAACTTTCATAATTATTAATAGTTAATCCAACGCCATTTACGGCATTAAAAACATCACCACGTTTAATGTTTTTTGATGATGCATTTGAGTTAGGTTGAATATAACGCACATAGCCTAATAATTTAGTGTCACTTCCAGTTTCATAGGATAGTCTATATTCCACACCATTACTTGTAGAAATTCCTTGGAATGAATTTTCTAAAGCAACATAATTATCTACAATCCACGACCATTCATCTACGGTAGATCTATTATAAATTAAGCTCTCAAAAAATTCTTCAGGACCCGATTTTGAATTTAATAAATCCAAATAATATTGATCATTATCATTTGCAGTATTTGCTAAATTAGGCACATTATCTTTCCACAAATAATAGGTATTCATACCTTCCCAAATAAAATCTTGAATTTCAACATTTGAAAAATCAAGATTGGAAGTTGAACTTGGTTTATCATCACTTTTTATACATCCTACAAACAAGGAAACAAACAAAAAAGTGATACTACTTATATAACTTATTTTTTTCATACTTTTAAAATCTAATTTTAATGCAAGGTATTCATTTTTATTAAAAAACTTTTTACCTAATGTTACAAAAACGAAAGTTATTCGTCTTAATTATAGAAACAACTCAAAAAAAGTTAAAACCAAACTTAAAATGAAGCAGTCTGAGTTTTTAAAAACCGTAATGCCTTTTAAAGACAAAGTTTTTCGCTTAGCGAAAAGACTATTGGTTTCTACAGAAGAAGCTGAGGACGCAACACAAGAATTGTATTTTAAGCTATGGAAAAACAATAAAAAGTTAGAAGATTATAAAAGTATAGAAGCTTTTGCAATGACCATGACAAAAAATTATTGTTTTGATAGGTTGAAATCCAAACAAGCCAACAATTTAAAATTGGCACATACAAATTATGAAGATAAAGAAATTTCACTTCAACATAAAGTAGAATTAAATGATAGTGTCAATTTAGTTCATAAATTGATAGAAGCATTACCTGAACAACAAAAAATAATAATACAATTAAGAGATATTGAAGAATATGAGTTTGAAGAAATAGCTGAAATACTGCAAATAAATCAAACAGCCGTAAGAGTTTCATTATCACGAGCACGAAAAACAATACGAGAACAATTAACAAAACAACATAATTATGGAATTAGCTAACATAGAACGGTTGTTAGAAAAATATTTAAACGCTGAAACGTCCATTAAAGAAGAAAAACTATTAAAAAAGTATTTTTCAGAAGGAAATGTAGCTCCACATTTAAAAGAATATGAGTCGCTATTTGGATATTTTTCAACAAGCAGTAATGAGCGATTTACAAAAACCATTCAATTAAACACTAAAAAACGGAATTGGAAATGGTTAACAGTAGCAGCTTCTATTATTTTACTTGTAAGTGTTTACACAGGCTACCAACAAAATCAGCAACGAAAAGCTGAAAAAATTATGGAGGAAACTCAAGCAGCCTTAGGAATGCTTTCGGTAAATTTAAACAAAGGAGAATTCGCAGTTACGCAACTACAACAATTTGAAGAAGCCAAAAACAAAATTTTTAAACAACTTAAATAAAACAAAAAAATGAAAAAAATAATTTTAACACTAACAATAGCAATTTTTAGTTTTGCTACGTATGCACAATCATCCATCTTTGATAAGTTTGAAGCATTAGATGATGTAACCACTGTAGTAATAACCAAAGAAGCCTTTAAAATGGCAAGTAAATTTGGAGGAAATAGTCCGGAAGCCAAAGAATATGTGGAAATGGTAAAAGGATTGGATAATTTAAAAGTATACACCACGGAACATGCAGGGATAGCAAAACAAATGGGTGATGCCGTAAATTCATATTTAAAAACATCAAAACTTTCAGAATTAATGAGAGTGAAAGATAAAGATGCCAATGTGAAAATATTTATCAAACCAGGAAAAGATGAAAACCACGTAAGCGAATTATTAATGTTTGTGAGCGATATGCAAAACAAAGGAAATCAAGAAGCTGTAATTTTATCGTTAACAGGTGAAATTGATTTGAATAAAATTTCAAAAATAACAGAAGGTTATATTCCAAATAGTGGGAAACAACTGAAAAAATAATTGGTATGAACTATTTAAAATCAATAGTCTCTGTTGCTTTTATTTCACTTTTAATAAGTTGTAATTCAGAACCATCACTACAAAAATACATTGTAGACAATAAGGAAAATGGAGCTTTTGTGTCGGTTGATTTACCTTCCAATATTTTAAAACTTAAAAATGGTGAAGTTTCTGAAGATGTGGAAAAAACATTGAAAACCATTCAAAAGGTAAATTTTTTAGCATTGCAACTAACCGATTCTACAAAGGAACTTTACACCTTGGAAAAAGAAAAAGTGAAAACTATTTTAAAAAATCCAAGGTATAAACAATTGGTAAAAGTTCATAAAGGAAAAGGAGATTTAACAATTAATTACTTAGGTGATGAAACCAATATTGATGAAGTTGTAATATTTGGTTCTGAAAATTCTAAAGGGTTTGCAATTATTCGGGTTTTAGGTGAAAACATGAATCCTGCCGATATTGCAAAAATGACAAAAGATATTCAGTTAGATGAAAGTTCGAACGGATTAGGTCAAATTGGAGATTTGATTAAAAATATGTATTAAAAAAAATAAATTTTATCCATTTTAACAAAGCCGCGCTCAAAAAGTGCGGCTTTTTAACTTCCCTTTAACTAATTGAAATTAGTAAATTAGTAATTTTGGAAGGTTCATAAAAACATGCTACATGAAACATCCAGAACTAAAAACTTGACACCCAAGAAAATGATTAAATGGATGAACCATATGCCCCATAAAAAACAATAAATATAAACACATGAAAAAAGTTTTAATTGCATTTCTATTATTTTTCGCAATTTCAATTCAAGCTCAAGAAAAAGAATATAGAGCAGAAAGGGAAAAAGTAAACAAGTTAATTCATACCAAATTAAAGGTTGATTTTAATTTTCAAAAAAGCCAAATGAATGGAGAGGCTTGGGTAAAATTAACCCCTTACTTCTACCCTACGGATAAAGTTGTTTTAGACGCAAAATCATTTGATATTAAAGAAGTTAAAGTCAATAATATAAAAGCTGCGTTTAACTATTCAAATGATGAAATTACCATAGAATTAGGTAAAACATACAAAAGCGGCGAAGCATATGAAGTGTATATAAAATACATCGCACGACCTGAAGAAGTAGCACAAAAAGGAAGTGCAAATATTTCAGACGCCAAAGGATTGTATTTTATTGACCCTTTGGAATTAGATCCAAAAAAACCAACACAAATTTGGACACAAGGTGAAACTGAATCGAATAGCTGTTGGTTTCCAACCATTGATTCTCCCAATCAAAAGACAACTCAGGAAATTTATATGACCGTTCCAAGCAAATTTGTTACGCTTTCAAACGGAAAATTAATCAATCAGACCAATAATAGCAATGGTACACGAACTGACTATTGGAAAATGGATCAAAAACATGCACCCTATTTAGTTTTTATGGGTGTTGGTGAGTTTAGTGTTGTAAAAGATACCTGGAACGGCTTAGATGTGGATTATTATGTGGAAAAGGAATATGAATCCGTAGCAAAAGATATTTTTGGATTAACTCCTGAAATGCTTACATTTTTTTCAAAATTAACAGGTGTAGAATATCCTTGGGATAAATACAGTCAAATTGTTGTGCGTGATTTTGTAAGTGGCGCTATGGAAAATACAACTGCGGTGGTACATGGGGAAAGTGCTCAACAAAAAAAAGGACAATTAGTGGATGAAAATGAATGGGAAGGAACTATTGTTCATGAATTATTCCATCATTGGTTTGGAGATTTAGTAACCACCGAAAGTTGGTCTAACCTAACTGTAAATGAATCATTTGCAACTTACAGCGTATATTTATGGTTTGAGCATAAATACGGTAAAGATAAGGCAGATGCACATATGTATGATGAGATTCAAGCATACATGAATAGTCAAGATCACGATAGTAATTTGGTTCGCTTTTTTTATCATAGTAGAGAAGACATGTTTGATACTGTAAGTTACCAAAAAGGAAATGCTATTTTACACATGCTACGTGATTTAATTGGTGATGAGGCATTTTTTAAAGGTATTAATACCTATTTAACGGAAAACCAATATGGAACTGCAGAGGCACAAGACCTACGTTTAGTTTTCGAAAAAATTACAGGAAAAGACTTAAACTGGTTTTTTAACCAATGGTATTATGATAACGGACACATAAAAATGGACGTATCATATGATTACAATACTATTAATAAAACAGTTACAGTTAATATTAACCAACCCGAAAAATCATTTAATTTTCCGTTAACTATTGATATTTATGATGAATCTGGTAAAAACAGACAAGAAGTTTGGGTGAGTGGAAAACAAAGTTCATTTACATTTCCATTTACAAAAATACCGAAGTTAATAAATGTGGATGCTAAACATATTTTATTGGCGGAAATAAATGACACCAAATCGTTAGATAATTACATCTATCAATTTAATAATGCGCCACATTATTTAGACAGAAAATTAGCTTTAGATGTTATAAAATTACAGCAACAAGAAAATAAAGCAGCTTACGAAACCGTATTAAAAGCTTTTAATGACCCCTTCTATAAAATTAGAGAAACAGCCGTTGAGAGTATTGATCTATTTCAAAAAAACAACAAAAAAGATGCCATCGTTAAAATAGAAAATATCGCTAGAAATGATAAAAGCACCATTGTACAAGCTGCTGCTATTAAAGTGCTAGGTAAATTATTAAACCCTGCATATATAACCTTGTTTGAAAAAGGAATATTAAGTGAGTCTTTTGCTATTAAAGGAAGTTCTTTAACTTCATTATATCAAATAGATAAACCAAAGGCTGTTACAATGGTTAAAAATTTAAGTGATGGTGCTAAAGAAAACTTAGCAGATGCAGTTACCACTATTTACATTAATGACGGCGACAAATCAAATCTGCCTTTTATTTCAAAACAAGTATTGAAAGGAATGTTTTTAACGCAAAACCCACAAGTACAGGAATTATACGGCAAAGCTTTTAAGTGGATTGCTGAAAGCGATAACAAAGAAGCCATCACTAATTTAACGGATGATTTTGTAAAAATGGGATTGCAATACAAAAAATATAATTTTGATAAATTAGGAGTTAATATGTTAAATCAAATGGTTCAAAAGCAATTAATGTCTTCCAATAGCAACAAAGATGAATTAATTTTAATTTTAAAAACTGGAATTTCAAAACTTATAGAGTAAGTTTAAATACTTACCTTACTCTATACTCCAATATAAATTTTACAAATTTAAATTAGGCTTTAATTTAAAAAAATTAAAGCCTAATTTAATATATAGCCATAATTCGCGGCAAAATTCAAATGGCTAAGTATTAACAATTCGCCCTATTACCAAAAGAAAATCAAAAAAATTGCATGTTATTTTTTTACTGATTGTTGCCCTTCTTTTTATAATTCCCATAAATTCAAAAAAAAATTAGTATAAGCAATAAATGATATAAAACAATTTCTTTTTCTATATTATGTGATATTTATCACTTAAAGTAAGTAGGCAAAAACTTTAATTGGCTATATTTGATAAAAATTATGTTCTAATTTTAAAATTGTCTAACACGAAAATTAAAAGAAATATCAATAATTATATATCATATTAAACTCTAAAATGCTAAAGAGAAAAACCTTTATAACAGCAATTATTATTCTATTTGTTTCAATTCTTATATATCTTGTTTTTAACAATTACAAGGAAAAAACAAAAGTTAATGGTCAAAGTATAGAGTTAAAAAATAAAACACAAGAAGACAAAATCATTATTCGCTTAGAGAAAGCCATAGACATTCTTGAAAAAAACAATCTAGAAGCTTATGAATTAGCCCAATCATGTTTGTTGGAATCTCAAAAATTAGGAAATAAATACTTAAAAATGCGTTCCTATCATGTTCTTGGAATGAGCATAATTGACGTTGATAAAATAAAAATTTCACAAATTTATTATAATAATGCCTTAAGCCTATCTGAAGAAATTGAAGATAATTGGTATAGAGGTGCTATTTTATACAGAAAAGCTAAAAATGAATATCGGTTAAATGACACAAAATTATCGCTTGAAACCTTTAATGAAGCGCTATATTATTGTCAACTATCTAATAATTTCAAAATTATTGGAGCCACCTACTCTATGATTGGAACCATTTATCGTATAAATGGAGCCTATAGTAAAGCTATTGAATATTTTATAAAATAAAGGTTAAATTATAAAAAAGCTAATTTTAGTGAAGGTGATGCGTGGGGCGCTTATTTGTTAGGTCAAATACATGCAGACTTAAGAAATACGGATAAAGCAATGCTATATTTCCAAGAATCATTAGAAAAATATCAAACTTTATTTTTAAAAGACGGTAATACTAATGGTATTGCTATTTGCTATGAGCAAATAGCTTTATTAAATTTAGAATTTAAAAATTTTGAGGAAGCAAGTAAATATATTTATATGTTGCTTGAAATTCGAACTAAAAACAAATCTAATTACGGAATCTCTAATGCCTACAGTTTATTAGGTAAATTAGAATATTTAACAGGAAATTATTTAAAGGCAGAAACATATTTAAATAAATCTATGGAAATAAAAAACGGTTACTTAAGCCTTCATAGTAAACCTAGCGTATATATGTATTTAGGTCTTTCTGCTGTTAAAACAGGAAATATTGATGGAGGAATAACTAAAATTAAAAAAGGCCTTGAAATTGCTTTAACAAATAACTTTAAGAAAAATCAATTAGAAATTTATTCTAAACTAGCAGAAATTTATTTAAATACGAATAATCTTAAAGAAGCTATTTATTATAAAAATAAACTAATTGAAGTGCAAGATTTAATTTTATTTGGTGAAGCGGACGTACAAATAAAACAACTACAAACTTTTCATGAAATAGATGAAAAAAATAGACAGATAAACGAATTAAAAAAAGAGAATGTTGTTAATGTTTTAAAAATTAAGCAGCAACGTATCTATCAAGTTTTAATGGTATTTGTAATATTAATCGTAATTTTAATTGCCGTAATTATAACTTTTTTCTATACTAAATTGCGTCATAAGAATAATGAACTAAATATACTAAATACAACTACTAACAAACTTTTTTCTATAATAGCACACGATTTAAGAAGTCCATTTAATGCCATTTTAGGTTTTTCAGATTTGTTGCGTAGTAATGCAAAAACATTAGATACCTCAAAAATTGTAAAATTTAGTGGACACATTAATTCAGCAGCTACAAACACGCTTGCTTTACTTGATAATTTATTGAACTGGGCAAAATCTCAAACAGGACAAATGAGTTTTAAACCTGCACAATTAGAATTACAACCAATAGTCACACAATCAATTGAGGTATTAAATCCAACAGCAGAATTAAAACATATCACTTTAAATTATCAAACTGCTAATATTGTAGTGTATGCAGATCAACATATGCTAAAAACAATTTTATTAAATTTAATTACCAATGCTATAAAATTTACCCACCCAAAGGGAACTATAGCTGTAAATGCATCCAAAAAAAACAGTTGCATAGAGATTACCGTTTCAGATAATGGAATTGGGATGGATACTGAAACTTTAGATAAATTATTTATATTACAAACTAATGAAACAACAATAGGTACCGCAAATGAAAAGGGATCTGGCTTAGGATTAGTACTTTGTAAAGAATTAATTGAAAAACATGGAGGTACAATTTGGGTATCATCAATACTAAACAAAGGGACTACTTTTTATTTTACGCTACCAAATGAAATAGCAAAATAAAGGCTCAATATAAAAATATTGAACCTTTTAGATAATTTTAAAACACTTTTATAAAAATAACAATCTTAAAAATTTAATCAGGAGTATTCCACCATACTGGAGTTGTTAACCTTATATAAGGATCATTATTAGGCATGTTTTCATAATTTCTATCCACTTCATTATATTCATAACACATAGCTTGAATCCAATCATTATTTGTTGGAAATATATCTAAATTCACATTCTCAGGACGTTTCAAGCCATGGTAAATAGCGGAACTATAATCCATTCTTCTCATATCTACCCAAGTTTCTGGATTCAATACATTTGCTATGTATTTTTGCACCATAATATGAGATAAGCTAATATTGTTTACACCTACTTTTTGATCTAATAAAGATAGGTAATCCGCAGTTTCTTGTGCATTTACACCCAACTTCAAAAAATCTGCTTGAACACCTGCTTTAAATGCAGTATATGCACCAGACTTATCATTTTTTCTAAATCTTGCTTCAGCTTCAATAAATTTAACTTCACTAAAATTCATCATATCTGTAGCGGAATTAGGACTTGTATAAAAACCTCCATTTCCTAAAGAATAGTTATTGCCTGAGTTTCCTGCTAAGCCTCTCCCTATTACAACTCCCTCATATCCTCCATTTACTGCTTCTGGAACTATAATTTTTAAGCGAGGATCCCAATCTGCACCTACTATATTTAATGGATTCTTTAATAACTTTACAAAGAAATCAGAAAAATAATCCATTCTTGAAGAACCGTATCCTCCTACTGCAAAAGGTTGAATATCATTAGAAACTGGTCCGCCACCATATAATTTTTGTGCATTAAATTGATTTGAATTTATGGCTAACTGACATGCAGCAATGATAGCATCCGCATTGTACGTTGATTTTTTACTTAAATGATTTAAATATCGTGCTTTAAGTGCATAGGCAAATTTTTTCCAAACATCTTGATCTCCATGGTAAAGTACATCTCCACCTTCTTCATTTAAACCAATAGCACTTGGCTTATCTAATTCTACAATAGCTTCCTCTAAATACTTTAAAATTACCTCATACACTTCTTTTTGTGAAGTAAATTTTGGAGTAATATTCATTGAAGATACGCCATCATAAGTATCATCAACAACAATATCTCCATATTGGTCTGTTGTCATTCCAAAAACGTATGCTCTTAAAATTTTACCAACAGCTATAAAGTTAGGCGATTTATCTCTCTCACCTAACACCATTAAATCGGCCGTATTTGGTAAAGAATACACATAGGAATTTTGCCACAAAAAGTAATTCCCTGTAGTAAATTCATTTCTCCAAGTTTCAGAATAATAGCTTGCCACATTTTGCGAACCGTATTGTGTAACCCCTAAAATCTCTCTACTTCCTCTGTACTGCGATTGTGCTGTTGTATTTTCAATAGCTCCTTGAATTCTATACTGTGGAGCTAAAGAAGCTGTTGTAGGATTGGTTTCTGAGCCATTTACATCAAAATAGGTATCACTACATGAAGTGGTTAAGGCTATTGAAATCAGTATTAAATAGTTGTATAATTTCATAATTTATATTTTTTTAGAATCTAACTTTTAAGCCTAAATCGACCCCTTTCATATTAGGTGTTCCTAAATTATCTATAGACATAGATCCAGCACCAGAAATACCAGCACCAAATGTATTTACCTCAGGATCTACACCACTATAATTAGTAATAGTTACTAAATTACGACCTGTTGCATATACTTCAATAGAAGAAAATACTGATTTTTCCAGAATTTCAGCAGGTAACTTATATGTAAATGTTACGTATCGTAATCGTGTAAACGAACCATCTTCAATAAAATTTTCAGTATTTTTATAGTAATAATTTTGATAAAAAGCCTGATCCATTTTTACAGGAACTGTATTCGCTGCTCCGTTTGCAGTAACACCTGGTAAAACTATTGTTTCATTTCTATTGGTAGTTTTTGTACTTAAACCATAGTACACCAATGCAGATTCTGTGGCATTATACACATCTACACCTTGTACAATATCTAATAAAAAGGACAAACGAAAATCTTTATAACTAAACGCATTCGAAATTCCTAAAGTCCAATCTGGCATACGTGTTACATCATTATAAGTTTCCACAGCTAATGTTGGTAATCCGTTAGCATTGATAACAACGTCACCGTTTGTGTTTTTTTGAGGTCTATACCCTCTTAACCCAAAAAGTGAACCGTCTAAAATTGCGGCACCGGCAGCAGTAGAGTTAAACGTCCAAGAATCAGACAAATACACTTCATTTAAGAAACCTGGTAATTCATTCACCTTACTTTCATTCATTCCAAAATTGAAATCAACATCCCATTGAAACTTTGAAGATTTTGGCAAAGCCTTTATGGAAAGTAAAGCTTCTATTCCTTTGTTAATAATAGAACCTCCATTTAGGGTTGCATAAAATGTACCAGTAGTTGGCGGTACTCGAATATCTTTCAATATTTGATTGTCCGATGTACTTGTGTAATAAGTTAAGTCTAACCCTATTCTGCTTTCAAAAAAACGGGCATCTAACCCTATTTCAAAACTATTTGTAAATTCAGGTTCTAAATTTGGATTTCCAACGTCAACACCATTATAAGTATATGCAGAACTTGCTAATGGATTTATATTTGTAGACAATGAACTTTCTAAGGCTCCAATTGGCGCATCCTTTCCTACTCTTGCCCAAGTAGATCGGAATTGTAAATACGTTAACCCGTTTGATGATGTTATATCATTTCCAGCTTTTTTGAATAAATCTGAAACCACCGCAGACATTCCAACTGATGGATAAAAGAATGATCTTTTATCTTTTGGCAATGTAGATGACCAGTCGTTTCTTCCTGTAGCTGTTAAAAACAAGGCGTTTTGCCATCCTAATTTTAATTCTCCAAAAACACCAACTGTACGTTTTCTAGTAATTAATTCATTAATACTTTGGTCTTCTATTTTCACATTTCCAATGCTATAAATACCTGGAGCTTGAAATCCATCACCTTTAGTATACGTTGTTCTTCTGTCTAATTCTTCTACTGCATTTCCTACCATAGCATCTACGGAAAAATTATCTGTTATGTTTTTTTGAAAACTCAACATTAAATTTGAATTTAATATTTTATGATCGCTTTCAAACTGACTGATATAACCATCTTCTCTATTTTCCGCAAGTGAACCGTCTCCAGTTATTTTTTTATTGAATTGCGTATAATTATCAATTCCTAATTTATAGGTAAAGTTGAAGTTTTCTAAAAATTTATAATTCAAATTTACAACTCCCATCAATCTATTTACTTCATCTGTATTTGGACTATTTTCAATACTCCAATAAGGATTGTCAAATTGTTGATCTAAAAAATACGATTGCTGAGATTTATCGGCATTTAAATAATCCGTTACGTTTACATTTGCTGGATACCCAAGTAAACTTAAAAAACTACTTCCTGAAACATTTCCTTGTTTTGTACTATTTGTTTTAGTTGTAATATAATTTGCAGACATTCCTACTGTCAAATTCTTATTAATTTCCGATGAAGCGTTTATTCTAAAAGATGTTTTATCATAACTTGTACTTTCAATGGCTCCTTCTTGTGAAATATCCCCAATTGAAAAATAAACGGAACTTTTTTCTGAACCTCCTGAATAACTTACAGTATGGTTAGTTGTAATAGCTGTTTCAAAAAAGTCATCGATATTATTAAATATTGGTGCTCCTGCAGTACTATTCCCCCAAGAAAGTGGCGAATCCGTATCAATAGTTGTACCTGTAGTAGTGACAGTTTGTTTTCCTTGACCATACAATGTTTGTACGTTTGGTGTTCCTAAAATATGATCTACAGAAACTGAACCTGAATACGTTACAACACTTGCGCCTGCTTTTCCTTTTTTGGTGGTGATAATAACAGCTCCTTCAGCCGCTTGTATACCATATAATGCCGCTGCTGCAGGACCTTTTAATACTGAAATACTTTCAATATCATCAGGATTTATATCAGATGCTCTATTTGAACTTGCCACCTCTAAACTTGAGGATGTTGAATTGTCTATTGGCAAACCATCAACAATAAACAAAGGTTGATTATTTCCTGTAATAGAAGAACCACCACGAATCATAATAATTGCAGAAGAGCCAGGTGAACCTCCTGAATTTACAATGGTAACTCCAGACACTTTCCCTTGTAATCCATTAACCATGCTACTTTGGTTTCCTTCTAAAAGATCCTCAGCTTGTACAGCTTGCACCGCATACCCTAATGATTTTCGTTCTTTTTTAATTCCAAGTGCTGTTATTACTACTTCATTCAAACTTTCTCCTGCTATTAAAGTTACATTGATTACATTGGATGTTACAACAACTTTTTGAGTAGAAAAACCAACATGTGAAAATACTAAAACTGAATTCATAGCAGCCTTAATTTCATAGTTACCATCAAAATCAGTAACACTTCCTGTTGACGCATTTTTAATTGATACTATACCAACTCCTGGCATAGGTAATCCATCTTCACTTGACTTAACAACACCTTTAACAGTAATAGATTGTGCAAATAAACTTTGAACAATAAAAACCATAAACATTGTTAGCAATAAATAATAATTTTTTCCCATAATTGTAAATTTAATAGCTAGATTCATTTATAAATTTAACCTTTAGGATAAATATATAATTTTACTGTTAAAAATTGTATATTTTTTTAACATTTCTATAATTCTACATCTATGCGAAATTTCAAAATTAAATTTTTATAAAAAAAAACAGTTGTGAAAATATTTCACAACTGTCTCTATATAATAGCTAAATAATCTGAAATAGATTATTTAGTGCTTGTCAATAATAAGTACTTAAACTTTTGAAACTCTTACTGCATTTAATCCTTTTAAACCTTTTTCAAGTTCATACGTAACAGTATCATTTTCTGCAATTGGTTCTAAACAACCACTAACATGCACAAAATACTTTTGTTGCGTAGTCAAATCTAAAATAAATCCAAATCCTTTTGAAGTGTCAAAAAAGGAAACTTTTCCTTTATTTGGTTCCATAGGCTCATCATCTCTATCCTCTTTCTTTGGAATTCCTATCTCAATGCTTTCTGCATCAACGGCAATTTTTTTTGATGGATCAGGAGGAGTATCTGTTAATTGTCCATATTCATCAACATAGACAAACATATTGTCTTGTTCGCCAGACTTACGCTCTTCTTTTCTAAGAAGTTTTTCTTGTTTTTTCTTCAGTCTTTTTTTTTCTCTCTCTTTTTTTCCAAAGCTTTCTTGTGACCCTGCCATTAATTTTAATGAAATTTAAATTAGTATGATTAATTAATAATTGTTTTTTTGATGGAACTATCTTAAATGTAAGATAAAAAACATTTGCTTGCAAATATACTGCTAAGTTTTTGATAATTCTTACACTAATTTCACCAATTTAAAAACGTTTTTATCTAAAAGCACTATTTCTTCTTAAATAAAAGGATTTTTGGGTAAATTCAAGATTCTTAAATAATTAAATAGATGAATTTTATTAACCATTCTACTATGCTTTTTCTCTAAAAAGAGACTCAAACAATTCAAAATTTGAAAAATTAACAATTTATGTATATCAAATTCAAAATTAATAATAG
>JAGPIQ010000070.1 GCA_018054895.1 Lutibacter sp. | reverse complement strand
TTTCTAAATAATTAGATTCACCCAACTCAAATTTACGTTGCGCCGCTTTCGAAAAATTAGTGTACAAACTATCTATATACATCAAATGCTCTAATTTTT
Organism: Lutibacter sp.; assembly: GCA_018054895.1. Lineage (GTDB taxonomy): Bacteria > Bacteroidota > Bacteroidia > Flavobacteriales > Flavobacteriaceae > Lutibacter. The sequence goes on along the minus strand of JAGPIQ010000070.1, from coordinate 13,908 downwards.
TATTCAAGTATAGCAATTGATAAAAAGCTTTTGAAACATTTTTAGTCAAGTCATTTTTAGCAATTTCAAAAGAAATTCCAGCCAAATTTTCAGAAATAGCTCCTACTTTATTTTTTGCAAAATACACCGTTGGAAACTCAATAGTTTGACTCACTCCATACGTTTCGTAAGGTTCTCCGTCCACTCCTAAATTGGTTCTATCTTTTAAATAATATACATCAGTTTTGTCCATGTCAAAAGCTGCTTTTTTTATTTTACTGCTTTTTTCAATTTCTAACCTTTTAATATTCAGTTGTTTATTGTTTTTCACAGCAATTTCAATCGCTTCATCTAACGAAACGGATTTTGTTTGAGAAAAACTTACAATTGGCACTATTAAAAGCAACAATAGCAACGCTTTAGGTGTTTTATTTTTACGTTTTATTTTTATAGTTTTTGTGTCGAATATGGCATATAAAACCGGTAAAACTACCAATGTTAAAATGGTTGCCGTAATTAAACCACCAATTACAACGGTTGCTAACGGGCGTTGTACTTCTGCACCTGCGTTTGTAGAAATTGCCATTGGTAAAAACCCTAATGCAGCGGCTGCAGCAGTCAAAATTACTGGTCGTAAACGTTCTTTCGTTCCTTTTAAAATACGTTCGTTTACATCATCAAAACCTTGCTTTTTCAATTCTTTTAAATGCTCAATTAACACAATTCCGTTTAAAACTGCAATTCCAAATAAGGCAATAAAACCAACGCCGGCGGAAATACTAAACGGTAAATCTCGCAACCATAAAAACAACACACCGCCCACTGCCGATAATGGAATTGCTGAAAATATCATTAAAGCATCTTTTATAGAGTTAAAAGCAAAATGCAATAAAATAAATATTAAAAATAACGCGACTGGAACTGCTAATTTTAAACGCGCTTTAGCACTATTTAAATTTTGAAATTGTCCACCATAAGAAACAGTATAACCAGCAGGTAATTTAACATCGGCTTCCACAATAGTTTGAATATCTTTCACTACAGATTCCATGTCTCTATTTCTAACATTTACACCAATTACAATGCGTCGTTTCGTATCATCTCTTGAAATTTTAGCTGGACCTTTGGTGTATTCAATCTGAGCAACTTCATGCAACGGAATTTTGTAACCAGAAGGTGTATCTACATATAAATTTTTAAGATTATCGATATTTTTTCTGTAATCTGCTTGTAAACGAACAACCAAATCGAATCTACGCTCTCCTTCAAAAACATTCCCTAAGGTAGTTCCTGCAAAAGCCATGGATACAATATCATTTAAATCTTTAATATTCAACCCATAACGCGCTACTTTATCTCTCTTATAGGAAACTGTCATTTGCGGTAATCCATCAATTTTTTCAACTATAATATCAGAAGCACCTTCTACATTTAAAATTTTAGTTCTAATTTCATCTGCTTTTGATGCTAAAATTGCTAAATCCTCCCCATAAATTTTTACAGCAACATCCGATCGAACTCCAGTAATTAACTCATTAAAACGCATTTCAATAGGTTGTGTAAATTCAAAATCAATTCCAGGAATAATGGCTAATTTTTCTTTGAATTTATCCGCCAATTCATCTTTAGAATCTGCCGAAACCCATTCGCCTTTTGGTTTTAATTTGATAATGACATCACTTTCTTCCATAGACATTGGATCCGTAGGAACTTCTGCTGCTCCAATTCTTGAAACTACTTGATCTACTTCTGGAAAGTTTTTCAATAAAATTTGTTCTATTTGCGTAGTGATTTCAGCCGTTTTTGTTAAAGTAGTTCCTGTTTTTAACACAGGTTGAATTACAAAATCGCCTTCATCTAAGGTAGGAATAAACTCACCTCCCATATTGGAAAATAAAACTCCTGTAAACACTAATAAACCAACGGACATAGCAATCACTGCCTTTTTATGTTTTAACGCCCAATGAATTACAGGTTTATACAACATATAAAAAAATGCCATTATTTTTTGTGAAACATTGTTTTTTGTGACTTTTTCTGGCTTTAAAATTAGGGAAGAAATTACAGGAACATACGTAAAACATAAAAACATAGCACCAATTAATGCAAAACTAAAAGTCATAGCCATTGGTTTAAACATTTTTCCTTCAACACCACTTAATGATAAAATTGGAATAAATACAATTAAAATAATCAACTGTCCAAAAACTGCTGAAGTCATCATTTTAGAACTACTTTTATACGTAATTTCATCAATTCTTTCCTGACTTTCTTCTTTTGATAATTCCAACAATTCGTTTCTACTACTGGTAATTTTGAAGGCTATAAATTCCACAATAATTACGGCACCATCTATAATAATACCAAAATCTATGGCTCCTAAACTCATTAAATTAGCATCAATATCAAAAATGTACATGAAGGAAATGGTAAAAAGTAAGGACAACGGAATTACAGAAGCCACCACAATTCCTGAGCGGAAACTTCCTAACAATAGAATCACCACAAAAATTACGATTAAAACTCCTAAAATTAAATTTTCAGCAATAGTAAATGTTGTTTTACCAATTAATTCACTTCGTTCTAAAAACCCATTGATGTAAACACCTTCTGGTAATGTTTTTTGAATTTCAGCAACACGTTCTTTTACAGCTTCAATTACTTTATTAGAATCGCCATCTTTTAGCATCATTACTTGTCCCAACACCTTCTCTCCTTCTCCATTTCCTGTAATGGCTCCAAATCTGTTGGCAGAACCAAAATTAACATCAGCAATATTTTTGATTAAAATTGGAACTCCTTCCACATTTTTAACTACAATATTTTCAATATCATCTAAGGATTTTATCATTCCTTCTCCACGAACAAAATAGCTTTCATTCGATTTTTCAATATATCCACCGCCTGCAACGCTATTGTTTTTTTCAATTGCTTCTAAAATCTCAGCGTGTGTAATGTTCATCGATTTTAATTTCTCAGGATTTAAAGCGACTTCATATTGCTTTAAAAATCCACCCCAAGTATTTACTTCTACAACTCCCGGAATACCAGAAAGCTGACGTTTTACCACCCAATCTTGAATGGTTCTCAATTCCATTGGTGAGTATTTTTCTTTAAATTCTGGGGTTGTTTCTAGGGTATATTGATAAATTTCACCCAAACCAGTGGTTATGGGTCCCATTTCTGGAGTTCCAAATCCTTCAGGAATTTTTTCTGAAGCTGCTTTAATTTTTTCAGCAATTAATTGCCTTGGTAAATAAGTGCCTATTTTATCTTCAAAAACAATGGTAACTACCGATAATCCGAATTTTGAAATAGAACGGATCTCAGTAACTCCCGGCAAGTTTGCCATTTCTAATTCTACTGGATAGGTAATAAATTGCTCTACGTCCTGCGTAGATAAATTACCTGAGGTTGTGATAACTTGTACCTGATTATTAGTAATATCTGGTACTGCGCCAATGGAAATTTGTGTTAATGAAAACAACCCAAATCCAAAAATAGCGGCGGTCATTAATAATATAATTAGCTTATTATCAATGCTTAACTTAATAATTTTCTGTAACATAATGTATTTAATTAGTAATGCGTAGTATTGAAAATCAACGTGTTGACTCTCAAATTTATTAATAAAAAAACGAAACTATGTTACTTTTGTGGTGGTTGAAAAAAGTTGTAGGTGTATTGATTAGAAGAGGGTTCTTTGTAGTTGAAATTCTTATTTTCAAACCCCATTTCTTTCATATATAAATCTATATTTAAACTATTAAACACAAATACTAATTGCATTTGAGAATCAACGTGTTGATGCTTAAATGGTAAATCTTGATGTTCTTTGTGCTTATTTTGATGAGAATTTGCTTTATCTCCGTAATGTAAATCAATAAAATCGGCAAAATTATCACCACTTTCAATATGACTACTTACATGATTTATAAAAGTGGAAAAATTATATACGTCACCTGGCTCAAAGCTAAAACTTTGAAATAAAATGGTAAAAGACAATATAATAGCTCCTATTTTCCCCATAAATTAGATATTCAAAATTGAATATTATTCTAGAAGGCAAATATTACTAATTAAAAATTGAATAGCGTACTAATTACAATCAATAATATTGATATTGCTATTTGCTTTATTTATAGTTAACAACAAACTGAAGTGAAAACCTATTTTTAACAATTATTTCGATGTCTATTTATTTATTAGATTTTTAAAACGCTGTAAATTAACTAATAACTGATCTTAATTCTCTTTTTGAATTCATCACATCAAACATATTTTTACTACTGCCTACTCCAAAAATTTCATTATATTTATACATCATAAAAAAGTTATGAAAAGAAGAACTATTCAGATTTAAACAACTTAAAATCAAAATTATAACTCATAAAACTGAACGAAATTTAAATAAAGAAATAGAGCTTATCAGTGTTAACGAAATCTAAGGTTCACCATATATACCAACCTTAATCCTCTATTTTATTCTTTCTGATTAATTATTAAATTGAATTTATACAAACTTAGAAAACACTTTGGTAAAATTTAAAAAACTATATGGTAAACTAACTATTGATATTTTAAGAACATTAACCTTTAAAGTATTCAACAGAAATAAATATAAATGCTAAATACACATAAATATATTGGTAAAGGACAGTCCTTTCCTATTGGAGCATCCATACAAGGCAATGGCGTAAATTTTAGTATTTACTCTAAGTACAGTACTGGTATTGAGCTACTTTTATTTGATGAACCAGACGATAATGCACCTAGTGACATCATAATTTTAGACAAAAAAAAACATAGAACAGAATTCTATTGGCATATTTTTATTGAGGGACTTAAAGCCAAACAAATATATGCGTTTCGAGTGTACGGTCCGTTTATCCCTGAGCAAGGACTTCGTTTTAATTCAGAAAAAGTATTGCTTGATCCTTATAGCAAATTGGTAGTTCAACCAAAAGCATATCAGCGAAATTTAGCCATAAAACCTGGTAATAACATTCAAAGCGCTATGAAAAGTGTTGTTGTGGAAACCAACACATACAATTGGGAAGGAGATCGCTATCCACGTTGTCCTTTTTCCAAAACTATTATTTATGAACTACATGTGAAAGGGTTTACTAAGCATCCAAATTCAGGTGTTGAAGAAAGCAAAAGAGGAACCTACGTAGGATTAATTGAAAAAATACCCTATTTAAAAAAATTAGGGATTACCGCAGTAGAATTACTTCCTGTTTTTCAGTTTGATGAACAAGATGCTTCTGAAGGGAATATTAATTATTGGGGATATAGTCCGGTATCTTTTTTTGCACCGCATAGAGCATACAGTTCCCGTAAAGATATTATGGGACCTTTAGATGAATTCAGAGATATGGTTAAGGCTTTGCACAAAGCAAATATAGAAGTTATTTTAGATGTCGTTTACAATCACACTTCTGAAGGTGGTGAAAACGGACCTACCATTAGTTTTAAAGGCGTTGAGAATAGGACTTATTACTTAATGGAAGGTAATACTTATAACTATGGTAATTATTCCGGTTGTGGCAATACTATCAATCCTAATAATTCAGTAGTACGAAGAATGATTATGGATAGTCTGCAGTTTTGGGTATCAGAAATGCATGTTGATGGGTTTAGGTTTGATTTGGCTTCTATCTTATCACGTGATGAGCATGGAATTCCTCAGAAAAATCCACCAATACTGTGGGAAATTGAATCAGACCCAATTTTGGCAGGAACCAAACTAATTGCAGAGGCTTGGGATGCTGCGGGTCTTTATCAAGTAGGAACTTTTATTGGTGGTAAATGGAAAGAATGGAATGGAAAGTTTAGAGATGACGTGCGTAGTTTTATAAAAGGAGATGAAGGTTCTGTCTCTAATTTTGCTGCTCGAGTTTTAGCAAGTCCTGATATTTATGGAAGTAAGAATAGATCAGCTAGTACAAGTATCAATTTTATTACTTGTCATGATGGATTAACGTTAAATGATTTGGTTTCTTACAATGAAAAACATAATGAAGCCAACAGAGAAAATAATAACGACGGAAATAGTAATACTATAAGTTGGAATTGTGGTGTTGAAGGTTTAACTAAAGATCCTGCTATTTTAAAATTAAGAAAGCAGCAAATAAAAAACTTCATGGTCGTTACCCTACTCTCTTATGGTACTCCAATGATTTTGATGGGAGATGAAATTGGAAGAACACAATTGGGAAATAACAATGCATACTGTCAGGATAATGAAGTAAGTTGGTTTAATTGGGACCTTTTAGAAAAAAACGCATCACTATTTCGGTTTGTAAGGATGTTGAATATGTTTAGGATAAATATGGATGCAAAGAAAGACGAACTTGAGCCACCTTTATTGGAATTTCTTCAAAAAAGAAGACAAATTGAATGGCATGGTATTTATTTGAACCAACCAGATTGGAGTTCTACATCACACAGTTTGGCTGGTACGGTAAGTGCCAAAGAAAAAGATTCTGTACTATATATTGCTTGTAATGCCTATTCAGCAGATTTAATTTTTGAAATTCCAGACCCTCAAAATTTTAATAAAAAGAATTGGTATCGCATAATTGACACCTCGTTGCCGTCTCCAGAAGATATTGTGATGCCTAATAATACTAAAATATTGAAAGAAAAATTCTACACTGTAAAAGCAAGATCTGTAGTTCTTCTTATAGCCCCTTAATAAATATAGAGCCTAGATTTATTTTAAGTAGCAACATACAAGAAAGTCCCCTTAAAACTTAAATTTTACCAAAGTATTTTCGTGTAAACCATTCAATAGATAATAACAGAATAATGAATCCTAAAAGCCATTTCCAATCAATTAATGGTGTTTTTTCAATGGTGGATTTTTGAATACTTTTAAAGACGTTTTCTTCTAATAATTTGGAAATTAAAGCATCTTCTTGTTGTTCATAAAATAGAGCGCCTCCAGTATTTTGTGCTACTAATTTTAACTGCTCATCTGTTGAATTCGAATATTGTTGTTCAATTTCAAAAGGTAAAATAGTAAATGTTCCAGCCACAGTATCTGTTTGGTTTTCAACACGTACACTATAATTATAATCACCAGAAGGCAACTTATTTAATTCTGTATAAAAACCGTGAGAACCTACTGATAATGGTATTTTGTTACTAAAATTAGTTGCTTTATTTGAAACTGTTAACCAAAGTTTTGCCCTACTATCAAAATTATAATTTGCATCTAAATAATTTGCTGAAAAAAGAATGGTTTCATTGGAATAATACAAGGCTTCCGCAGTTACTTGTAAGCGGTTCATTGATTTATTTGATCCTAAAAATTGAATTAAATTCGCCATAAACCCATCAAACGGTTCGAATGATTTATTTACGGAATAGCTATTCATTCGCCACCTCCAAATCCCTTCACCCAATAAAACACCTCCTTTTTGTCCATTATCATCAAATGTTGCCAACAATGGATTTTCAGTATTAAAATTTCCTATTTTTTGAAATAATAAGGTATTAAAAGGTACATTGAATTTTACTGCTCCAAATAAATCTTCCAAGGGTGCAAAATTTGAAAAACCAATATCTTTTAATTGAAAACTACTATAATCCATATTTAAAACTGGACTAAAATTTTCTGTTTGAGCTATTGCTTTTTTTGAAAAAACTTGTTGATTGTTATTTAAGAAATTCCAGTCTGTTTTTGTACCTGTAACTATTAAATAATGAATTGATTTCGCTTTTAATTGCTGAATAATAGTCTTAAAGCTATTATTCGGCTGATATAACACAACTAATTGAAAATTAGATAATTCATTTTTTAAATTAGCAGGATCTAAAAAAGTAACACTGCGTTGTTTATTACTTTCAATAGCTTTTTTTAACAAGCCTAAATCTGGATGAATTATGGAAGAAATTACAGCAATTTTTGATTGTTCCTTCAACACATTTACACTAATGGTTTTAGAATTGTTAAAGCTATTTACTTCATTTTTTAACGCTTCAATTTTAACTGTATAATATTGGTTCCCTTCTTCTTTTGCTTCTAAAAAAAACGAATCTACTTGCGCATTTTCTTTTGAAGAAAACTCTAGTTGTTTAGTATAAATGCTTTTCCCTTTATAAAATACACTTAACTGTTTTGAAACTTTATTTCCACCATTATAGTTCACAAAAACTTCCACAGGAAATTTATTGTTGATATAGCTAAATTTATTGACGTTAATTTGATGGATATATAAATCTTCTGACGAAGTAGTGTCGCCTACAACATACGCAAACACAGGGTTTTTATAATTTGTATACGCTATATTATTTCCAATAGTTTGGTTTCCATCAGAAATTAAGATCGTAGGACTCACCTTTTCCGCTACTATTTTTGAAAATTCAATTAAAGGTTCGGCTAAATTTGTTTTCGGCTCATTAAATGCTAATGAATCCAATATATTTACTTTCGATCCGAAACTAAAGTACTTGATATCGAATTTTTCATTCAAATCTGTATTCTTTTTTAATAATACTACTAAATTTTCAACAGTTTCAGAAAGCTTATTGTATTTAATAGAAGAAGAATTATCAATTGCAACCACCAAATTTGGCTTCACAATTTCAATATTCATTTTTTTTAAGGAAGGATTTATAAAAAGAAGGAATATTGAAAATAGCACGCTAAAGCGTATAAAAAAGAGCCAATAAATATATTGGCTCTTTTCCTTACTTTTATAGAAGTATTGAAAATACGCTATTAATAGTGCAGCAAGAAATGCTACAATTAATAATACACTACTTAAAAACTCCATTTATTTCTACTATAATTTAATAAATTACAAGCTATTATGTCAACATTCCACCGTCAACACTTAACGTTTGACCAGTTATGTAAGAACTCATATCAGAACCTAAAAACACACATGCATTTGCAATATCTTCAGGAGTTCCACCTCTTTTTAAAGGAATAGCATCTCTCCAACCTTGCACAACATCGTCATTTAATTTTCCTGTCATTTCAGTTTCAATAAAACCTGGAGCAATGGTATTACAACGAATATTTCTTGAACCCAATTCTAATGCTACAGATTTTGAAAATCCTACAATTCCCGCTTTTGAAGCTGCATAATTAGTTTGACCTGCATTTCCTTTTAACCCAACTACCGAACTCATATTTATAATAGAACCTGATTTTTGTTTCATCATTGGTCGGATAACTGCTTTTGTAAGGTTGAAAACAGATTTTAAATTCACTTCAATAACGGTATCAAAATCTTCCTCAGAAATACGCATTAATAAATTATCTTTCGTAATTCCAGCATTATTAATTAATATATCAATTGTTCCAAATTCCTTTAAAACATCCGCTGCTAATTCTTGTGCTGCATCGTAATTTGCTGCATTTGATTGATAACCTTTCGCTTTTACGCCAAAAGCTTCTAATTCTTTTACTAATTCATTTGCTGCATCTACGGATGAATTGTAAGTAAATGCCACATTTGAGCCTTGTTTAGCGAATGTAATTGCAATTCCTCTTCCAATTCCTCGTGTCGCTCCTGTTATTAAAGATGTCTTATTTTCTAAAAGTTTCATTATCGATTATTTTGATTTTTTAATGAACCAAATATACACATTTGAGCAAAAAGAACGCATCTAACATGAAGCTTTTAGTCAATTTTATAAAAATATTTGTACATTTTTATAAAAATAAGATTTTTAGGGTACATTAAAATGTCATTTTTAATAGATCCTAATATTTACTATAAATTTTAATAATGAATTCTGTTAAAATAAAACTCATAAAAAAAGCCTCTTAATTTCTTAAGAGGCTTTCAGTTTTTATAGAGTTGAAATTATTTTTTGGTTCCAGTAATGTATATTTCTCTAAACTCCTTCGTAACTTCAAAAGTTACCACTCCATTTATTTTTGAAATATCGATAGCTTCATTATCAACTTCAATTTTTTCAATAGTGAATGGTAATCCATGAATATTAATTTTAAATGTTTCATAACTAGTAATAAATTTACCAGATTTAAACTGTAGTAACGTTAAAGAATCTTCTTTTCCTACTAGGTTAAAGTTTCTTAAACTAAATCTACCTTTTTTGTAATCATAGCCATCTCCAGCATCTTCATAAACTTCTGAAGATTCTTTTCCTAGCTTAAAGTAAACATCTAAGTCTAACTGCTCAATTACCTTTTCTCCAACATATTGCTGAACAGGATATTTAGGAATAATAGCCCCTTCTTTTACAAAAATTGGCATACTGTCAATATCTGCATCTACCCAAAGTTCTTCTCCTCCTTCAACAATTGTATTGTCCCAAAAATTATACCAATTCCCTCTTGGAATATACATTCTTCTACCTTTTGAATTCGCTTCAATAATAGGGCAAACCAATATTTTTTCTCCAAAAATAAACTCATCATTTCTATAATGCGTATTTGCATCATCCTGATCAAATAATACCAATGATTTTAAAATTGGAATACCTTCATCTGTATATCTCCAAAAAGTAGTATATAAATAAGGTAATAATGTATATCTAATTTCAATAAATTTACGCACAATATCTGTTACCGTTTTACCAAACACCCAAGGCTCTTGGTCTCCATGGTCACCTGATGAATGTACTCTACAAAAAGGGTGAAACACTCCTAATTGAATCCAACGTGCAAATAACTCTCCACTTGGTTGTTCCGCAAAACCACCAATATCAGATCCTGCAAATGAGAAACCAGACATACACATACGTTGTGCTTGTTGATTTGCAATGGCTAAATGATCCCAAGTAGCTACGTTATCACCTGTCCATGTGGATGTGTACCGTTGTGTACCCGAATAAGCAGCTCTAGTTATTACAAACGGACGTTTTGGATAGCTAAATTTCTTTAAACCATGATAAGTTGCACGTGCCATTTGCATACCATACACGTTATGTGCTTTTCTATGGCTACAAGGATTTCCATCATAATCGTGACGTACATCATTTGGAAACGATTTTCCTGGCGCATCCATAACTGCCGGCTCATTCATATCATTCCAAACACCAGCAACACCAATATCTTCAATTAATTCTTTAAATAAGTCCGCCCACCATTCTCTTACTTCTGGCTTTGTGTAATCTGGAAAATAACACTCTCCTGGCCAAACTTTACCTTTCATATAAGGTCCATCGGCACGTTTACAAAAATAATCTTTCTCTAAACCTTCTTTAAACACACTGTATTCATTGTCTATTTTAATTCCTGGATCTATAATTACAATAGTTTTAAATCCATCATCTGCCAATTCTTTCACCATTCTTTTTGGATCAGGAAAATGCTCTTTACTCCAGGTAAAACATCTAAAACCTTCCATATAATCTATATCCAAATAAATGGCATCACACGGAATTTGAAGTTCTCTAAATTTTGCTGTGATTTCTTTTACATTTGATTCAGGATAGTAACTCCATTTACATTGGTGAAAACCCAATGCCCACATTGGTGGAATATGTTGTGGTCTACCTGTTAAATCGGTATAATTTGAAACCACTTCTGTCATTTCTGGCCCATACATAAAGTAGTAATTCATTTCACCACCTTCAGCCCAAAAGCTTGTTATGTTTCTACGTTCACTACAAAAATCGAAGTACGTTTTGAATGTATTATCAAAAAATACTCCGTACGATTTTTTATTTTGAATAGCCGTATAAAAAGGAATTGCCTTGTAAATTGGATCCGTACCTCTTACATACGCAAAAGAATCTGTTACCCAGTTTTGAAAACGCTTTCCTTTTAAATTATTTTCAACAGGCTTGTCACCTAAACCATAAAAATTTTCTCCTTGTTGCGATTTTAAAGACATTTTCACAACATCTCCTCCAATTTCATAACTTTCTTCCCAATGGAAACCTAATTCATCTTCTAATAAAAGAGTATTGTCTTTTACATCATAAATGGATTTACGCATGTCCAATTTAGACACGTAGCAAATTAATTTTGAAGTTGTAATGGTATAAAAGTCATCATCTTCAGTAATTTCTAAATGGTTATATCCTTTACTCGCATACATTGTAATTGCATACGAAAAATCTTTATCAAATAAACCTGTAGTGCTATATCTAAAACGTAAAACACTATCTCTTTCAACAGTAATTTGCATTACTACCCCATTTTCACTTTTAAAATATAAAACATTTACATGCTTTTTATAAAAAACTATTTTTGATGGAAATAAATCTCCTTTGTATTCTAATTCTGTACTTAAAATCATAAATAATAAATTTTTGATATTTTTGCAAACCTACTAAAATTCTTATAATTAGCTCATTGCTTTTCAATAATAATGCACCTATTCTATTTTGAAATTTTCAAAATTATAGGTGCATTTTCTATTTATTGAGATAAATATGCTATTTTAACTCTAAAATCGTTATTCCTAATGGTGGAAGTGTTAATTCCACAGAATAATCGCGTCCATTCCAAGAAGTTTTTTTAATTTTTAAAGAAGTATTGGTAACTCCACTACCTCCATATTTTTTGTCATCACTACTAAAAATTTCGGTTAGAGTACCTTTATTTGGAATTCCAATGGTGTAATTTTCTAAAGTTGTAGGTGTGAAATTGCAAACTACCACTACTTTTTCTTTTTCGTTCTTACCTTTTCGAATATATGACATTACGGAATTTTGTGAATCATCATAGCTAATCCATTCAAAACCATCTTGTGAAAACGGCACTTCAAACAAAGCTGGTGTTGCTCTATAAAAAGCATTTAAATCTGAAAAATAATTTTTCATGTTTTGATGTGGCTCAAATTCTAATAAATTCCAATCTAAGCTAGATTGAAAATCCCATTCATTATATTGACCAAATTCACTACCCATAAATAATAATTTTGTTCCTGGGTGTGTAAACATATAGCCATATAACAATCTTAAATTCGCAAAACGTTGCCATTCATCGCCTGGCATTCTTCCTAAAATGGAATTTTTACCATACACCACTTCATCATGAGATAATGGAAGCATAAAATTTTCAGAAAAAGCATACGCTAAACTAAACGTAATTTCATTTTGATGGTATTTTCTGTACACTGGATTTTTCCCAAAATAATCTAAGGTATCATGCATCCAACCCATCATCCATTTCATTCCAAAGCCTAAACCACCCATAAATGTTGGTTTTGAAACCATTGGAAATGCTGTTGATTCTTCTGCAATTGTTTGAACATCAGGAAATGATTTATACACTTCTTCGTTCAGTTCTTTTAAAAATGCAATAACATCTAGGTTTTCTCTACCTCCAAATTCGTTCGGTTCCCACTCTCCATCTTCTCTTGAATAATCTAAAAATAACATAGAAGCCACAGCATCTACTCTTAATCCGTCCGCATGATATTGGTCGAACCAAAAAATAGCATTACTAATTAAAAACGATTTTACTTCGTTTCTTCCATAGTTAAAAATTAAACTTTTCCAATCTTGATGATATCCTTTTTTCCTGTCTGGATGTTCATATAAATGTGTACCATCAAACAAGCCAAGTCCATGTGCGTCTTCTGGAAAATGTGAAGGCACCCAATCTAAAATTAATCCAATACCATTTTGATGTAATTTATCTACTAAATATTTAAATTCATCAGGATAACCAAAACGTGAAGTTGGTGCAAAATAACCTGTTAATTGATATCCCCAAGACGGATCATACGGATATTCCATAATTGGCATTAATTCCACATGTGTAAAATTCATTTCTTTTACATAATTCACTAAATCGTCCGCCAATTCATAATACGATAAAAACCGATCCTCTTCGATGTTTCTTTTCCAGGATCCTAAATGCACTTCATACACAGAATAAGGAGCGTCTAATGCATTATGTTTCTTTCTGGTTTTCATCCAATTTGCATCTTTCCAATTATAACTATCTTCCCAAACTATGGAAGCGGTTTTTGGAGGATGTTCGCA
>JAGPIQ010000185.1 GCA_018054895.1 Lutibacter sp. | reverse complement strand
AAGTAAAATTGATGCGAGCGAAAAAATTATTAGCCGAAATAATTAAAAATAAAGGTGTAAATTAATTCCAAAAATCCTTCAATAATTTCATACAATAGTCCTTGTTTTTTATTTGTAGAAACAGCCATTGCAGTTCGTGCTAACGTTGGTTTCAGGTACGATTTTTAGCAATTGGAACTGTTTGTATATTCGTGTTTTTGAAAAGAGAAATGGGCGTGTAAATAAAAATAGCCCCAGTACTTTCTTTTTTAACCGCTCCCTTTTTTGCAATCATAAATTTCATTTTAATTTCTGGAAAACACACACCAAAAGAATGGTAACCTTCTACACAATTTAAGGCATTAAGTTATGTCGGAATTATTTTTATGATAGGTTTTAGCATTTGGCTTATGGCAAGTTTATAAATTCTTTGTATTTTTACAGTCAATTTTACTAAAATGGAAAAAGAAATAATAACACCTACTACAGTACAAAAACCAAAATGGTTACGCGTAAAATTACCTGTTGGTAAAAAATATACCGAATTACGTGGTGTAGTAGAAAAATACAAGTTAAATACTATTTGTACCAGTGGAAGTTGCCCCAATATGGGAGAATGCTGGACTGAAGGTACTGCTACCTTTATGATTTTAGGTAATATTTGTACACGCTCATGTGGTTTTTGTGGCGTAAAAACTGGTAGACCCGAAACGGTAGATTGGGAAGAGCCAGAAAAAGTAGCACGCTCTATTAAATTAATGAATATTAAACACGCTGTTATCACATCAGTTGATAGAGATGATATTAAAGATGGTGGTTCTATTATTTGGGCAGAAACTATTAATGCTATTCGGAGAGCCAATCCTGAAACTACGTTAGAAACATTAATTCCAGACTTTCAAGGAAACACAACGAACATAGATCGTATACTTGCGGTAGCTCCTGAAGTTATTTCACACAACTTAGAAACTGTGCGTAGATTAACACGTGAAGTGAGAATTCAAGCAAAATACGACCGTAGTTTAGAAGTGTTATTGTATATGAAAAATCAGGGACAACGTAGAACAAAATCAGGTATTATGCTTGGTTTAGGTGAAACTGAAGAAGAAGTAATTGAAACTATGCAAGATTTAGCCAATGCTAAAGTTGATATTTTAACCATTGGTCAATACTTACAACCAACTAAAAAACACTTACCTGTTCAAGATTTTGTTACCCCTGAACAATTTGATAAATACAAAGAAATTGGACTCACAATGGGCTTTAAATATGTAGAAAGTGGTGCTTTGGTTCGCTCTTCATACAAAGCTCAGAGGCATTTGGTTTAATCTGAAACACTCTGTTTCACTAAAAATGAGTAGATTTCAACTATCTAATAATAAAAAAATCCCGAAATATTTCGGGATTTTTTATTGATTTAATTAGTAGTGATTTTAATAGTAGTATTTATTTTTTAGGTATCAATAGAACCTAGAACTCGTTGCATAAAAGTATTTAAAGCTTCTTTTTGAGGGATTCCCTCTTTTATCATTTTATCAACTTCCAATGCGCCATATAAGTTAGAAATGATTTCGCCAATAACATCTAACTCTTCATCTTTTAACGATGAAACTTCAGTTAGTGCTTCCAATGTTTCAATGGTTTCATGCACATAGTCTTCATCATTTTCAGCAATAAAACTGGTTAATGTTTAACTATTGGTAACTTCATCTACTAATTCTTTTAAAACTTCAAACTTATTTGTTTGCGTTTGATTTACAAAAACACCATCTTTAAAGGTTGCAAATGTTGGTAAATTATCAACAGTCGCTAACTTTCTAGATTCTGGAAACTTTTCAGCATCTGCAACTACAAAAACCATATCTTCATTTTCAGAAGCCAATTTTTTAAATTTTGGCTTCATAATTCTACAATTTCCGCACCAAGTAGCTGCATATTGCACCACTACTTTTTGATTTCCACTTATAATTTGAGATAAATTATCTTCTGTTAATTCTTGAAACATATCCTGTTTTTTAATGTGATGCTAAATACGCTGCCGTTCCTTTTCTATCTGCTGTCATAGCGTCTTTTCCTTCTTCCCAGTTTGCAGGACAAACTTCACCGTGACTTTGTACGTGAGCATACGCATCAATTAAACGCATAAATTCTTTTACGTTTCTACCCACTGGCATATGGTTTACACCTTCATGAAACACAGTTCCTTCTTCATCAATTAAATAAGTAGCTCTGTACGTAACATTATCACCTTCTACTTCTACAGTTCCAGTTTCTTCGTCATAGATTTCATTTACAATGTCTAAAATCCCTAAACGACTTGATAAATTACGGTTGCTATCTGCTAAAATTGGATACGTAACCCCTTCTATTCCTCCGTTATCTTTTGATGTGTTTAACCAAGCAAAATGTACTTCTGGAGTATCACATGACGCTCCTATTACTACGGTATTTCTTTTTTCAAATTCTCCTAAAGCTTCTTGAAACGCGTGTAATTCTGTTGGACATACAAAAGTAAAATCTTTTGGATACCAAAATAATAAGACTTTCTTTTTGTTATTTAAAGCTTCTTCTAAAACATTTAATTTGAACGTATCTCCCATTTCGTTCATTGCATCTACATTTAAATCTGGAAATTTTTTACCTACTAATGTTGCCATCTATTTTATAATTTTATAATTAATATTGTTTTTTTCTTAAGGCAAATGTACGAGTCAAATCTTCTCTATTTTAGAATTTTCAATCCTTAAAACTTATACTTCTATAAGAATTATTTATAAGCGATTTATCTAGTATAACAAAATACTATAAATTGTTTTGAAACAAAAAAAAGAGATGCATAGCATCTCTTTTTAGTAACTATTTTCTTAATTATTTTTTACTTGTAAAAAGGACAATATCACTTTCTGAAATTTCTTTTTCTCCTAAAATAATTAAACGTTCTACAATATTTCTTAATTCACGAATATTACCTGTCCAATTATAATTTTGTAATAATTTAATTGCTCCTTCCGAAAACTTTTTAACTACAGAACCTTGTTCATGCGCTATTTGATCCGCAAAAAATTCAATTAACAAAGGAATATCATCTCTTCTATCGTTTAAAGATGGCACATTAATTAAAATAACAGCCAGTCGATGGTACAAATCCTCTCTAAAATTTCCTTCTGCAATTTCTTTTTGTAAATCTTTATTAGTTGCCGCAATTACGCGTACATCCACTTTAATATCTTTATCACTACCAACTCTGGCAATTTTATTTTCCTGAAGTGCTCTTAGTACTTTTGCCTGAGCCGACAGACTCATATCCCCAATTTCATCTAAAAAAATGGTTCCGCCATTAGCAGCTTCAAATTTACCAGCTCTATCTTTATTTGCTCCTGTAAATGATCCTTTTACATGACCAAACAACTCACTTTCAATTAATTCTGATGGAATTGCAGCGCAGTTTACTTCAATTAAAGGTAATTTTGTTCGCTCACTTTTTTCATGTAGCCAATGTGCCACTAATTCTTTTCCAGTACCATTTGAACCAGTTATCAAAACCCTAGCATCCGTTGGCGCCACCTTTTCAATCATTGTTTTAATATGAGAAATCGCCTCACTATTTCCAATCATCTCATATTTTTTGCTCACTTTTTTCTTTAGCAATTTGTTTTCAACCACCAATATTTTTCTATCTAACGCATTTCTAACCGTATTTAATAGTCGGTTTAAATCTGGTGGTTTCGAAATATAATCAAAGGCCCCTAAACGCATAGTATTCACTGCAGTATCTAAATCTCCATGCCCAGAAATCATAACCATAGGAATTTCAGGCTTTAGCACTTTTACGCGCTCTAACACTTCTACACCATCCATTTTGGGCATTTTTATATCACACAGCACTAAATCATAATCGGATTTTATAATCATATCTAAACCTATCAATCCATCTTCTGCTTCCTCAACATCATAGTCTGGGTTTTCTTCTGAAATAATCTTTTTCAACACTCTACGAATCGCAGCTTCATCTTCTATTATTAATATTTTCGACATTTTTTTTTATTTGGTATTTGGTTGTTGGTATTTGGTTGCTAGTTATTGACTTTTGACTTTTGACTTTTGACTTCATTCTTCAGACTTCTAACTAATATTTCAACCACTTAAACAGTTCTCTATACGTTGGTTTTTTTCCGTACATTAAAATTCCTACTCTATAAATTTTGGATGCAAACCACACAATACCTACAA
>JAGPIQ010000184.1 GCA_018054895.1 Lutibacter sp. | reverse complement strand
ATTGCGTTAACAATGACATTGGCAGGTGGAGCAGGCGTTATTTCTGTTATTGCACAAGCGCTTCCAAAAGATTTTTCAGCAATGATTCAAAAAAGATTGGACGGAGATATTGAAGGTGCTAATCAATTGCAATACAAAGTAATGGATAGTATTGATTATATTTTTGAAGAATGTAATCCTTCAGGAATAAAAGCGATGTTACAACAATTAAATATATGCTCTAATCAAGTTCGTTTACCTTTAGTGGAAGCTTCCTATGATTTGCAACAAAAAATCAATAACTTTGTAGATAATTATTAGACATCATCTGATAATCAACCTAAAAAAATAAAATTATGTTATCTGAAAGAATGCAAAAAGCTTTAAATGAGCAAATTAGAATTGAAGCGGAATCATCTCAAATATATTTAGCAATGGCTTCTTGGTCTGAAGGAAAAGGATTAGAAGGTGTTGCTCAGTTTATGTATGGTCAATCTGATGAAGAACGTATGCATATGCTGAAATTTTTCAAATACATTAATGAAAGAGGAGGGCATGCAATTGTTTCTGAATTATCAAAACCACCAGTTTCTTTCGGATCCATTAAAGAAATGTTTGAAACACTTTTTAAACATGAAATTTATGTTTCACAAAGCATTAATGAGTTAGTTCATATTTCATTAGAAGAAAAAGATTATGCCACGCATAATTTCCTTCAATGGTACGTTGCAGAGCAAATTGAAGAAGAAGCACAAGCGCGTACAATTTTAGATAAAATTAATTTAATTGGTGATGATAAAGGAGGTTTATACTTGTTTGATAATGATATTAAACAGTTAACCGTAGTAAGTTCGGTAGCTCCAGGAGTTTAATTATTAACAAACAATTAAGAACGCTAAGCAATATTTATTATAAAAGCGAGTTATTTTTGTGGAATATTACAGCAAAAAAAATCATTTTAATAATCCATAATAAATAACTAATTTTGCCAAATGCAAAAAAATAAATTTTATATTTTCATTTTGTTGATTGCTATGGGACTTTCGTCTTGTGGTGAATATCAAAAAGTATTGAATAAAGGTACTGTCGAGGATCAATATAAAATGGCTACTGAAATGTACGAACTACAAAAGTACAGTAAAGCCATTCAATTGTTTGAAAAAATTACGCCAAGCTATAGAGGCAAGCCTCAAATGGAGCGTATTCAATACATGATTTCTCAAGCCCATTATAACACAAAGCAATATAGCTTAGCAGCATATTATTTTGATAAGTTTGTAAAAGGGTATCCTAAAAGTTCGAAAGTGGAAGAAGCAGCGTATTTGTCTGCTCAAAGTTATTATTTAGCTTCTCCTGTTTACAGTTTGGATCAAAAAGATACAAAAGAAGCCATAATAGCTTTGCAAAATTTTATATATAAGTATCCTGAATCTGAATTTATTAAGGACGCTAACAAAAACATTAAAGAATTAACTTTTAAATTGGAGAAAAAATCTTTTGAAATTGCGAAGCAATATTATCACACAGAAGATTATATTTCATCAATTGCTGCCTTTGATAATTTGTTAGAAGATTTTTTAGGAACTTCATATAGAGAAGAAGCTTTGTATTTAAAGTTTAAGTCCGGATATAATTTAGCCATGAAAAGTTATATTCTTAAAAAAGAAGAACGTTTAAAAGATGCTCTTAAATATAATGAAAAATTTAAAAGAAATTTCCCTGAATCTAAATATTCAGAAGAAGCGGAAAAATTAGTAACAAATTTAAAGGAAGAAATTTCATCATTACCAGTACTAAAAACACAACCTAATGGAATATAAAAACACAAAGGCACCTAATACAACTATTACGTACGATAAAAATAAAATCGAGGCGCCAACAAATAACATCTACGAAGCTATTACAATTATAGCTAAAAGAGCGGATCAAATAAGTATGGATTTAAAAAATGAACTAGTTGAAAAATTAGAAGAATTTGCGACATACACTGATAGCTTAGATGAAGTTTTTGAAAATAAAGAACAAATTGAGGTTTCTAAATTTTACGAAAAATTACCTAAACCATCTGCAATTGCAGTACAAGAATGGTTAGATGGAAAAATATATCATAGAACTCCAGAAGTGAAAAACTAAATGTCAATTTTAAGCGGTAAAAATATACTTTTAGGCGTAACAGCGGGTATTGCTGCTTACAAAACAGCTCATTTAGTTAGACTATTTATAAAAGCAGGTGCAAACGTTAAAGTCGTTATGACACCTGCTTCTAAAGATTTTGTAACTCCATTAACGCTATCAACTCTATCTCAAAACCCAGTAGCTAGCACTTTTTTTGAAAAAGGCGAAAATGATACTGAGGAATGGAATAGCCATGTTGAATTAGGTTTATGGGCAGATTACATGTTGGTAGCGCCTGCTACCGCAAACACATTATCAAAAATGGCCAATGGCGTTTGCGATAATTTATTGTTAGCCACTTATTTATCTGCAAAAAGTACCGTGTATTTTGCTCCAGCAATGGATTTGGATATGTATAAACATCCAACAACTAAGCAAAGTATTGAGAAATTACAAAATTTTGGGAATGTTTTTATCCCACCATCCACAGGTTTTTTAGCAAGTGGTTTAGAGGGTGAGGGTAGAATGGAAGAACCTGAGAATATTGTTTCTTTTATGGAGAGCCATATAATACAAGGGTTGCCTTTATTCGGTAAAAAAGTATTAATTACTGCCGGTCCAACATACGAAGCTATCGACCCTGTTCGTTTTATAGGAAATCATTCTTCTGGAAAAATGGGATTTCAATTAGCGCAATCAGCCGCAAATTTGGGTGCTGAGGTCTATTTAATTTCAGGACCTTCGCATGAAAAGGTTTCTAATAATTTAATTCATAGAATTAATGTTGTTAGTGCAGAGGATATGTATAATGAGGTTCATAAACTGTATGCTACCATAGATATTGCAATTTGTGCAGCCGCAGTGGCGGATTATAAGCCAAAAGTGGTTGCAGACAATAAAATAAAAAAATCTTCTGATTCAATGTCTATTGAATTAGTAAAAACTAAAGATATTTTAGCTTCTTTAGGAGCAATAAAAAAACAACAATATTTAGTTGGTTTTGCATTGGAAACTGAAAATGAATTGGAAAATGCAAAAGGTAAGTTGAAAAAGAAAAATTTAGACTTAATTGTACTAAATTCCTTACAAGATAAAGGAGCTGGTTTTCAAAAAGAAACAAATAAAGTTACTTTAATAGATAAATCGGAAAATATTTCGGAATTTAGTTTAAAATCTAAGTCGGAAGTGGCAATAGATATTTTTAATGAAATTTTAATGAAACTATAATGCTTAAACTAATTCAAATAGTATTTCTTTTTCTTTTTATTGGTGCTATAAACGCTCAAGAACTGAATTGTACAATTAGCATAAATGCGGATAAAGTTCCGGGTTCAAATAAACAAGTTTTTGCAACTTTAGAAAGTTCATTAAATGAATTTGTAAATCAAAAAAGATGGACAAATTTAAGTTATAAGCTTCAAGAAAAAATAAATTGTAACCTAACAATTACAATTTTAGAACAAACTGGAAGCGATTTTAAAGGGCATATTCAAATACAATCATCACGACCAGTATTTAATTCTTCCTATTTAACACCTGTATTTAACTATAAAGATGATAATTTCTCATTTCAATATACGGAATATGAGTCACTACAATTTAACCAAAATTCATTTGAATCGAATTTGGTTTCAGTTGTTACATTTTACATGTACGTTGTTTTAGGTATGGATGCGGATACATTTACCTTAAATGGAGGAACTTCCTATTATTCAATAGCTCAAAATATAGTAGTTCAAGCGCAGCAAAGTGGTTATGTAGGTTGGAACCAAAATGATGGTTCCAAAACACGATTTAAATTAATTGACAATTTAGTATCGCCAACATATAGCTCGTTTAGAAGTGCCATTTATCAATACCATAGAAATGGGTTGGATCTTATGAGCAGTGATTTAAAAAATGCGAAGGAAAATATAAATGAGTCTATTTCTATTTTTAAATCTATTTATGATGCACGCCCAGATGCTTTTTTATTGCGTATTTTTACAGATTCCAAAGCAGATGAAATAGTAAATATTTTTTCAGATGGGCCAAGGTTTGACACCTCTAACCTGAAAGAAAATTTAATGAAAATTTCCCCTATTAATGCGGGTAAATGGAATGAAATAAAGTAAATT
>JAGPIQ010000069.1 GCA_018054895.1 Lutibacter sp. | reverse complement strand
CTACTAAAAGTGTTGACAATGCAACACCAAATACAAGTGATATTGTAAAATATACATTAACAGTAGTTAATATTGGACCAAGTGTTGCAACAGGCGTAAGTTTAGTAGATAATTTACCAGCAGGAACAACTTATGTTGCACATGTAGCAACAGGAGGTTCTGTAAATACTTATTTAGGTGGAACTTGGACGATAGGGAAAATTGATATTGGCGCATCTGCTACTTTAACAATAGATGCATTAGTAACTGCAGATGGTACAGCTGCTCAAACAGCAATTGTAAATACAATTACTTCAATATCAGTAAATGAAATAGATCCAACACCTACTATTGATGATCCAACGGCTGTTATTACAGTTACAAGTGCAGATTTAGTGACTACTAAAATAGTTAGCAATTCAACACCAAATGAAGGAGATACTATTGTTTATACGATAAAAGTTGAAAATAAAGGTGGAAGTGATGCAACAGGAGTAAGTTTAACCGATTTATTACCAGCAGGTCTTACGTATGTGAGCAATGACCAAGGAGGAGCTTATAACAATGGTTCTGGGTTATGGACTATAGGTTCAATAGCAAATGGAGCAATAGCAACGTTAAATATTACAGCAATAGTGAATGTAGGTACAGGAGGTAAAACAATTACCAACTACACTACTGCAGCAACAGGAGACCAATCAGATCCAACAACAGCTGGAGATGATTTAGATGAGGAAATTGTTGTTAATAAAAATTCTGACATTGTATTGACTAAAGTAGTTGACAATGCGACTCCAAATGTAGGCGACACAGTAGCATATACTGTAAAAGTTAAAAACAATGGACAAGCAGCAGTTACAGGATTAGTAGTAACAGATGCTTTACCAGCAGGTTTAACATTTGGAACAGCAACACCAAGTAAAGGAACTTGGACTGCACCAGCATGGAATGTAGGTAATTTAGCAAAAGGAGAAGAAGCTTCTATTGTTATTACAGCAATTGTAGGAATGAATCAAGGTGGACAAGTACTAACAAATACAGTTAGTAACACACAAGATCAAGAAGATACAGATGCTACACCAGATGATGATGATGAAACGATTACCGTTACAAGTGCAGATTTAGTGACTACTAAAATAGTTAGCAATTCAGCACCAAATGAAGGAGATACTATTGTTTATACAATAAAAGTTGAAAATAAAGGTGGAAGTGATGCAACAGGAGTAAGTTTAACAGACTTGTTACCAGCAGACCTTACGTATGTTAGTAATGATAAAGGAGCAGCTTATAACAGTGGCTCAGGAATTTGGACAATAGGTTCAATAGCAGATGGAGCAACAGTAACATTAAATATTACAGCAATAGTGAATGTAGGTACAGGAGGTAAAACAATTACCAACTATACTACAGCAGCAACAGGAGACCAATCAGATCCAACAACAGCTGGAGATGATTTAGATGAGGAAATTGTTGTTAATAAAAATTCTGACATTGTATTGACTAAAGTAGTTGACAATGCGACTCCAAATGTAGGCGACACAGTAGCATATACTGTAAAAGTTAAAAACAATGGACAAGCAGCAGTTACAGGATTAGTAGTAACAGATGCTTTACCAGCAGGTTTAACATTTGGAACAGCAACACCAAGTAAAGGAACTTGGACTGCACCAGCATGGAATGTAGGTAATTTAGCAAAAGGTGAAGAAGCTTCTATTGTTATTACAGCAATTGTAGGAATGAATCAAGGTGGACAAGTATTAACAAATACAGTTAGTAACACACAAGATCAAGAAGATAGTAACTTAACACCAGATGATGACGAAGAAACGATTACCGTTACAAGTGCAGATTTGGCAACACTTAAAATAGTAAGTTCTGGTACACCTAATGAAGGAGATATCATTACATATACTATTAAGGTTACTAACAATGGTCCAGACGAAGCAACGAATGTGAGTATTGTAGATAAATTGCCAGTAGGAGTTACGTATGTAAGTAGTGCTACGGTAAATGGAGCTTATAACTATGGTTCAGGATTATGGACAATAGGAACTTTAGCAAATAGTTCAGTAGCAACCTTAACAGTAACAGCATCTGTTGATAGTGGTACTTTAGGAAAAACAATAACAAATACAACCACGTCATTAACGTCGGATCAAGCAGATTTAAATCCTAATAATAATGTAGGAAGTGTATCAATTGTTCCTACTGCGTTTATTGATTTAAGTTTAACTAAAACAGTAGTTGATGATGTTGTGAATCCTGAAGTGGGTGATATGATAACTTTTGAAGTGAGAGTAAATAATGAAGGACCAACTAAGGCAACAGGAGTTCAAGTTACTGATTTAATACCTTCTGGTTATGACTATGTAAATTATAGTTCTTCTATAGGTACTTACAATCCTAAAACTGGATTATGGAATATTGGATTTATTGAAATAGGAAATACAGCAGTACTATTAGTGGATGTTATTGTATTGGATAGTGGAGATTATATTAATATTGCTGAAATTACTGCGGCAAATGAAATTGATGTAGATTCTACACCAAATAATGGAGTTGTAACTGAAGATGATTATGATAGTGCATCTGCACCTCCAATTCAAGCAGTTGATTTAGGAATTGTTAAAACAGTAGTTGCAAACAATTCGACTCCTATTGTAGATACACAAGTTTCTTTTGAAATTAGATTAACAAACCATGGTGATATTGATGCAACAGAAGTAGTTGCAACGGATTTATTACCTACAGGATATACCTATGTAAATTACAGTTCTACAAGAGGAACATATGATTACGAAACTGGAATATGGACTGTTGGGAAAATTGTAAATGGAGAAACTGAAATATTGGTAATAGATGCCATTGTTAATGAGTCTGGTGATTATTTAAACTGTGCTACAATTACAGCATTGCACCAAACAGATATTAATATGGCAAACAATACAAGTTGTATTGCTACGACTCCAATAGCTATTGCAGATTTATCATTAACTAAGGTTGTTGACAAATTGTATCCAATTGTAGAATCTAATGTTGTGTTTACGTTACAGTTAACCAACGAAGGTCCAAGCAAAGGTACTGGTGTTGTAGTGAAGGATTTATTACCTTCTGGTTATACATTTGTTAGTTCAACAACAACAACTGGAACGTATGATGATACTTCAGGATTGTGGACGGTAGGAACTATTGGAATTGAAGCTACAGAAACATTAAAAATTGTAGCTTATGTATTACCAACAGGAGACTGGAATAACATTGCCGAAGTAATAGCCTCTAATGAGTTAGATTTAGATTCTACACCAGGAAATAATGATATTCACGAAGATGATATGGATCAAGCAATTACAGAGCCTGTAATTCCAATGACAATTCCAGAAGGATTTACACCAAATGGAGATGGAATAAATGATGTATTTGAAATAGAACATCTAGAAGTTTTATACCCAGACTTTAGTATGGAAATTGTGAATAGATATGGAAATAAGGTGTATGATTATAAGCACAATGGAAATCCAACAACTACTCCTCAGTGGTGGGACGGAAATTCAACAGGCAGATGGAACTTTACAAATGATCCATTACCAACAGGTACTTATTTCTTTACCATTTATTTCAATAATAACGAAAGAAAACCTCAAACAGGTTGGATATATTTAAGAAGATAAAAACATTAATTTAAGGAGAGAGGTTAACCGCCTCTCTCTAATCTGAATTTTAAACTAAGAGTTTATGAAAAAAATTAAAATACTATTAGGGGTTTTAGCTTTGCTGTCCATAACAACTGTTTTTGGTCAACAAGATCCTCAATACACGCAGTATATGTACAATATGAATGTACTTAACCCGGCTTATGCTGGCTCACGAGGAGTTACAAGTATTGGGATTTTAGGAAGGACACAATGGGTTGGAGTTGACGGAGCACCACAAACCTTGACATTAGCAGTACACTCACCAGTAGGAAAAGCTGTAGGGTTAGGTTTATCTGTTATTCATGATGAGATTGGACCAACAAAAGAGGATAATGTATATGCAGATTTTTCATATACTATTATAACATCAGATGAAGGAAGATTAGCATTTGGTTTAAAAGCGGGTGTAACTTTTATGGATGTTAGAGAATTAATAATGGTAGATAATCCAGATCCATTAAATATTCCAGTCCACGAAACATCTCCAAACTTTGGAGCTGGGGTATTTTATTACAACCAACGTTTTTATGCAGGTTTATCTGCACCCAATTTCTTAGAAACTAGACATTTGGAGAAAGATGGAGGAATTTATAGTACTGCATCTGAAAAAATGCACTACTTTTTAACTTCAGGATATGTATTTGATATTACTGATAACTTAAAGTTAAAACCATCAACCATGATAAAAGCGACTACAGGAGCACCTTTATCAGTGGATTTATCACTAAATTTATTAGTTGATGAGCGTGTTGAACTAGGTTTATCTCACAGATTTGATGACTCTATAAGTGCTTTAGTTGGTTTCCAAGTAAATGATGATTTTAGAGTTGGATATGCATATGATCATACAACATCTACTTTTGGTGAGTTTAATTCAGGATCACACGAAATATTGTTATTGTTTGATTTTAATGTTAAAAAGATTAAGAGTCCTAGATTCTTCTAATTTAAAAGAGTATATAATATGAAAAAAATTACATTTATAATAGTATTACTTTTTGGAGTTATGGCTTTTGCGCAGAGTGAAAATTATAGCATTAAAAATATTGATGTAAATACAGAATATTCCGATTTCGGGGTATCTTATTTTGGCGAAAATTCAGCAATATTTGCATCTTCAAAAAAGGTAAAAGGATCGAGAAATAAAACGTGGTATTTAAATAAACAACCATTTTTAGAATTATACAGAGGTACAGTTACTGAAAACGGAGAGTTGATAGATACAGAATTGTTTTCAAAAAAAGTAAATACAAAGTACCACGAATCTAATGCTACATTTACCAAAGATTTAAAAACGGTTTATTTTAGTCGTGATAACTATATCAATAATAAAACTAAAAAAGATGATGATGGTTGGATTTTAATTCAATTATTTAAAGCTCAAGTAAATGAAGATGGAGAGTGGGAAAATATTGAGATGTTACCATTTAACGGTGATGAATTTGATACAGGTCATCCTACATTAAACAGTAAAGAAACGAAACTTTATTTCACATCAAACAGACCAGGAGGTTTAGGATTAACAGATATTTGGGGTGTAGATATACATTCAGATGGAACTTATGGAGAACCTATAAATTTAGGGCCTAATGTAAATACAGCAAATAAAGAAATGTTTCCAAATATAGATGAAAATGATGTATTGTATTTTTCATCAAATGGTTATAAAGATGGTTTTGGAGGTTTAGACTTATATCAAACTAAAATTATTGGAAATCAAGGTGTGTCATTAGCTAAAAATATGGGTACGCCATTAAATAGCGAAAAGGATGACTTTGGAATTGTATTTCAAAATGGAAAAAGATCAGGGCACTTTTGTTCAAATAGACCTGGAGGAAAAGGAGACGATGATATTTATTATTTTGAAGAATTAGATACGCCAAAAGATGGTTGTATTCAATATGTGGAAGGTGTTGTTAGAGAGAAAAGTACAGGAGCATTACTACCTGGAGCTTTGGTTGTGCTGTATGATGCTAATGGAGCAAAAGTGGAAAGTACGATTGCAGATAGATATGCTACTTTTGGTTTTAAAGTTGATTGTAACAAAGGATATAATGTTACTGGTACAAAAGAAAACTATGATGAAGATTCAGAGGACTTTGTAACTTCAACTAGAGCAGATTTAGAGTTGTCTATCGGTTTGACATTAGAAGCTAGTGACTTTAGAGTTGTTAATGGTAAATTGATGGTAAATATCAATCCAATTTATTTTGACTTAGATAAATCATTTATTCGTAAAGATGCAGCAATTGAACTTGAAAAGGTAGTTAAAGTAATGCAGAAATATCCTTTAATTAAGATCGAATTAGGCTCTCATACTGATAGTAGAGCTCCAGATGCATATAACTGGGCATTATCTAACAGAAGAGCAAAATCATCCCTAGAATGGATTGTAGGAAAAGGTATTGATGCCTCAAGAATTACAGGAAAAGGCTATGGAGAAACTGAATTAGTAAATAAATGTTCAAATAACGCGAAGTGTACTGAAGCAGAACACGAATTAAATAGAAGAACAGAGTTTGTGATTGTTAATCCGGAGGCTGTTAAGTAAATTTATTCTATCAATATATTGTTAGAAAAAACCGCTATTTAGCGGTTTTTTCTGTTTTATAGGTAGTTACTTGCTATTATATAATGTTAGTGTATATATTTAAGCTCGCTATATATTAATAAAAAAACACCATTTAGTCTTCTTATTATTCCTTTTGTTGATTTTTAAGTACTTTTAGGAGCATACATGTTGAGTGTATGTGAATAGATATTAACTTTGTTATAGAGCGTTTTATAAAAATATTAAGGTGTATGGTCCCCAAGCTTAATATCATTTTTAACTTATTTCTACATAGAAATAAATATGTCTGTAATTGCCTACTAGTAATTATACACTTGTTTTTTTCAATGTTGTTATATGCTCAAACTTTTGAGTCTGTTAAAATAACAGGTGTTGTTTTAGGAAATGAAACAAATAACACATTATTTTCGGCAACTTCTCCAACAATTGCCTCTTTAACTTATATTAAAGCTCAGCGTATTAATGGTCCTCAAGATGGGTTTTTTACAAAAAGTGGTGATAATATTAGATACACTTCTTTATCTAGAGAAAAAGGAATTCCGGAAAATTTAAGTCGTATTAGGTTTACTTTTTTAATGTCAGACAAAAGAACACCCATTCCAGTAAATGATTTTAGAGTGATCATAAATGATATTGATGGTCCAAATAATGAAGCATTAGCTACAAAATGCAGTAGAAATTTAAAGCATATTGCCACGGCAGAGGTCTCTAATTTAATAATTGATAGTTCTCTTCCAGATTTAAATATTATTGGCTCTGTTGAAGAGAATGAGGGGCCTACAAGCAGAGTTTTATTTGAATTTAGTAAAGTCTCCGAAATAGAATTTGATAATTATGCAAATGAGGGGTATTTAAAAGATTTTGATTTTAGTTATAGCTCTTATAAAATAGCGAAGTCAAGATTGGTTGAATGCGATACTAAAAAGGAAGACTTAAGAGTGGATCTAGCTCAACTAGAAAAGGAACGCTTTTTAAGAGATACTTTAAATTTTAAATTGGCTAATGGATCAGTTTTGTTAAATATTGAACCAATCTATTTTAGAAATGATGATTATGTAATTCGTGATGAAGCTATAAATAAGTTGAAAAAAGTATTGGAAATATTGGCAAAATATCCTAAAATAAAATTAGAGTTGGAATCGCACACAGATAGTAAATTAGACGACACCTATAATTTACAACTTTCTGAAAATAGAGCAAATTCGACTAAGAAATGGATCATTTCAAAAGGAATAAATCCAGATAGAATAACCGCAAAGGGATATGGAGAAACTAAGTTGGTTAATGGTTGTTTAAATAACGTAAAATGTTCTGAAAAAGAGCATCAATTAAACAGAAGAACAGAATTTATTGTAATAAATATTGAAGAGTTACTGAATATACCAGAATAATATAAGTCAGCTTAAAGATTTCTTTTTATAGGGCCGGAAATATCGTCTATAATTTTATCTTTTACTTTAGTAACAGGGCTTGTGTATTCTTCTACATTATCTTTAACCTTGTTCATTTCCTCTTTTAAATCTGTAATGACACTTAAGTCGATATCGTTTTTTTCAGCACCTTTTTGAATTTCTCGTTTAATATCATTAGTAGCATCCTTTATTTGACGCATTCCCTGACCTAATCCTCTTGCTATTTCAGGAAGTTTATCTGCTCCAAATAGCATAACAGCTATTACAAGAATTACAAAAATTTCAGCACCGCTAATAAATAAATACATTTTATAAATGTTTAGAAGGAGCAAAGATAAATAAAAAAACTTCAAAAAAAATGTTAAAGAATTAAGAGGGTTTTGTTGAAGATTTAGATGTTAATATGTTAAAAAAGTTTTGCTTGTCTGTCGTACATAATAATACTTCCTGCAACCGAAACATTTAAACTTAAGGTCGATTTAAATTTTACTAAAAAATGAGATTTTTCAATAGCAGCTTTGGACAATCCGTGGTCTTCAGCGCCTAATAAATATACACAACGACGGGGATGTGTAAATGTTTCCAAAGGTACGGCTTGTTCATTGAGTTCCACACCCACTAATTGCGCTCCTTTTGGCAAGTTGTTGTAAAAATCATCAAATGTTTCATAATGAAAATAAGGCATAGCACCTGTTGCTTTGTGTGTATCGCAAGCTTGTTTGGCATACCTGTTTCCAATAGTAAAAATAAAACTGGCGCCCATATTTTGTGCAGAACGCCATAAAACGCCTAAATTTTCAGGAGTTTTTCCGTTTTGAATGCCAATACCAAAAAAGCCTTGTTCTAAGTTGTTGATCATTTCTTTTTGATAAGCATTCGTTTAATTTCATTCAATTTCATCAATGCTTCAATAGGTGTTAGGGTATCAATATTTGTTGAAAGTATTTCCTCCTTAATATCTTCCAAAAGCGGATCATCTAATTTAAAAAAGCTAAGTTGCATTTCGTCCTCAGTAGCATTTTTTAAAGATTCTTTAATGTCGGAATTGGTATGATTTTTTTCTAACTGCTTCAACATTTTTGTAGCTCTGTGAATTACCGAAGTCGGCATTCCAGCCAATTTCGCTACGTAAATACCAAAACTATGTTCACTTCCACCAGGAACCAATTTACGCAAGAAAATAACTTTGTCTTTTAGTTCCTTTACAGATACGTTGAAGTTTTTAATACGATCAAATGTTTTGGTCATATCATTCAATTCGTGGTAATGTGTGGCAAATAATGTTTTTGCTTTTGAAGGATGTTCGTGTAAATATTCCGCAATAGCCCAAGCTATGGAAATTCCATCATACGTACTTGTTCCACGTCCAATTTCATCTAATAACACCAAACTTCTGTCTGAAATATTATTTAAAATACTGGCAGTTTCGTTCATTTCAACCATAAAAGTCGATTCGCCCATAGAAATATTATCACTAGCGCCAACACGAGTAAATATTTTATCTACAATACCAATTCTGGCATTTTGAGCTGGAACATAACTTCCCATTTGTGCTAATAATACAATCAATGCAGTTTGACGTAAAATAGCCGATTTACCACTCATATTGGGACCGGTAATCATAATAATTTGCTGTTGATGAATGTTTAAAACAACATCATTTGCAATATATTCTTCGCCAATTGGTAATTGTTTTTCAATTACTGGGTGGCGACCGTTTTTAATTTCTAAATCGGTGCTTTCATCCAATTGCGGACGTACATAATTGTTTTGTTTTGCCAGTTGCGCAAAGGAGCACAAACAATCTATTTGCGCAATTAGTTGTGCGTTTAGCTGTATTGGCTGAATATAATCCAATAAATTACTAATCAATTCAGCAAAAAGATCGTGTTCTAGTTTGCTAATTTTTTCTTCAGCACCTAATATTTTTGTTTCGTATTCTTTTAATTCTTCCGTAATATAACGCTCGGCATTTACCAAGGTTTGTTTGCGAATCCATTCCGCAGGAACTTTGTCTTTATGCGTATTTCGAACTTCAATATAATAGCCAAAAACATTGTTGAAGGCAATTTTTAAAGAAGTAATTCCAGAGCTTTCAATTTCACGCGCCAACATAGCATCCAAATAATCTTTTCCTTTGGTTGAAATGGCTCTTAAATCGTCTAATTCTGTTGAAACACCTTCAGCAATAGAATTTCCTTTGTTAATATTTACAGGTGCATCTTCATTTAAAGTTTTTGAAATTTTTTCGCGAAGTGTGTTGCAATTTTGTAATTGTTCGCCAATGATTTTTAACGATTCATTATCGCTTTTTTCAGCCGCTTCTTTTATTGGAATAATAGCATTTAAAGAATTCTTCAACAAAACAACTTCACGCGGATTTACTTTTCCTGTGGCTACTTTTGAAACCAATCGTTCAATATCGCTAATTTGTTTAATTTGATAGGTTGTGAGTTCAAAAAACTCATCAGAATCCATTAAATATTTTACAATATCGTGGCGTTTTTTTATTCTGTTGATGTCTTTTAAAGGCAAAGCTAACCAACGTTTTAGTAAGCGTCCACCCATGGGCGAAATGGTTTTGTCAATAACATCTAAAAGCGTAACTGCATTTTCTGATGTCGAATTATACAACTCTAAATTCCGAATGGTAAAACGATCCATCCACACATAATTATCTTCAGAAATTCGGGTAATTACCGAAATATGTTCTAATTTATTGTGCTGTGTTTCCGATAAATAATACAAAATTGCTCCTGAAGAAATAATACCTTCATTCAATTCATCTATACCAAAACCTTTCAATGTTTTTACTTTGAAGTGATTGGTTAAGGTTTCCAATGCATATTCTGTTTGAAAAATCCAATCTTCTAAATAAAACGTATAAAAACGTTCTCCAAAAAGTTCTTTAAATTTATTTTTATGTTGTTTTTGAACCAACACCTCACTCGGGCTGAAGTTTTGCAACAACTTGTCGATATATTCTGAATTTCCTTGCGCTGTTAAAAATTCACCTGTTGAAACATCTAAAAATGAAATTCCTAGGTGTTTTTTTCCAAAATGTAGCGCCGCTAAAAAATTATTGGTATTCGATTGTAGCACTTCGTCATTTAAAGCAACTCCAGGTGTTACCAATTCCGTAACCCCACGTTTTACAATGGTTTTTGTCATTTTTGGATCTTCCAACTGATCGCAAATGGCAACACGCATTCCAGCTTTTACTAATTTTGGTAAATACGTATTTAGTGAGTGGTGTGGAAAACCAGCCAAAGCGGTTTCAGTTTCACTTCCAGCGCCGCGTTTTGTTAAAATAATTCCTAAAACTTTGGAAGCTTTTTTTGCATCTTCACCAAAAGTTTCATAAAAATCACCGACTCTAAAAAGTAACATGGCATCAGGATATTTCACCTTTATTGCGTTGTATTGTTTCATTAAAGGTGTGACTTTCTCTTTTTTTGCTGCCAATTTTATGGGAAATTAAGTTAGTTTTGCGAAGTTACATTTTATATTGAAAGATTAAAAAATTAAATGATTGAAAGAGTGTAATTACGAAAGGAAATTACTAATTCTGCTTTTTATTAGTGGTTGGTGTTTGTTTGAAAGAGTCACTTTATGTTGGCATTAAAATTGATTAAGAAAATAGAAATAATAAATAATGAAAAATATTAAATTAGGGTTTTTAATTTTCTGTTTTATTTTGTTTAATTCTTGTAAAAATGGGCAGAAAGATAGTATTGACAAAGAAACAGAAAATGAAATACAAGTTGCAGAAATAAATGATTTTAAATTTGACAAATCCCTAATTATTGGGTCTTGGGTAGATACTTCTGAAGTAGCTCTAAATTTTACTTTGTTTGCTAATGGGACCGCACGTTCAGATAATATGAAAACACTTTTGTATAAGAATTGGCGTATAAATGGTAACAAAATAATCTTTACGATAGAAAGTATTGGAAATGGAACATCTTCTATTAATGATGAAACATTTAATATACAGAAGTTAAATACAAATGAATTGATTTTAAAAGCCGGAAATAGTTCTTTTAAATATATTAAGTCTAAGGAGGAATTTGAAATTATAAATACTGATAAACTGACTCGAACATTAACTGAAACAAATAAAAATTTATCTGCACTAGAAGTGATGAAGTTATACTATCCAGTGCAAGTAGAGAAAGGAGAAGGGAATGAGTTAATAGAAATTTCGGAAATAGTTGCAGAAAATGGAAATACTATTGTGACTCTGATTCACGATAATCTATTAGATGATTCAGTAAAGGCTAAAAAATATTTAATGGAATTGAAAAAAACAAAGAACCAATGGGTAATTATTTCTCTCAAAAAGAACTGGAAATGTCGGGAAGGTCGAGGTCATACTGAATGGGGAATTGAATATTGCTTATAATAATTAGGCAATTTAAAATCAAAAAGCGAAACGTTAATAAAGTATGTGTAAATAATTACTTTTAGACTACCTACTTTTTTTATCACGCAACTAATCAAACATAATAACCAATACACTATACCCAATACTAGATACCAAAATAATGAGAAAATTAAAAAACAGTGAACTCGGCAGATTAAATGTGGAAGAATTTAAAGAAACCACAAAAATTCCATTAATTGTGGTGTTGGATAATATTAGAAGTTTGAATAATATCGGTTCGGTTTTTAGAACGAGCGATGCTTTTTTAATTGAAAAAATCTATTTGTGTGGAATTACTGCTACGCCTCCACATAAAGATATTCATAAAACAGCTTTAGGTGCTACAGATTCTGTGGAATGGGAGTATGTGGAAGATACGTTGACTTTGATTCAAAAATTAAAAGATTCAAAAATTAAAGTATTGGCTATTGAACAAGCTGAAAATAGTACGATGTTGCAAAACTTCACTGTTGAACCAGAGCAAAAATATGCAGTTGTTTTTGGAAATGAAGTAAAAGGGGTACAACAGAAAGTGGTTTCTGCTAGTGATTATTGTGTTGAAATTCCACAATTAGGAACAAAACATTCGCTAAATATTTCAGTAAGTGTCGGTGTTGTGTTGTGGGATTTGTTTAAAAAATTACATTTTGGACAATAGGTAGAAGTATTAAGGTGTAGCTATTGAAAATAGTGTGTTTGTTTTTTCAGCATTCACCAAATCTTCATAATTCATTTCAATAGCTGTATTTATTTTTTGTACAGAAGTAATACTAACAGTTTCAACATAACTGCGTTTCATTAAAATGGAATCTTCAACAGTGCCTAATTGAGAATGATGAAAATCTAAAATAGAAGGGCTATTGATGTCGTTTTTTTCAAACCAATGTTGAAACCATTGTACTCTGTCTTTTTTATGTTCTTCGGAATAAAGTGTTGAAGAAGACCAAATTTTTGGCGCATTTTCTAAAGCGTTAAAATGTTTTATGTGTTCGTCCCAAACCAATTCATAACATATTAATGATGTATTCCAATCCACAATGACCATGGTAAAAGGTTCAATCTCTGTAAGGTTTAAGTGTTCAATATAGTTTTCTAAGGAATCTAATTTTAAAATTTCTTTAGCAATAACACCTCTGCTTTTTAAATAGGAATGTTTCCGAATGTGTTTAGAAAAAGCACCATTCAATACACAAACCAATCTATTCTTTGAACTTAAACCTATCCAAGTGCCTCCAGCGAGTTCATCTTTGGGATATACTAATCTAATACCGTCTTCAACATAGCTTTTTGGAGGAATTGTTTTTCTGTCCTTTTGCTCGTCCCTATTTGAAGTCAGTATAAAATCGTTATTTGGAAGCGGAAAATAGGTAACGGTACACATGTTATTAAAATTAGTATATTGAGTATCAGTTTAGGGGGCGCACCTCCAAAACTTGTTTTGTAACTTTGTAAACAAATTTATATTAAATATCATTTAAAAAAAATAATTATGGCTTCAGGATTTTATAATGTACCAAAAGCAATCAACGAACCAGTTAAATCGTACGCTCCAGGAAGTTTTGAACGTAAGGCTGTACTGGAAACCTATAAAAAAATGTACAACGAACAAGTTGATATTCCTTTTTATATTGGCGGAACTGAATATAGAACAGGAAATACGGTAACTATTCATCCACCTCACGATCATAAACACTGCGTTGGAAAATACCATTTAGCAGAAAAAGAACATATAGAAATAGCTGTAAAAAAGGCTGCTGAAGCGCGTGTAAAATGGGCGGCAACAAGCTGGGAACATCGCGCAGCTATATTTTTAAAAGCAGCAGATTTGTTAGCAGGACCATTTCGCTATAGAATGAATGCCGCAACAATGATTGCGCAATCTAAAAATGTTTACCAAGCTGAAATCGATGCAGCTTGTGAGTTGATAGACTTTTTGCGTTTTAATGTAGAGTTTATGACTCAAATTTATACCAATCAACCAGAATCAGCTCCGGGAATTTGGAACAGAACAGAATACCGTCCGTTAGAAGGATTTGTATATGCGATTACGCCGTTTAATTTTACCGCAATTGCAGGAAATTTACCAGCAGCACC
>JAGPIQ010000183.1 GCA_018054895.1 Lutibacter sp. | reverse complement strand
TAGAAAAAGAAAAGCATAAAAAAAATGCTAGCTCAATTTACTCAAGTAGCTCACCAATGTATTACTACAATTTTGGTGATTTAAAAAACTTTGAAGATCAATTAAAACTTACAAAAGCAGCAGATACATTAGATTTTGACATTAAAAATGAAGAACAAACGAATCTTTTAGAGCAAATTTTCATGTATTTACCATTTATCTTCTTAATTGGTTTATGGATTTATTTTATGAGAAGAATGTCTGGCGGTGGTTCTGGAGGTGGTGGCCAAATATTTAGTATTGGAAAATCGAAAGCTAAATTATTTGACGAAAATCAAAAAGTAAAAACAACGTTTAAAGATGTTGCAGGTTTAGAAGGTGCAAAAGAAGAAGTACAAGAAATTGTAGACTTCTTAAAAACTCCAGATAAATATACTTCATTAGGTGGTAAAATACCTAAAGGTGCCTTATTAGTAGGTCCTCCAGGTACAGGAAAAACGTTATTAGCAAAAGCTGTTGCAGGTGAAGCTGGCGTTCCATTTTTCTCATTATCCGGTTCAGATTTTGTTGAAATGTTTGTTGGTGTTGGTGCTTCAAGAGTTCGAGATTTATTTAAACAGGCACAACAAAAAGCGCCTTCCATTATTTTTATTGATGAAATTGATGCCGTTGGAAGAGCTAGAGGAAAAAGTAATATGACTGGTGGTAATGATGAAAGAGAAAATACTTTAAATCAATTATTAACAGAAATGGATGGTTTTGGTACTGATACTAATGTTATCGTTATCGCAGCTACAAACCGTGCTGACGTATTAGATAAGGCATTATTACGTGCAGGTCGATTCGACCGCCAAATTTATGTGGATTTACCAAATATAACTGAACGTGCTGAAATATTTAAAGTGCATTTAAAACCTATTAAATTAGATAAGGATGCGGATTTAGAATTTTTATCACAACAAACTCCTGGTTTTTCAGGAGCTGATATCGCTAATTTATGTAATGAAGCTGCTTTAATTGCTGCTAGAAAAGGAAATAAAGCTGTGCATCATCAAGATTTTTTAGATGCCGTTGATAGAATTGTTGGAGGTTTAGAAAAGAAAAATAAAATTATTTCTCCAAGAGAAAAGAAAACAATTGCATTCCACGAAGCTGGACATGCAACTGCTAGCTGGATGTTAGAACATGCTGCTCCATTGGTAAAAGTTACTATTGTGCCTCGTGGTCAATCTTTAGGTGCTGCTTGGTACTTACCTGAGGAACGTCAGATTGTACAAGCTGAACAAATGTTAGACGAAATGTGTGCAACATTGGCTGGTAGAGCTGCAGAAAAAATAATGTTTGATAAAATTTCAACCGGAGCTTTAAATGATTTGGAAAAAATTACACGTCAAGCTAGAGCTATGGTTACAATTTATGGTTTAAATTCCAAAATTGGAAACATCACTTATTATGATTCTTCTGGGCAATCAGAATATAATTTCACAAAGCCTTATAGTGAAGAAACAGCTCAAATAATTGATAAAGAAATTTCTGAAATTATTGAAACTCAATATCAAAGAGCTATTCAAATTTTAACTGACAATAAAGATAAATTAATCACACTTGCAGAACTTTTATTAGAAAAAGAAGTTATTTTCAAGAATGATTTAGAAGTTATTTTTGGAAAAAGACCATTTGAAAAAGAGTTAGAGATTTCTAAAGAAGAGAGTACTATTGAAAATTCATCTGATTCAATTGAATAAAGTGATAAGTTTTTCCTAATTTTGAATTTATTCAATATAAATTAATGAGTTTTTTTAAAAAATTGTTTAGTGCTCCAAAGCAAACTGAATCCGAGGAAGAATTCTTGGACACAGAGAACTTGCCTTTAGATCAAATATTTGTTAAAAAATTTATCAAAAATCAAGGTAAATTTTTATACTGTACTTCATTACAGGAAGTTTCTCAAAATATAGCCAATATTTTACAAGAAAATAATTGGAAAACGATTACCTGTTTTGATACTGATTTACTGAAAATAATTAATACACTTGGTATACAGAAGTCTGATAAGTTTAACAATGATTATCCTTTTTTTGTAGGTTGTGAACATTTAATTGCGGAAAACGGTAGTATTTTACTATCGTCAAATCAAGTAAAAGAACATAAAATTTCAGAAATATCGGATAACTTTATAGTTTACGCAACTACTAGCCAATTAGTAAGTACAAAAAGCGACAGTTTAACAGGTATTAAAACAAGATATCAAGGGAATATTCCTAGTAATATAAGCGCCATTAAAAATTATAATATAAACCTAAAAAACAGTGATTTTATGAGCTATGGTAACTCAAATACCAAAAACTTATATTTATTACTTTTTGAAGATCTATAATTTATGAGTCAATTTGTTAAAAGAGCACTCTCAGGAATTATATTTGTTGGTGTCTTAATTTTTTCTATTTTATACAGTAAAATAACATTTATAAGTTTATTTTTTATTCTAATGCTGTTTTGCTTGTATGAATTTAAAAAAATGATTGGACTAAAAAGTTCACATCCCTACATAATTGGGATACTTTTATTTGTTTATGGAAACATTTTAAATGTGGAAGATGTTCCTTCTAAGGAAATTTTTAAATACGTTGGAGTATGCTTATTTTTATCAATTTTTATCACATTTGCATCCATACTTTTTGCTAAAAAAGAAGAAGTTATAAGTCATTTAGGGAAAATATTTTTATCTATAATCTACATCGTAGTACCATTTACATTAATCGTTCAAATTCCATTTTTAAATGGAACATTTAATTACGTTAATACTACTATATTAGGGGTTTTTATTTTAATTTGGGTTAGTGACACCTTTGCCTATTTAATTGGTAAAAATTTTGGAAAACATAAATTATTAGAACGAATTTCGCCAAATAAAACAATAGAAGGTTTTATTGGAGGAATGACATTTGCTTTTATAGCTAGTTATTTAATAGCATTAAATTTTACCGTGTTATCCACGGTACAATGGCTTGTTATTGCAGGTATAGTTAGTATATTTGGTGTTTTAGGTGATTTAATAGAATCTATGTTTAAAAGACAAGCAGGCGTAAAGGATAGTAGTAATTTTATTCCTGGTCATGGTGGTTTTTTAGATAGGTTTGATAGTGTTATATTTGCTGCACCATTTATTTTTATTTATTTACAATTAGTTCAATAAGATATGTTTCATAAAGAAGGTTTTAAAATTATAGTAATTTCAACATTAATTATTGGAATTGGAGTACTGACCATTGACTATTTTGTTCAAGTTAAATGGCTGAACAGCTCCTTAATTTTCATATTGCTATTTTTATATATCATTGTTTTACAATTTTTTAGAAATCCAAAAAGGAACACTATTTTAAATGATCATACTATCATAGCACCTGTTGATGGTAAGGTTGTAGTTATTGAAGAAGTATTTGAAAAAGAATACTTTAATGATCAAAGACTTCAAGTTTCTATTTTTATGTCACCCATAAATGTGCATGTAACAAGGTACCCACTAAGTGGAATTGTTAAATTTAGCAAATACCACCCTGGCAAATTTTTAGTAGCATGGCATCCAAAAGCTTCCGAAGAAAATGAAAGAACTACAATTGTTGTAGAAAATAAAGTGTTTGGAGAGGTATTATACCGCCAAATTGCAGGCGCATTGGCGAAAAGAATTGTTAATTATGCGAAACCATCTATGGAAGTAATTCAAGGTACTGATGCTGGTTTTATAAAATTCGGATCTCGTGTAGACCTTTTTCTTCCTTTAAACTCTAAAATTACTGTCAATTTAAATGACACCGTAAAAGGAGGAGAACAAATTATCGCTACATTATAAACTAAACAAAACCAAATTCTATATGAATTCCGAACTAAACATAGAATTTGAAGAAGCTTATCAAATAGCTTCAACAACAAAAATTAAATTAGCTCCGGATATAATGTTACGTCTTTATGCCAATTACAAACAAGCTACAAAGGGAAATAATTATAAAGATCCAACATACACGAAAGAAGAAGATTTGCGAAATGCTTTTAAATTAAATGCCTGGTTTCAATTAAATCATTTATCTGAAGATGAAGCAAAAAAACAATATATAAATTTAGTAAACACTCATCTAAAATAACTAATATGAAAAAAATCATTTTATTAAGCAGTATTCTGTTCATTTTAATTTCTTTGCAATCATGTAAAGAAACACCAAAAAAAGAAGATGTAAAACAAACTACTAATTCTTTATACAGT